>RXJX01000038.1 GCA_003963245.1 Neisseriaceae bacterium
TTATCTGACATATCATGACGGTGTTGCAACTCTGACATTTTTGATTCCGGTTAACATTAATTCACCGTATTTTATCAAATATTTAAATAATTGACGATACTATCTAGGATAAATGGCAATAAATGGGGTGCTATACCCACAAAAAAACAGACAAAAATAAGAAAACTCTGCAAATTTGAAATTTAAGGCTTAAGTAAAAATGCTCCATAGGCTTTAGTTTCTTATTTGCAGAGGTTTCATTTAGCTTTGGAGGGTATTGATCATAGTAAAACCAAAGCATGACATCCGCAGACTAATGGTATTTGAGAACGCTTCCATAAAACTATCAAAGAAGAGTTTTACAGTGTGACATTCAGGAAAAAGGTTTATAATTCACTTGAGGAGTTGCAGATTGACCTTGATTTATGGATGCGCAAGTATAATGAGTTTCGCCCACATTCGGGAAAGCATTGCTACGGTAAAACGCCAATGCAAACCTTTTTGGATGCAAAACATATTGCTCAGGAAAAAAGATGTGATATGCTTATGGAGAAATCTGACAGTTTTGATGAGGTTACAACCTTAATGAAAACTGTCAGTTAAATAGCGTGTGTCAGATGAAATCTAAACTTCTACATCTCAAAGCTTTTTGCAAACTGAAAATAATGGAAACTAAACAAATAATTACCAATTGTTATCCGCTACAGCGACAATTATTTAACAATATTATCGCTGAATTTATTAAACACAATAGTATTACAGATATTGCTTATGCACAATTGTAAATACCTGTCAATGTGTAAGTTCTATGTTTTTTTAACTAATCTATTTTACCATGTTGTATATTTATAGCTTTCATCCTTTCCGGGTAATACCTTAAGAAAATTTAAATTATAAAAAACCGAGAACATAAATTCCAGATGGAGAATTAAAACCATCGCCAGTAGATTGACACTTCAACATAGAACGATTCTCATTTCTCTCACAGAGCGAGACTTTCTGCTCATCAGTAATATATATTTTATTTTGACCTTCATCAATAAATATATCAGTCATGCTTGCAAAATCACCTGATAGATTAGTACAATCAGTTAATTGCTTTTCTCTAAGTTTAGATGAACAAATAGTTATTAATCTACTAGCCAAGTTTGGAATATAAACGTTATTTTTAGTAAAAAATACGGCTTCTGGCTCATGTAATCCATCTAACACTTTAGTGCAATTTAACTCTTTTTTATTATCATCAAAAACACACTTCACCAGTGAATCACTGCCAACATTAACGACAAATAGATCTGAATTATTCAACCCAGATTTAATATCTGAGGGATGATGAAGATAATCATTATAATATTGAATACAATTTACTAATTCCATATTTGAAGGATTAACATCACAGCGTGAAATGCTATCATTACCAACGTTTGTAATGTAAGCAGTACTGTTTAGCTCATCTAAAGTGATTCCTGTTGGTTTATTAAATTCACCAGCATTAGTTGGGTGGCAGTTTTCTAACTCACCAAATCGTGACTCGATTTGGCAAATTGAGACATTGTTTTCACCGTTATTAGTCACGTACATCCATGAACGATCTTTACTTACTGCTACTCCTGTGGGTGCATTAAAGCCGCGGCCAGTTTTACTACAATGCTCCAACTGCCCTGATACTTCATTTATATTACATTTTGAAATTGTAGTACTATTTGAATTTAATACATAAGCAAATTTATTATTAAACTCTTTATGCTGCAAATCTTGATTTTGACTTAATATGCTCGATTTAGATTTATTTAGATCTACCTTCTCTCGATTTTGGTCTAGCATATCATCAACTGATTTGGCTGGTAGTTGCTCTACTTCATTAGCTGATGGTTGATCTGTTAGGTTTTCATATACTAACAAAACAGCGTACGCACAACTAATGCTGATTATTAGAAATAGTATTTTTCTCATCCTGAACGCTCCAGTTTTAAGCTTAAAAAATATCGTTACTAAATATTCAGGATAGTTATTACTCTTTCCTTATAAATATCCTAAAACTACTAAGATAGTAGTTTAACTTATCAAATTACAATTGTAAATGTAGCAATTATCTTAACTAGATAAGATATAATTCTTAACTGGGAGAATTTGAATTTATAAAACTTGAGAAATATTAAGCTGTATAATCAATGAAAGCCACCATGATGTATGGAGTTGATGATTTAATTTTATTTGTAAAAACAGTTGAAATCGGCAGCTTTGCCAACACGGCAAAAGTGTTGAAAGTTGCGCCACAGGCGGTTTCGAGACGAATCAGAAACATGGAAAAACGGTTTGGTGTTACTTTAATCAATGCTACAACCAGAGAGTTTAAGCTAACTGAGGTCGGAGAAAAGCTATACGCGATTCTACAAAATTCATTGGAAACAGTAGATAATATGCTAAGAGATACTGAAGAATTCATCAAAGATAAGCATGAACCACAAGGTACGATAAGAGTTGTATTACCAATTGCATTATCGTTTCATTTAATATCACCGTATCTACCACAATTTTCAATTAAATATCCTAAAATTGACTTACATATTAAGTACCTAAATTCAGCCATTGATTTAATTAGTGATGGATATGATATGGCAATATTAAATTATATACCACCACAACAAAATTTGAAAATTAAAAATGTATTTAATGTCAAAGGAAAGCTTTACTGCAGCAAAATATATGCAGATAAATATGGCGTGCCAACCACTCCTACAGAATTAACCCGTCATAGAGTAATTGGTGGAATTAATATTGATGGCAATGTAATACCGCATTACCAAATGACTAATACCAAAACTGGCGAAATTACAATTATTAAAGCAGCAAAACATCTATTAATAAACAACACTTTGCATAGTCTACCGTTACTCAAATCGAACGAAGTAATATGTCCGGGATTTGAAAACATTAATTTGGATTTAGAGCAGGAAGATATAATTGCAGTCCTACCAGATTATTATTTTATTGAGATGAAATTTTATTTAGTCTTTCATCCACATGCGCGAGATCTAAAAGTTAAGCTATTCAGTGATTTCTTAGAACAATGCTTGAGAAAAAGATAGCTTAAATATGCTTGTAATATTTAATTATTGAGCGCGAAGGATTGATAAAAAAGACAATGCAGTGTAGACACCATTACATGAGACGTCTTTTTTGAAATACAACAAAGTCCAAGATTCAAAGATGATGAGTATACTATCTCTTTATCTTGATTGCAAATAAACCAGTCATTAAAACACAGAGGATCAACATAATGCCAGCCAATGGTAAAGTTGAGTGAACATGAAATAAACTGATTAATGCAGAGAAAACTGCAGCCACAAAGACCTGAACCGAACTATATAATGCCGAAGCAACTCCAACACTTTTACCCACAGAAGAAAATGCCTGCGCGCTGCTATTGGCAAATAGCGCACTGCTTGATAAATAGATCAATACCACTAAAATAACCAAACTCCAATAGCTCAGCGGAATCAACGTCGCAATTAATAAGCAATAAAGAGCGGTTACCCACATCAAAACTACACCGTTACGAATTAATTGATCCATATGAAAATGACGGAGCAAGCGACCATTGGTAAAGGTACCTAACATATAAACAAAAGATAAGCCTAAGGTAGTAGTACCAAACTCAGTTGGCGATATTCCGATTTTATTTTCAAACAAGAAACTGGCAACTGCCAGATAAGACATTAGTACCGCATAGGTCAGCGCAGAAAACATATTGTATTTAAAAAAGGTTTTATCTTTTATCACATCATATGCTGAATGTAAAATTCTCCCCAGATTCAATTGCTCATTTAACTCTGCACTACTATCATCTTTAAATTGATAACTGATATAAATAGCAAATAAGTTATAACAAAGCAATATTGCAAATATTGGTCGCCAGCCAAAATACTGTTGGAGAAATCCGCCAAAAAAAGGCGAGACATCTATCACTAATACTGTAATTACCGCCAAGTTAGAAGCAAATTTAGCTAACTCAACACCACTCATCCGATCACGTAAAATAGCACGACTCAAGCTACCAACACCACTAAAACCAAGCCCCTGAATCAGGCGTCCAATAATTAAAACATAAATATTGGGTGCTACTACACACATTAAAGTGCCGACTGAACTAATACTGGTTGAAAGAATAAGAATTTTGCGCCGACCGAAATAATCAGAGATATAACCAAAAAATATTCCGGGTACTGCCATACCAAATAAAAACACTGCGATGGATAATTGTGTAAGACTATTACTAATTAAAAAATCATGACTAATGTACGGTAATGACGGAATATATATTTCCGCAGCAATTTGCCCGATTGTGCTGGTTACAATGATAAACAGGAGAAATTTATACCTACTTTGATCGCTCACGACTTACTCAATTAAGTAATTTTATTATTTCTGCTAAATATTTGGCATCAATCTCGTCAAATTGGTCTAACAATTCACTGTCAACATCTAATACCGCGATGATTTCGCCAATATTATTTCTTACTGGCAAAACAATTTCAGATTTAGACAATGAACTGCAGGCAATATGCCCGGGAAATTGCTCAACATCAGGTACTAGCTGAATTTCACCACTTTGCCATGCAGCACCACAAACCCCTTTGCCTTTATTAATCCGTGTACAAGCAATTGGTCCTTGAAATGGACCTAGTACCAGCTGTTCACCACGCACAACATAAAAACCAACCCACAGCCAGTTAAACGTCATTTGTAATGCCGCAACCATATTTGCCATATTCGCAATTATATCATCCTCACCGCTTAATAATCCTTGAACCTGCGGAAGTAATTCTTGATAACGTTGCTCTTTATCGCCTGTTGAAATAATTAATTCTTCTGCCATGATTACACCTTATTTAGTATGTAGAATTTTTTGCGCATTGGCAAAATCGCCACTGATTAAAGCTTCACTTACACTAAGTACTTTATCGATATTACGCTCAATCTCTATTTTATCGTCAAGTGTTGGATTATTTAAAACATAACCCGCAACTTTGCTCGCATCTCCCGGATGTCCAATTCCAATGCGGATGCGCCAGTAATTTTTACCAATCACTCGATCAATATCTTTAAGGCCATTGTGCCCACCATTACCGCCGCCTTGTTTTATCTTGGTAGTTCCCGGTTTAAAATCCAGCTCATCATGTACCACCAAAATTTCTTCGGGCTGAATTTTATAAAAACTAGCTAACGCTTGCACTGATTTGCCTGACAAATTCATATAAGTTTGTGGCTTGAGTAAAAATAAATCTTGCTGTCCGATTTTAGTCCTGGCTAATTCTGCAAAATACTTACTCTCAAGGCTAAATCCTATACCCAACTTACGCGCCCAAGCATCGACACACCAAAATCCAGCATTATGTCTGGTATCAGCATACTCGCGCCCAGGGTTTCCCAGACCAACGATAAGTCTAATCATCATTTGTACCTATAAAAAAGCCCAGGTCTTTAAAACCCAGGCTCTCATTAGTTATGCTATCCAAGATTACTCAGCGGCAGAACCTTTAGCAGCAGGAACATCTGCAGGAGATACGATCTCAGCATCTGCAACTTCTGCAATACCACCAGCGATCAACACAACAGCGTCATCGCCACGTAATAATTTTTCTAATTTAACGCCAGCAGGCAAAGCTAAATCAGATAAATGAATTGATTGACCAGCACTTAATTTAGCCAAATCAACTTCGATAAATTGTGGTAAATTACTTGCTAATGAGCGAACTTCAACTTCAGTTGCCACGTGAGTAATGTGAGCACCTTGAGTTTTAACCGCAGGGCAAGTATCTTCATTTAAAAAGTGTAATGGAATACTCATGTGAATTTCTTCTGTAGCAGAAACACGTTGTAAATCCAAATGTAATACTTCCGGACGGAATGCGTGGAAATGGAAATCACGTAGAACAACTTGTTCAGTTTTGCCGTTTAATTCTAACTCCAAGATTGATGTATGAAAAACTTCTTTTTTCAATGCATGAAAAATTGTATTGTGATCTAGTGTAACAGCAACAGCTTCGCTACCTGCTCCGTAAACAATAGCTGGAACTTTACCAGCATGACGCAGGCGGCGGCTCGCACTTCTACCTTGCTCTTTAACGTCACGAGCTTCAGCGATTAATTTGATTGACATAATTATTTCCTTATATTATTAAATAAAATGCACTAAGCCAAATCGCGACCAATCCGACTCAGAGCGCATGATTATAGCATTAAATCATAGGCATATGCACAAATAAAACATACCAAAGTACACATGGAAACAAAATAAAACCATTTTTCACTAACTACGTATGTTATAATATCGCCCCTGTATGTGTGTTTGGCACATTTAGATTAATAAAATTTAATTAAACTTTAGGAGTTTATATTGATGTATGCGGTAATAAAAACCGGCGGCAAACAACATAAAGTTGTCGTTGGCGAGAAATTAAAAGTAGAACTGATCGCTGCAGAACTCGGAAGCAAAGTTACTTTATCAGAAGTATTAATGGTTGCTAACGGTGAAAATGTAGTTATTGGTAGTCCTGTCGTTGCTGGTGCAACAGTTGAAGCAACTGTAATTGCACAAGGTCGTCATAAAAAAGTACGCATTTTCAAAATGCAACGTCGTAAACATTATCAACGTCGTATGGGTCATCGTCAGTATTATACTGAACTTCAGATCGATACAATCAATAACTAAGAGGAGCAACGAATATGGCAACGAAAAAAGCCGGTGGTAGTTCAAGAAATGGACGCGATTCAAATCCTAAAATGCTAGGTGTTAAAGCTTACGGCGGTGCGTTAGTATCTGCTGGTAGCATCATCGTTCGTCAACGTGGTACTCAATTCCACGCTGGTGTAAATGTTGGCATGGGTAAAGATCATACTTTGTTTGCTAAAGAAGATGGCGTAGTTAAATTCTCCGTTGGTGGAAAATTGAATCGTCGCATCGTTAGTATCGAAGCCGCTGAGTAAACAGCTTTAAAAATTACAATGATATGCATTATGCCCTGCTAAATTAAGCAGGGCTTTTTATTTCACTCATCAGGCCTAAATTTCCTCCAAATCAAGGCACAGAATCATAAATTTACTGGAATTAAATATAAATTCACCAATTATTTCACAACCAATTTTTTTCTGCGCATTTAATGATCTTGGATTTGATGCTGAAGCAAAAGAGATTCTTAATCTCGATGGGTTTTGTGTATCTTTTAGAAAATCAAATAATGCCGAAATCAATTGCGAATAAATACCCAGTCCGCGATATTCTTTAGCAATACAGGTAGGACCAGCGATAAAACACTCATATTCAGTTAACGGCTTACTTTTGTAAATAATTTTGTCAAATTGCTGCATCATTTGCATTAACAAGGGTGAAGTTTGGTTAAACTCCAGTGCACTTGCAATATGGTAGCCACATAAATCATTACCACAAAAACAAGTCATAATACAGATATTCTCATTTGCTTCTCGAAGCCGATCTAGAGTAAATTCTCCAGACAAGAAACCATCTTTCAAATCTTCGTGACTTAGTGAATTTACAATATTTTTATTCTGAAGCTCAAAGATTTTTTGGAAATCTTCGTCTGTTTCTGCTCGTCTAAAGACTAGATTATTTTTATGCAACATTTGCTTATAAACTCCTAAAGTTATTTGCATCAAATCTAACAGCTTGAGTTTAACACAACTCGCTGTAACTCCACTACTCACGCCATAAATTAACAGTAGCTCATTAATGCTTTACAGGCACTCAATTTTGTAGCACAATACTCCTCCGCGATGTAGTTAAGTATGTGAAAATCATTGGCAAGGCTATTGCAAGAGCAAGCATTAAAGCAATCAACACATCCAAAAAATCGGCTTTTACCACAAAAAATTGCATTAAAAAAGTTAGTATTGGCGTAAAGCCCATAGCCAGCGAAAATTTCTCCGAACCAAATTTTTCAATACATAATTGCCCAAAGTAAAGCGGTAAAACTAGCGTAATCATTCCAATGACAACCCCCTTCCCTAGGATGCTCGGACTAATTAAATTAAACTCATGTCTGTATGCTATCAAAGCTAATGGTATTAATAACAGCAACCAGTAACGCACAGCAAGAACCTGCCGCGAATTTACCCCTTTAAGATTAAGCCTTTTGGAGGCTCTAAGATAGAAATATAACGATAGCCCAGTTAACATCGTAATTAAAACCCCAGTAATAATTTTAACTAAGGAATAGCTACTAAAAGTTATAACGTAAAATAATACAAAGGTAGCCGCAACCATCAACGCCTGAAAGAAATACAAAGGATTTTTAGTAGTTTTTGCCATTACAATTGCACCAAAGAAACTTGGCCAGCCCAAATAACTAAAAACAAAAATAAACGGCGTAAAAACTATTGGAATTATAAAACCTGCAACCCACATAAATGTTGTAGTTAGAACCACTTTCATCAGACCCAACCAAATTGAACTATCACTTAACACCCGGCGATAAGTATTTTTATTTTGCCCTAAATTTAACAGATGAAAGCTGACTACTGCAGTAACTGCAGAAATAAAAATTAAAATATCGTGATTAATATTTTGCCCCCAGAAATAGATTATAATAGGGGCAACCGCGTTAAATGCCAAAAAAAGAATTAGATAAATCATTTACAACACCTCAAATAATTGATGTCGTGATTATATTAAAAGCGGCTTTATTTTCACACCGTGTTTTTGCCAGGGATTATCCAAATGTTGAAGTCATTTATAGATAAAATCATAGTATTAGCTGAGATGCTACCTACCCAAATAATTGGTGTAAAAAATCTTGAATCCCGTTATTTATATTGTTCACCAAATTTTGCAGAACTCTTAGGATACTCCGTGGAGGACATTGTTGGTAGGCATGATATGTTTACCAATGATACAAATAGTGCCTTGCGAATTTGTGAAGATCAGCAAATTATTAAAACCCGAAAGGCTCTCCCGTTTATCCATATTGACAAAATCAAAGGTAGTCTAAAGCCCCTAACTTTTATTAAATCACCGATTGTTGACAATAATAGTAATCAAGTTATTGGCATTTTATGCCAAGCATTTGATTTTGCCACGCTTAATCCAGCACAACAAATCCTCAATACTTACCAAAGCTTAAACCTTGAGCAACAACGCAATCAAGAGTTGCCTCATTTAAGCAAACGCGAAAAACAGATAGTTTTTCTTTTTCTAGCCAATCTAAACAGTACTGAAATGGTGGAAGTTATTTATCAAATGGAGGGCAAAAAGCTCCGCAAAGGTACAATAGACTGTGTCTTTACCGATCAATTATTCCCCAAATTTGAAGTATACAATCGCCAAGCTTTATACGCCAAATTGATACGACTGGGATATAACCGTCTAATCCCCAATGAAATGCTTTCTCAACAGACAATGGCTCTTGATACCCACACGATATATTAGCAAGAATTTTCAGGATTGAAACCAAGAGATGCATTAGCGTGTTTTACCTGTTTTTTATTTTATAACTTAGCCGGAATAACGCATATACATAAAGAATATGCTATAATTTGCCACCATTTTATTTCAAACGAAAAGGATCAAGGTAAGTGAAAGTCGTAATTAAGGTTGGTTCTCAAGCGATACTATCCCCTGAAGGTGAAGCACTTGAAGCAGTAATGACAAATATTATTGCTCAAATAATCGAACTACAACAAGCCGGACATCAGGTTATTTTGGTTAGCTCAGGAGCAGTTGCCTTAGGACGTGGCATTTCACGCAAAGTAATTGCACGTGAGTATGGTAATTCGGTTGCTGACAAACAGCTTTTGGCAAGCCTTGGGCAGCCACAATTAATGGCAATCTATACCAAAATCTGCGAACAACAACAATATTTAGCAGCACAGCTACTCTTAACTAAATATGACTTTCAGACTAAACGCAGCTATACCAATATCTTACGCTTATTGCAAAAAGCGCTTTCACAAAGTAATGTAATCACCATCATCAATGAAAATGATAGTGTTGCAGTAGAAGAATTAATGTTTACCGATAATGATGAACTATCTGGAATCATTGCAGCTCAAATCGGTGCTGATAAACTCCTATTACTAACCAGCATTAGCGGTGTCTATGACAAGAATCCACTCGAAGCCGATGCCAAATTGCTTGAGGAAATTCACCTTAATGATAGCTTGCCTGAATTAGCAGGAAAAACTACGCTCGGACGTGGCGGGATGAGCAGCAAATTAAACACCGCCCGCAAAATGGCAAGCGTAGGTGTTATGACGCATATTGCCAATATCGCTGAACCAAATGTAATCACTCGTCTAGTTTTAGGCTCAGATAAAATTGGCAGCAAGGTTATTCCCGAGCACAAACAAACCGCGCGCAAGAAATTTCTGGCTTTCACTCAGGGACAAGCGCAAGCACAAATTACTGCCAATTGGGGATTAGTTGCGGCACTAAGTAAACATGATGCAATTAGTATTTTACCAGTGGGAATTGAAGCATTTAAAGGTAATTTTAAACGCGGTGATTTGATTGAAGTTTTAAACCCGGCAGGAGATAAAATTGCGATTGGTGTTGCTCGTTATAACTCCGGCAAACTACAAGAATATATTGGCGGGAAGAATCACCCCGAATTTATTCATTATGATTATCTGCATATTGACCATGATGCTATTTTGGCAGGAGCTACAAAATGAGTGAAATTACCACACGCCTGCAACAGTTAAAAAATGATTATCCATCGCTCCTCAATCTCACTGATCAGCAACGCAATGCATTATTACTTGATTTAGCTACACGAATTGAACAGCATGTATCAGAAATAATTGCTGCAAATGCCCTAGATCTAGCAAAAATGCCTGTTGACGATCCAAAATATGACCGACTCAAGCTCAACGCCGAACGTATTAATGCGCTTGCTGCAGACGTGCGCAAAGTTGCTGGTCTAACTACTCCACTGGGAATTATTCTGGAACAACGTACTTTAGCTAATGGACTGAATCTACAAAAAATTCGTGTTCCACTGGGAGTAGTTGCGGTAATTTACGAAGCACGCCCGAATGTCACCATTGATGTTTTTAGTCTGTGCTTTAAATCAGGTAATGTGGTAGTTTTAAAAGGTGGTAGTGAGGCTACTCACTCCAATCAGATTTTAGTGGAATTAATTAAACAAAGTCTACTTGCCCATCAGATTAATCCAGAGATTGTCTATTTAATGCCACCTGAGCGTGCTGCAGTCTATGAGTTACTTAATGCCGTAGGACTGGTAGATGTATGTATCCCACGCGGTAGCCAAGGCTTAATTCAATTTGTGCGTGAAAATACCAAAATTCCGGTAATTGAAACTGGCGCAGGGATTGTTCACACTTATTTCGATCAAAGCGGAGATGTTAGCAGTGGCGCAAAGATCATCAACAATGCCAAAACCCGCCGAGTTAGTGTCTGCAATGCACTGGACACGCTAGTTATTCATCAAAGCAGGCTGGCGGAATTAACTGAATTAGTAGCACCATTAAGTGAGCATCAGGTTATTATCTACGCAGATAGCGAGAGTTACCGAGTTTTAGAAGGTAGCTACCCTGCGGAACTGTTAAAAGCTGCAACAGCAGAGGATTTCGGACGGGAATTTTTAGATTATAAACTAGCGATTAAGTGCGTTGATAGCTTAGAACAGGCTATCAAACACATTCGACAGTATAGTTCTGGGCACAGTGAAGCAATTATTAGTAACGCCCCACAAAGCATTGAACAGTTTATTAATCAGATTGATGCAGCAGTGGTCTATGTCAACGCATCAACGGCTTTCACCGATGGAGGAGAATTTGGAATGGGTGCTGAGATTGGTATTAGCACTCAAAAACTTCATGCTCGCGGACCAATGGCGTTGCCAGAACTAACCAGTTATAAATGGATAGTCCGTGGCAATGGGCAGACACGTTAATCATTTTCATGGGAAAGTGCCGCAGATTCCGCTGCGGTAACACTTTTCAACGCATCCATCATTGGTGGTTCAGCAGTCTCTTTTGTAGTAAGTTTGAGATAGCCTAACGCAATAACGATCATTACTAAGCTAATTACCACTAACTGCTTAAAACTTATTTTGTCAGTAGTAAACATAAAAACGGCGATCACCACCCCAATACTAAAGATAGTAATTACATTGCCTGATCCGGGAACAAAAAAATCCATCACAGCTCCATTCTTTAACGTGCAACCCTGACAGGCTGCGAAAGACGATTAATTCCGCAAATTCGCAAGTAAACTTATTTATTGTGGAGCAGGAGCGCTATTATTAGCTGAGGAAGGTGCAACAACGTTTCCTCCTGCAGCCGGCTGTGCGGCATTACCACCATTAATAGCCTGCTGTACCAATTGTTGCTGCTGTTGAGGAGTAACCTGATCAGCGTTCAATTCGTCCAGTTTAACTTTAGTACCAACCTGTGGCTGATGTTGTGTAACTATTTGTACTACTGCGTTATCACTGTTTAAATAGCCAACTTGATAACCAACAGGAACTTGTATTGGTCGATACGCTGTACTACATTCAGTAGTAGAAGTATGATGGGCAACATAATCAGGTTGATTACTACGCTGAATTAAATCACCACCAACCGCACCAACTGCAGCACCAACACCAGCACCAACCCAAGAATGTGAAACTAAACCACCGACTGCGGCACCACCAACACCACCAATAATCGCACCCTCAGTTCCATTTTTATGGTTGCGCGAGTAATGTGTACTACCAACTCTCTCGCAACTTTGATAAGGTTGCTGTGCAGATAATAGCGCAGGCTGAACACTCACAATTTCAACTTTACCAGCATTACTCAAGATGATACCCAAACCTACTGCAGCCAAAACAGCTGCGGCAATTCCACCACCAATAATTAATTTCTTCTTATTTCCAGCTAAGCCGCCACCTGTAGCATCATAATCATCGAAAGATTCGGCACGCATCCTACGTGAATTACTACGTTCTGCATCACGCCCTCTTAAATTTTGATTTGATGATCTTTGTGGAACATCAGAATAACTATCGTTATAGTCTTGACGAGTACTCTGTTGACGAGTATTTCTGGTTCTAGTTCTTGGATTATCTGCCATAATTTTTTGCTCTCTATTCTAATTTATTATCTGTAAAATTTTTGTTTTATTATACTTGTCGATCTCTGCGTCTTATTCGGGTATTTGAATAAGATCGATTACTCGGTTGACGAGGTTCAATCCTCTGATAACCCTCCGGCTCATCCTGATAATCATCATAACGACTATCATCATATCTTCGATGATTAACAGAATAGCTATCACGACGTTCATCGGAATAATACTCTCTGCGTTTATTGCCACGCATAGCATAAGCAATACCTAAGCCAGCGAGTACCAATACACCGATACCCAAAAGCCAATACCCCGGATTAGAATTATCCTCTTCAATTACTGTATTATTTGTAGTTGTATTATTAGTATCTTCTGGAGGTGGTGTTGACATATCACTGGACGAATATGAGCTCCCCGAAGAGTAGCCACCACCACCTGAATAAACAACTGGTGTAGAGTTATTATGATTAAAGAAATAATTAAATAAGCTGGTTGCTGCAATTCCACCAATTAAACCTTCAACCAATCCCGCTCCCCAACCACCATTATTATAACCATCGTGCCAACCACTACCCCAGCCGTTATCAAAACCGACTGGACCTTGGTTCCAACCACGATATGGCGGGTAACCACCATTATAGCTATTATGCCCATAGACATTTACTGTATCATTATTGAATCTGTCATTACCAACTCTATCATTATTGAACCTATCATTACCCACTCTATTATTACCATAGGTATTAAGGTTCTCGTGGGTTGCAGAATGGTATTGCCCCTGATGATAAGTACCCTCATGGCTAACGTTAACATGTGTTTCACCACCACCGCCTTGACGGTTAATGCTAATGTGTTCTTCCGCATAAACGGATAATCCCGCAAAGCTAAGTGAAACAGCTAACAAAATTTTATTTATTTTAAACATATTTTATCACCTTCAAAATTTTACTACTGCGTAGCTACTCGTGCCATAGACTGCAGCTGATCTAAAGGAAGCTTAGTCCCAACAGTTAAAGGAGACTGAGTAATAATACTGGCGGTCGCGTTTTCATAAAGATACTGAACTTTATAACCAGATTGATGCTTAACTGTTTTATAAGCAACTCCGCATTTATCATAGCTGCTTGTTTTGGCAACATATTCAGGCTGATTTGAACGTTGCACTTCCCGCCCAACCAAGGCACCACCAAGACCGCCAACAATTGCACCAACCGCAGTTCCACCACCGCCTTGCTTGATTTGATTACCAATCACACCTCCAGCAACAGCACCTGTTGCACCACCAATTAACGCACCATCGGTACCATCTTTTTGATTCTGCACGTAAGTAGTTTTTGAAACTTTATGGCAACTATTATAGGCTTTTTTAGAGAAAACATAATTGGGATTAACAGACAAAATTTGTGCCTGAGGCGCTTGAGGAATTAGAGCTGGTGCCGAAGAAGATGGTTTAAATACCTTGTACGCACCAAGAGCACCAGCAGCAACACCTAAAGCCAAAACAGCTGCTATAACAGATTTTTTGCTACCGCTTGAGCGACGGTAATCTGGTTGATAATAACGATCATCGTAACGATTACGCTCAGGGTAACCGTCATCATGACGTGGTTCATCATAATAACGCTGATCCCGTGGTCTTTGCGGAATATCGTTATCGTAACGTTGCTCTCTGGAACGATATCCAGTGTTTCTCCCTCTTGTATCCATAAACTAAAATCCTAATATTTTATTATTGCAGTGCACAATTTTATCTCATTCCGTCCATCATCGCAGCAACTTTATTAATATTACAATGCACCTCAGTTGCTTACAACAATCACACAATTTAGCGTATCATATAATCTGTAATTAAAACAGCTAAATATATATTTGCGACTCATTTAATTTAGGTGTTAAATTTTACAACAAATCGCGGGCAAAATAAGTAAAAATTGAAATATCACTTAAAAAACAGCAGGTTTGACTATTAAGTTAAAGCCTAATTTAGCTCTCAGCAAGATAAAAGCACTAATTTATAATCCTACGAGCATAGGCAAAATGATTTTTATACCACCCCTTAAATTCGCGGATTTTAACCCCACTAGCATGATCATCAATAATGTGTCCAGGATCAATATAGATTACTACGTGCGAAATTCTGCTATCATTCATCGTCCGAATAAACAATAAATCCCCTGGTTGCAATGTTTCATCCGGCGCTAATATTCTCCCCGCAGTATCTGCTTGCTTGGTAATGTCGCTATTGATCTTTATGCCCAGCCCATAGTTATATACCCATGAAGTAAAATTAGAGCAATCCAACCCAACTCCATTGCCGCCATCGAATCCAGGAATGTGATGGTGTTGATATGGTAAACCAATATATTTCTCAGCGACCGCAACAATCCGTTGCTGCTGCCATTTTATCGGATCACAATCAGACGGAATTTGCGGAGCTGGATAACGTGCAGGTCTTGGACCCCAGCTATCACGATAATTAGGGCTTGAATATTGTGGTAAGCTATCTCGATAAGCAAAATCACTACTGACTGACTGCTGATAATTACATCCTTCAGCATCAACCTTAAAAATTGCAACTATGCTAATCAACATTATAATTGAAATATTTTTATTTAGTTTCATCAGCTGACCCTTATTTTGTAATAAATAGTAAACTAGTATCCTATCTGTTCTATCTCGTCAAAGCATGGCATTAGATATATTATCAGATATGATAAGGTATCTAGAGGATAAATTAGAGATATTAAACGCTCATGATAAAATTGCAAGCTTCTAGATGGTAATAGTTATATCCGATAGAGATTTATGATAAAATCGCAGAGTTAATTGTACTCAACATATTTTATTTACCCGATACAAATTGATAACTGGGTAAGAAATGTAATTAAATCAGAAAGAAGTTATGAAGTTTATAGATGAAGCCAGAGTTGAAATAATTGCTGGTAATGGTGGTAATGGCTGCATGTCATTTCGCCGTGAAAAATATATCGAAAATGGTGGACCAGATGGCGGAGATGGCGGTAAAGGTGGTTCGGTGATAATGGTTGCTGATAATAATCTCAATACGCTGGTAGATTATCGTTTTGTTAAACGTTATGCAGCCAAAAATGGTGAACATGGACGCGGTGCAGATTGCTATGGACATAAAGGCGAAGATATTTATTTAAAAGTTCCGGTTGGAACAACGATTATTGATGAAGATACTGGTTTAGTAATGGCAGATTTAGAAACCAACGGACAAGAGCTGGTAGTTGCCAAAGGTGGTAAAGGTGGATTGGGAAATATTCACTTTAAATCCTCAACTAATCGCGCACCACGTCAAACCACTAAAGGCGAAGCTGGTGAACGTTTGAACATTCGCTTAGAACTAAAAGTACTAGCTGATGTTGGTTTACTTGGTTTACCCAATGCTGGTAAATCAACCTTTATTCGTGCTGTTTCATCGGCAAAACCAAAAGTAGCAGATTATCCGTTTACTACTCTACATCCTAATTTAGGTGTGGTGCGGGTAGATGCCGAACGAAGCTTTGTGATAGCGGATATACCAGGGTTAATTGAAGGTGCTGCGGACGGTTTAGGCTTAGGACATAAATTCCTCAAACATTTACAACGTACGAAAGTATTGCTACATATCGTGGATATCGCACCATTGGATGAAGCGACCGACGTAGTTGCTGAAGCGGTCGCAATTGCACATGAACTAGAAAAATATGCTGATGATCTATATGCCAAACCTCGCTATTTGGTAATAAATAAAATTGATCTGATTTTGGAAGAAGAACGTGAACAAATTATCAATGATTTCATCACTCGCTTTAAGCAATACGATACCAATACAGATTTCACGCGAATTTTCACGATCTCTGGCGCAACTGGTGAAAACTGTAAAGAATTATGTTATTATTTGATGAGTTTTATTGAAGAAAAGACCGGACGACAACTTGCAGAACACGCGGTCTCTAGTGTTATAGGTTAGATAAAGATGACAGTACAACGTGATGTAATGGAATACGACGTAGTCGTTGTTGGCGCAGGACCTGCTGGTTTAGCAAGCGCGATTCATCTCAAGCAACTAGCTGAGCAAAATGGTAGTGAAATTAGCGTTTGCATTTTGGATAAAGGCAGCGAAGTTGGTTCGCATATTATCTCCGGCTGTGTAATGAATCCACTTGGTTTAAATGAATTAATTCCCAATTGGCAAGAGCTTGATTTTCCAGTTACTACCGAAGTTAAACACGAACGTTTAGCATTTATGGGTGCACAAAAGAGCTACACCTTACCAATTCCACACGATTGGCGCAATGACGGTAATTACATCATTAGCCTAAGCCAGTTGTGCCGTAAACTGGCTGAGTATGCCGAATCAATTGGAGTAGAAATTTATCCGGGATTTGCCGCCAAAGAGGCAATTATTGAAGATGGTAACGTAAAGGGAATCATTACCGGAGATATGGGACTGGATCGCTTGGGACGGCCAACCGCAAACTATCAAATGGGAATAGAGATTCGTGCTAAACAAACTATTCTTGCTGAAGGCTGCCGTGGTTCGGTTAGCAAACAAATCATTGCTAAATTTGCTTTAGATAAAGACTCACAACCACAAACCTATGGTCTCGGAATCAAAGAAATTTGGCGCATTAGCAGCAAAAAACACTCTCTTGGCAGCATATTACATACTATCGGTTACCCATTAAATAACAGCACTTACGGTGGCGGGTTTGTTTACCACTTAAATAATAACTTACTGTCAATTGGTTTAGTAACTGCATTAGATTATAAAAATCCATACCTTAATCCTTATGAAGAATTTCAACGTTTCAAACAACACCCCGAAATTCGCTATTTATTAGAAGATGGCGAGCGTCTGGAATATGGTGCACGTACCGTTGTTGAAGGCGGGTTGCAAGCCTTGCCTGAACTAAGTTTTGCAGGTGGAATTTTGGTTGGCGATAGCGCTGGATTTTTAAATGTACCAAAAATCAAAGGGGTACATAATGCAATGAAATCTGGAATGCTTGGTGCCAAAGCTGTAATGGATGCTATTCGCCATGAAAAAACAGTTGCCAATACTTACGCCGAGCTATTTAAAGCTAGTTGGCTCTACAAAGACTTAAAAGCCGTTCGTAATATTCGCCCAGCGTTTCAATATGGACGAATTATCGGATTGCTTTATACTGCATTTGAAAAGTATATTTTACGAGGTAATGCTCCGTGGACATTATCTATAAAACATGCTGACCACTTGTGCATTCAGCATAAATCCAAATTTATCCCTTTAACTTATCCGCCACATGATAATAAAGTAAGTTTTGATAAAGCATCATCAGTTCACTTGGCAAATCTAACTCACGATGACAGCCAGCCAGTGCATTTGGTGCTTAAAGATCATTACCAAGCCATCAAAATTAATTTGATGGACTATGCTGCGCCAGAGACTAAATTCTGCCCAGCAGGCGTATACGAGATTGTCAAACAGCACGGTGAACCTACCCTACAAATTAACTCACAAAACTGCGTTCATTGTAAGGCTTGTGATATTAAAGATCCAGAACAAAATATCACATGGACAGTTCCTGAAGCTGGCTCAGGTCCACAATACAGTGATATGTAATCAAATTTGTCAGGATTAACAGTAACTGTTAATCCTGACGAATGTATAAAAGTTAAAATGCTGGACACGACAACGGAAGAGTTGCAGATGAAATCCCTTCACAAGTGTTTGAAAAAGTTAGCTGACCATTCTGATTCAGTTGAATTTTCCAAATTGTATCATAGTCATTGCCAGCCCATGTCGGGATTAATGCAACAGATTCTGGCTGGTCATAAATAGTCCCAATCAAATAATCTAACATGCTGTTTACCGTATCATGTTCCCATGCGATCAGAATAGTCTGGTTGCTAAACTGACTCTCTTGAAAGAAATACTGCGCCATTGTCTGATAATTATTCCAGTTAAAATTACTCTCAGCAACTAAATTAAGTGGCATACTATTTTTAATCACAAAGGGGTTGATGGTTAATGATGGACGAACATAGGTCGGACAGCTTTCTGCTGGTAAAAAAGAGCTGCCATTAGTACAACTATATGGATCGCCAGGATCTGAAGAATAGACCAGATTTGGTAATCCACCAATAACTGATTCTAATTTATTAACCGCACCAATTGCCCGCCACTGCCCCTGACAAACATAATTACCATTATCAAATGAGTATACCGGATGCGCTTCAACATGACGAATTAGATATACTGTCTCATTGCGATTCATATTAGGAGGTACTGTACCCTGCAAAGTAAATGTAACACTACTTTCCTGACAGGCAGAATTAGTATTTAACTGCAGGTTGGGATATTGATTAGATGAGATTATGCCATCATTATAGGTTGCAGATTGAGCTTGGGCAACATTATTTATGGATAGCACGGCATATTGATGATAGTTATTGCTCTCAAGCGGTGTATAAGTAAAGGACAAATTTGGATTTTGACTTAGTTGAGCCAAAGTCTGGTTAATTTGTTGACTTGGCAATGCAATGACAAAATTACCCGAGCTAGGAACACCAATTTGAGAGGTTTGACCGATTATTTCTTCAATATAATATGCCACAGATGGAAATATTGGCTCATAATAGTTGCCAATAGTAGTTGGCAATAACGCATAGATACCAATTCCATTTAATACTGCATAATTTTCGATACTCTGTATCGGTGACATATTTGGATAGCCATTAATAATCTGGGTCCACGGATCTAATGACATAACAGCACTGATATTTCCCCCCGTAATTTGGTTTAACAACTGCCCAAACTGTAATGAATGGTTAAAGCCAGTGATAGATAAATTATTTCCTTGCGCATTTGGTTCAAAGCTCTGCACAAAAATAAAATTTAAGTCATCGGAACTCAGCTTAGCCTGAGAGTTGACAGGAGCAGAATCAACTTTGCTACCACCACTACCACACCCAGTCATTATTCCACTAGCTAACAAAGCAAAAGTTATAGATTTTATTTTTGCTGAATTCAAAATTTAACACCTCTTAAATTTATTAATAATCAAATATTCTGAACTTTAAATAATCATTGATATAATTGCATGCGGCTAAGTTGCTGATTTTAAGATATCAGCAATATCACAAACATCATGACCTTCTTCATAAGCTAAAACAACTCTCAGATGATCTTTCTCATCTATGTTTCTAGTGATGCGAACCAATTTTTCAAATTCGGCACGTTTACTTGCGGTAAGTATTTTTTGCCTAGTCATGATTATAAAATAATTTAGTTTGATAAACCCAACTTTCAGTTACGAAAAGCATATTTAAAAAAAATTTTACTGACCAAACTTCACTGGAGGTTACTACCTCAAACTCATTCGGTGACAGATAGCCTATAGTTTTGAATAAATCCGATTTGGATTGTACCAGCCATTTATCTAATTCATTATGATTGAGGATTATACTGTAAAAGTGTAACCCTTTTATTATTGGGGAGTGACAGTGAGTTGGAATTAATTTACATTGACTTAGATTAGTTTGATGCGTTTTAAGATGATATAATACCTCCTATCTCAAACGTCTTTAAAAAAAATCAAAGATGGCTGAAATAGTTAAAAAGCTCGTTGTTTTTAATTTCTTATTCAGAGATAATTATATAGATAATTTTGAGTACCACAGTGAGCATTTGTCTCAACTAACGAATAGCTTAGACTCCAAATATAAGTAGTGTGTTCTTGCTGAATTAGAGTAAATTTGATTTTTTATACTAACCATTATACTAAACCAAATAAACATAAAATAATCAATAATACACTACCGTTAGTTACAAGCTCAGCCAGCAATACAGCGATATGAAATCATGATCAATATGCGCTAAGACATATTATAACGTATATTGATAAAAGAAAAATAAAGATTATTCATTCCTATATACTGAGATAAAATAACATAAAACCATAAATTTCAAGTGGTACTTTCACTGTGATAGTAAATAATATTCGAATACTACTTATGCTTGGCTTGTCACCACGAGAAAAAAAAGCTATTTTTATGGCATCACTTGGTAGCATTCTGGAATTTTATGATTTCATCATATTTGGATTCATGACCAATTATTTTATCAAAAATATTTTTGGCAATGACTCACTAAATAACAACAATATCTTAATATTATATTCAATTTTTATCATCGGTTATATTATGCACCCACTGGGAATGCATTTATATAGCAAAATTGCACCTGTACAAGACTTACGTTTGGTTGATGGCGGAATCACATTAATGCTGATTGTTTCGACGCTAACTATGGGTTTAATTCCAACTCACATGCCAATTGTATGGTGGATGCCGTTGATAATTCTTGGAGTAGCGAGAATTATTCAAGGTTTAGCCTGTGGAGCAGAAATGCAAGCGGAACTAGACCATATAAAAATAAAGATTCCGCAAAACATGTCGTTTGCAGCGCTAGGAATTTTAGCTGGAAATGAAATAGGGCAATTTTTGGCAATTGTAGTTAACCGTATCCTCAACTACTGGTTTAGCCCTGATCAACTTCAAGACTATGCTTGGCGACTTCCTTTTATATTTGGAGCCATCCTAGCGTTGCTTATCTATTTGATTCGCCTAAAATTTGCTGAACGAATTACTGAAGAGCATTGTTACCGTAACATTATTCCTGTTTATAAATTATTTAATTATTATCCCTCCCAAACATTTATTGCAATTGGTCTTGCAGGGATTCGCGGTGCCTTGACACTATTGTATTTAATATTTATACCATTTACCATGTATCACTTTTTACACTATAGCTTGCTGATGATCAGTCGCATAATTTTTGTCACCAGCATTATAGGTGGTATCGTGGCATATTTAATTAATCGTTATTGCTCATACCATAATGCTCCACGCCAATTGCTAATATGCCTCATATTGCTGCTACCTTCCGTAATTTTATGGATGTTATCTTCCTATTATGATAAATTTGTCTATCCAAGTATCTTGGCACTAGCAATACTTAGCAGCTGCTTTACTTTCTTAGTACAGCGAGTTATGGCAGGGCTTTTTCCATCAGCGGTGCGCTTGGCTGGGATGAGCTTTGCCAATCAACAAGGTTATATCTTCTGTGCTGGTTTGATGCCCTTAATTAGCATCGGATTAGCTCATTTACTCTTAAAATCGAATCTTCACTTCTCCCATTATCTGGTATTTTATATTGGGACTGCGTTTTATTTATTAGTTTTAGTTGCACTAAACATATATGGATTATATCAACTACCACGTTATGCCAACTATACCGACATTCACCAAATCCGCCAAAGGATATTAGCGGCAAAAATAAGAAACTGAGGTCAACCTTATTTCTACCATACACTGTGGTATAATATCAGCATTACAGTAATAAGTATATTCAGAATACCACAACTACCAAACAACAAGTTACAAGGAATAAAACATTATAGTAAAATTTGACTGGAAAAAAATTGATCAGATACTGCATGCTAAAATAATTCCTATTATATGCAGTGGAATGGTAGTATTTAATGCATTATACATCTTCATTAATAGTATTTATCCATTAATTGCCGATAATCACCATATTTCACAAAACCTGACTAACCTTAAATTTGATGCGTTAATTTTACTTCAAGAAGGTTACGCCTACTGTTTGTTAGTATTTGGAATAGCGCTGCCGGGAAGATCTAAAACTATTTGGTCTCTGACGATTATAACTCTCGTGACTATACTACTCAGTGGGATCTGGCTAACTCACAGTTATCACAGCAATGTGTTGTTGATTGCGTCGCTCATACTGTTAATTGTCTGTTCTCGTATATTTACCAAACCACTTTATTTGTCTTATGGCTTTGTATTTGCTTTTGCTTTTTTAATTTTTGCCTTAATCTATGGTATTTTAGGCTCTTATGTCCTAAGAAATGAATTCCATGGAATATACACGATCAATGATGCGGTTTATTTTTGTATTGAAACTTATAGCACAGTCGGCTTTGGGGAGATTTATCCTCTCACTACAATGGCTAAATATTTCGTAATTTCCATGATTATGATGGGTTTAATAATGTTCACTTCTGGAGTTACACTAGTTGCATATCTATTTAATAACAAATTACGTCGCTTATTATTTAACATCAATAAAGGAAAAATTTCAATGACTAACCACGTTGTCTTACTAGGCTATGGAATCTTGGCTAAGATATTAATTGAAGGCTATAAACAGTCAGGCAAAGAGTTCATCGTGATTGATAATAGCAAAAACATGGATACTGATCGGGAAATACTACAAGAAAATGAACGATTATTAATCTCACCTTACCCTGGTAATAGAAATATTCTAATAAGAGCACGAATCTCTGAAGCAAGTTTGATTATAATTAACTTTGAAAATGACTCTGATACAATATTTGCAATTATGAATGTCACTGAGTTCTTAACTAATCACCCAACAGCCAATAAACCCCAAATATTAGCTCGGATTTATTACGAAGAAAATATTGCCAAAGCCAAATTAGCTGGCGCTGACATTGTTATTGCTCCACACTTACTTGCCGCAGCCGAAATCAAAAGATTAGGTTTAGCTTAATTTAGATTAAAAACTGAAAATACCCCTTTAATTATTACCAAAGGGGTATATCGATAAGAAAATATACACTTGAGAAATTTAATTAATCGCGATAATTTCCGCATTAATCAAATCCGCAGTTTTAGTACCACCCACATAGCTGATTGAGGATTGTAAATCTTCCTGAAGCTCAACCAATAAACGCTCCATATTGCCACGATAATCAATCAAAATTTTTTTACCTTCGACGTTTTTGTATTCACCTTTATTATACTGCGATGCCGAACCGTAATATTCTTTATATGCCCGTGGCAATGAACGACCATCAAGAGTGACCTCAATAATATTACCCGCTGATTGATCATAGCCAGCAAATAAACTGCCCGCCATAACCATAGTTGCACCACAAGCAAAGGCTTTGGCAATATCACCATGCTCGACCACGCCACCATCTGCAATCAACGGTACGCCAGCTTCATAAGTATAACTAGCGCAATCAAGTACAGTGCTTACCATTGGGCGATGAAATCCAGTCTTATTTTTGGTGATACAAACTTTACCCCCAGCAATCCCAGCTTTAAGCCCATCAGCACCCCAAGCATGAATCTCAGCAGCAGCATCACGTGATGCAATATTACCAACAATCAGAAATGAATTAAAGTGATCTTTTACATATTTAATCATTTTTTCAGCTTTAGGACACCATGCATTGGCAATATCCAAAGTTATAAATTCTGGTGTAAGTCCTGCAACCTGCAATTGTTTCAACTGGTCAATCGTATCATCATTAACTCCAATACTGATTGATGCAATCAAACCACTCTCCTGCATATGACGGACAAACTCAACTTGATCGACATTAAAACGATGCATGGTATAAAACCAGCCACGACGAGCCATAAATTCGCATGTATCGGCAGAAACTACCGACTTCATATTTGATGGGTAAACTGGCATGACAAATTTATGTCCACCAAAAACTACTGAGGTATCACATTCCTTACGACTATTCACCAAAGTATGACGTGGACGCAAATAAACATCCTGATAATTATACTCCCGAGCAATTACGTTCTTAAACATCATATATATCCTATAAATATTCTATAGCATTATTTTACCGCAAAGATGTGATAAGGATTAGATAATACTATTATTCACCATCAAAATACGATAAGCTAAAACAATGAGCACTCACGCACCATCACCGTTGCAAACACCAACACCCAATCCAACAACTACGTCACAAGCGACTGTAATATTACAAACTACAGTCAAGAAATTTGCTTTTTAGTTATCCGCATGATATAATACGATTACTTGATGACGATCAACCCAATTTAAATTGACTAACTTATAATGCTTTTCGGCATTATCATCTTTTTAGAGAATATTCATGAAAAAATTATTAATAAATCTACTTGCCATTAGTCTAATTAGCGGTACCATAACTGCGTGTTCAACTGGCGGAGGCAGTAGCTCTGGCCCAAGTGGACCAGCAGCTCCATCTGCATCTGAACTTGCGCCACCAGCAGGTTCTGCTCTAGCTGGAGGCACTTCCGGTGCTGCAATCAATCTTAGCCAAAATCAAATCGCGTTACCGGGTGCTTCTGCTTATGTTTCTTACGCAATGGATCCAAGCGTAACTGCAGCAATTGGACCTGCTGTTAATGCTGGTACAGCAATTGTAGCAACAAGTGGTAATAATATTTTGATTAATGTTCCGAGTGGAGATGGTCTAAATACCATTACTTACGTTCTAACTCCTGTAGCAACAAGTGGACAAAGTCAATCATTGCAGGCTACTTCAACTAGCTTTGAGTCGTATACATATCCAGCAGCAGAAGTTACAACAAACCTTCTTAGTACAGAATCGGCTACTGTATTCCCACACGGTTTAGTATATGGAACAGCTAAAAGCTTGGTTGTATTAGCTCCAAACACAAGTGGCCTTTCACCAGTTAACTTTCCAATTAGTACTTGTGCAGGGGCAACGGGATCTGCTTCCGCTGTATACGCAACTGTGACCCAAGGTACGCCTTATTTAAGTTTTGGAACATCTGCTGGTTCCGTATGTGTGGTAAGCGGTGCAGATGCTAAGGTTACTAATCTAGCTACCCAAGCTCCTGCTGGTAAATATACTGCAGGTAATGTAAATAGCTTTGGTTTCCCTGCAACACTAAATACTGGTAACTCTTTAGTAGGTTATTGGAATGTTGGAACCGTTGGTAGTGCGGTTAACGTGTACCGTATTACTGGTTCATACGTAAATGGTCAACCTACAGGTAACGGATTCTTGAACACAACTTCACCTAACCCACAAACTACTACCAATGGTACTACTCAAGTTACATTTACTAATGTACCTAGCACTTCAATGATCAACTCATCTTACGTTGATGCTTCTGGTAATGTATGGGTTGGTACAACTAACGGTTCAGTATATGTACTTCGCACTGGCGCTACTGCGTGGACTAACACGGCGTTGTCTGGTCAATCTGGTGCGGTTACGGTGAAATATAATGGTTCGACTAGTGGTGCAACTGCAGTTGCAGCTAATGCTGGTGGTTCTGTATCTTTCTCATTAAACTAAATCTTACTGCAAAGTAATCTGATGAGATGGACATTAGCAATAATGTCCATTTTTCATGTCTCTAAGAATTAAGTTCATGACAAAAAAAATCTTTTATTTAACTTCTGCCCTAAGCTTTTTTGGAATTCAGACTGTATTTGCTTCAGAAAATGCGCTATTTCAAGGCTTAGATAATCAAATTGCTTTAGGTTATAGCTACAATTCATTGCATGCTTACAATCCCAATTACTCTGGACCAAATGTTACTACCAGTGCAAGCAATTTAAATTTACACCTTGAACAACTATTTAATAACAATATCTGGCTCGCTATTGATGGTAGCTTCACCTTTAAAGCTAATCAGAATAGTCCGGGCGGAGCAGGATTTAGTGATAATACACAAGAATTTGGTTTCCCAGCTAGCCTTAGTGCTAAAGGCGGTTATTCGTTTAATTGGGGAGGTAATTCTACTCAAGGATTTCAAGTTATACCCTATGTAACGATGGGACGAATGTTAAATTATAATGGAATGTCAGTTTCACAAAATACTTTTACCCAAAGCTACCTAAATATGTACGGAGGTGGCGCTCGTCTTGAGTATGCCTTTACTCGTGATGCAAGTATTTATCTAGATCAGTCTATTGGATACCTACAAGATCCCAATGCAAATAATTCTGATGTTTATGATCAAAGCGCTATGTCATATACTACATTATTAGGTATAAAATATAACGTCACCCCTTACTTTCAGCTTGGTTTGCAAGGAATGTTCAATCAAACAAATTTGATCGATACCTCAATTGGTTATAATCCAATTACCTATTCATATCAAAATACAGCACAGACCAGCTTTGGTGGAATGCTAAGTTTTGCTTACCTATATAACAATGATCAGCTAATGAGTAGCCTAAGTAATATTGGTTCAAGTGGAAATAATTCCGGCGCTCCAAATTCATTATTGGCTGCATTTGACAATAGTTACAGCTTAGGTATGGGTTGGGTTAACTCCACTAATAGTTATAAAGGCGGTTCAGCACCCAATATAGGGACATCTTCAAATTACATAGACTTTAACGTGGCGCATTTATTTGAAAATAATGTATGGGCAAATATTGATGCTCAACTAATTAACAATATTAGTCAGACTAATGTTCCGGCAGGACGTGTCAACTCAAGCGTACCTACCTATATAGGCTTTCCAGGAAGTGTAACCTTTGATGTTGGATATGGCTTCCAAGCTTTTGATAGTGGCTTCCAAATAATTCCCTATGCTAACGCTGGCGTAGTCATGAATATGAATAGTTATAATCTACGTAGTAACTCAAGCATCATGAATGCTATTTCACAAGATATGTATCTGCAATACGGTTTTGGTGGTCGTGCAGAATATGCGATCAATAATTTCTGGCAAATCTATGCTGACCAATTATTGGCGGGTATGAAAGATCAATCACCTCTTGGAATAAATGCTTGGCGCTCAACATCAAGTCTTGGTGTCAAAATTAATCCAGTAGGACCACTACAACTAGGACTTAAAGGATTTTATGACATCATAACGCCAAATGGTGATGCTTATAATAGCTCAACAAATAGTTACGTTCCTGCCCAGCAAAACTCACTGGGTGTCCAATTTGATATTGGTTTACGCTACTAAAACCTTAAGTAACAGCAACGCTAATGTTGCTGTTTTTTATCGCAGCTCTAAGTTATAGTTTTATAAACATTAACACTTTAGTTATAAAAATAGCTCTAGGCTAATAATTTATTGGTTATTTCAATATATTTGTCAATCACAATACACTGATCAAACTCGCGTTCCATTTTTAACCGCCCCGCTTTACCCATCACCTCTTTTTCAGCAAAAGGTAACTCAATAAATCTAATCATTGTATCAGTTAATGACCCCACATCTTTTACTTTTGCAATAAACCCTGTTACTGTATCGTCTACTGCATCCTTACATCCAATACTATCTACGGTAATTACTGGGCGCCCGATACTTGATGCTTCTAGAATACTTCTAGGTATACCCTCGCGATAAGAGGGCAAAATCATACAATCACAATTAGAAATAATTTCTGCAACATTGTCCACCATACCTAGATACTTTATAATGCCTGCATCAATCAACTCTTGAATTTGATTTTCGTTTATTGCGCTCGGGTTTGCAGGAAATAAATTGCCGATAAAAATTAATTCCTTTATCGCCAATTATCCTACCAGAATACAAAAATTTTATTTTTGAAGATGCTTTCATTTTAGTATAAGTATACTTATTTAGATCAACACCCGAACCGGAAAAATCATAACTGAACGCTCTTTAGTTATTATGTTTGACTGTAAAAGAAAAGAATAATCATCACTATTCTGGAAAAATATATGATTAACGCTCTTCAACACATATCTGTAAAGTAGAGAAAATAGCTTCGCCTTCATACTCCCATTTATAAAGGCATATCCTAATCCCGTGATATTTGCAATTTGCTTAATTGGTGTACCTTTAATCACAATAGCCGTATATAAATTTGGCTTTATAGTAAATGTACAAATTAGCTCAGGTTTAATAGCATTTATTACTCTCTTAGAATGTAGTAGTAACAACAGCTCTTGAAAGGGATTTTGACCTTTCGAAGAAGCAATATCACTTATACAATTATAGCCTAGGCTTTGTAATTTCTGAAGGTAGCGTCCATCATCGGGAATTAGAACTCACATCATAACCGTTTTCGCGCAACGCTTGCATATTATGCAACTACCCATATGCGTGATGCGCAGTATTATCGATAAAAAGAATTTTTCTCACTACTCTTGATTATTTAGCAAAAAGGTTAGTATACCATTCGCTAGCCTGTTGCAGCCCTTGCAATAGATTAAACTGCGGATCATAGTTAACAAGATTTTTAGCCTTGCTTATATCTGCTAAAGAATGACGAACATCACCAGCCCTAAAATCACGATATTGTGGCACTAAATTACTATTTGGATTAACCTGATTCTTGATGTACGTAAAAAGCTGGTTTAGGGTTGTTTGATCACCATATGCAACATTCTATATCTGATTTAACGCATTAGGATTATCCGTTAATCCACATAAAATATTCATCTGAACAACGTTATCAATATAGCAGAAATCACGGCTAGTTTCTCCATCTCCATTAATAAATGGGACATCGTTATTTAAAATACTCTTAAACCATAAAGGAATAATCGCAGCATAAGCACCATCAGATCTTGACGACGCCCAAAAACATTAAAATAACGTAAGCCAATAGTTTCTATACCATATGTTCTAGCAAATACTTTAGCATAAAGTTCGGTACTATACTTTGTCACCGCATATGACGATAATTGATTTCCAATAGCACCCTCTTTCTTCGGTAAGTCTGGATGATCACCATAAACCGAACGACTTGAAGCAAAAACAAGACGTTTAACTTTATTATCCACTGAAGCCTTTAGTATATTGACAAATCCAGATACATTTAACATCATGAGAAGTAATCGGATCATTTATAGAACGCGGTACACTACCTAATGCAGCTTGATGAATAATAATATCAATACCAGATGTCGCTTGACAACAAGCTGTAAAGTCACGCATATCACCTTGAATAAAGGTAAAGTTATTCCAAAACCTCTCCCCTACTGTTGCTCTAACCTCATCTAAATTACGTTGATACCCAGTGGAAAAATTATCTAGCCCAACAACAATTTGATTATTATTCAATAAAAACTCTAGAATATTAGAACCAATAAACCCTGCACAACCAGTAACTAACCATTTCTTTTGCGTATTCAGCGCTTGTTGCATCGTACAACTTCCTTTTTACTATATCTTAACTAATTATTATGTTACCTACTTGTTATATTCTAACCATTGTTGAAACATAAGAACATCCCACAAGTAATAACCATTATTCGCTTTCCCAGCCATATGATCAGCTAGCTTTTGTTGAACCAACGGAACATTAAAATATCCTTGCTGAGACAATGTCACTGGATTTAACAAATCATTTGTCCACTCTCGCAGCTCTCCACGTAACCATTGATGAATAGGAATTCCAAAGCCTTTTTTGGGACGCTCAATTAACTTTCGGGAAACATATTTATATAAAACCCGCCGTAACAAATATTTACTCACGCCATCATGGATTTTGTAATTAATTGGCAACGAATTAGCAAATTCAACAACGCGATAATTTAAGAAAGGGACTCTCGTCTCCAAACTATTTGCCATTGCAGCACGATCAACTTTAACTAAAATATCATCTGGCAAGTAACCAAGTGATCCATGTATTGCATAGATTCAATACTACTTAAATTACTACAGTTTCTAGCCCATAAACTTGAGTGTAGACTACTCAATTACCAACTGTGAATAATTAAGCCAATGACCCGTCAAAGCTAAATAAAACTCATCAAAGCTTTCAGACTTAAGCAGGCTGGATAGCTTATACGCTTTATCACTAAAATTAGTAATAGGTAATTTAAGAATTAAATTTAACTTTGCTAGATAGTATCGTCAATTATTTAAATATTTGATAAAATACGGTGAATTATGTTGACCGGAATCAAAAATGTCAGAGTTGCAACACCGTCATGATATGTCAGATAAATTGTGGGACAAAATAGAGCCATTACTATCAGGAACAAAAGTAA
>RXJX01000052.1 GCA_003963245.1 Neisseriaceae bacterium
TGGCGGAAATGGTACACTAGGCAATCCTTATCAAGTACAGCAAGTTCAAGTTGGTAGTACTAGTACACCATCAACATTAACTTATACCATTAGTAATAATGGAACAGTACCAGCAACAAGTTTCTATATCGATGGTACGGCAAGTCAAGGATGGAGCTATTCAGGTTGTGGTACACAACAAGCCCCAATTACGCTTAATGCGACCGAAAGCTGCACACTAACCTTTACATTAAATAAAGCTAACCTAGGTGTTGCAGATCTGGTCTTAAGCTCTCTAACCATGCACTGGATAGATCAAGACTCACCTAGTGGACAAACTCAAGGCATGAGTGGGACAGCTTATACTAATGTATATGCCGCTCCGTTAATTACTCTATCCGCTGAGTCTGCTAGTATTATACAAGGTGAAAGTGCTACTGTGACATTTACACTGACTGGAGGGTATAATGTAGCTAATCAAACGATTTCTTTTGGAAGTGTATCGCCAGCTGAATCAACGATTACTTACACAAACAACCCATGTAGCGTTAGCACGGCTTCTCCGTCTTGTAACATAACGGTGAATACGACCGATCAGACACAGGCAAATACGTATAACCTTGCAATCACTAACGCCGGAAACCTTAGCAGCAGAGCTCTCCAATCCACAAATTATACTATTGTGGTCGCGAATGCGCCAAAGTTGATATTTGTCACGGAGTCAGCCTTCACTGGTAATTTAGGGGGCATCACAGGGGCTGACGAAAAATGCGAGTCAGCTGCCATAATGCGTGGTTCTGCTGGTATTTACAAAGCTCTCATTTCTGACGCATCAAATCGTAGTGCAATTCCCTTAGTTAATTGGGTCCTTAAACCTCGAACCACATACTTTAACGAATCGAATTTGATAATTGGGATCACGACGGATTCCTCCGTTTTTGATTTCCCACTCCTCACGGCGGTCACCCCAACCCTGTCATTTCTTATTTTTACAGGCTTAAACTGGGATTGGACATCATCCACAAACAATTGTAATAAATGGATCAGTGACAGCCAAGCCAAATCGGCCTCCATGGGTGTCTCAAACGGTCTATATTCAGACAGCCTAACTATCGGAGCGTTCGCGTGTTCCTCTCCGAATACGACCCACCTATACTGTGTTCAACAATAATTGATATTTTTTATTCGCCGAAAGCGCAATCAATCACTGCTTACTACAAGTAATTATAGCATGCAGTGATTATCCTAATTAATATTGAGGGGTTATTGTCATTACGACTTCAAATAGAAGAATATAGGGTAAATGAACTGCCCTTTTAATGTAGTCAGGCATAAAAAAGCGAACTTACGGTTCGCTTTTTTATCAAATATTTGTTTTATGAAAAAATGGCTAGATTGTATCTATCAATAATATGATTTTATTGACTATTCAGAACTTTTTGCCGACTAATTGATTTATCATAATTCATCAATACTTCACGGTCACCAATCTGGATGCTTGACTCAGCTTGATTGACTATAATTTCTTCATGTGAACCAGCAAGGGTTAAATAATCCGTTCTTTTCTTATTTCCATGTGATTCTGCAGATAAGGCACTTATAATTGCTTTGTAACTTGGGGCACTATTTAGGTATAAATGAATCATGATTAGTTGATTTTGATTATCAAATTGTGCAATAGCGAATTTGACTGGGAAATTTACAAAATTAGGATAATTATTTTTATCACTGGAGCACACTGTATAGTATTGATTATGATTACATTGGTTGTAACCCAGATTTCGTGCTTCAGCTAACGTTGAGTTAAGACTCAAGCCATCATACTTAATCATATAATACTTATGGGTTACGCTAACTGGCTCTCCATTAAATTGTGCACGAGTAAAATTAAGGTGTGACCATTGCGTCTTGAGGAGATCACTTGGTTGAATGTCTGCAACAATTGCTAAATACATCTCAGCGAAGAAGCAAACCCCTGCACTAATAGCTAGAATACGTCCCAGATAAATTAGAAATTTGTTTTCATATTTATTGTAAATAGTAAGCAGTTCGGGATCGGCTTGAGGGTTGATTGAGTGTAAAATTTCCACAGCCTGCAGATTATTATAGCGTCTCACTTGCGAGCTGATTAGAAATAAATCTGCTATGGATAAAATTGCAGGAATGAAGCTCCAGCAAAAAAGTAAATATAAGACACCAGTAATATTTTTGCGTAAGTAAAATTTATGCCCCCCAATTGCACCAAGTAATAGACACAGGATTAAAGCGGTACCTTGACTGCGGCGTTGGAGATTATATCGCTCAGTGAATAAAAGTAGCTGTCCGCTGCTTAATAGTTGGTCACTCATACATTTTGCTTTCGTTATGGGCTCAAGCATAAATTGTACCATTTTTTTAGTTAGAAAAGATGATGAGGAAATAAAAAACCCGGTAAACTACCGGGCATCAGAAATTTGATATGCTTATTTGTAGGGCAATACTGCAATAACTTCAACTTCAACCAAAACATCACGTGGTAGACGTGCCACTTCTACGCATGACCGTGCAGGCAGGTTACGATCAAAATAGCTTGCATAAACTTCATTAAAAGCAGCGAAATTATTCATATCTGATAAAAAACAAGTAGTTTTTATCAGATGGTTCATATCAGTTCCAGCTTCAACTAAGATGGCCTCGATATTTTTCATTACCTGATGTGTTTGGGTTTTAATATCTTCGCCAGCTAAAACTCCATCTTTGTTTAATGGAATTTGACCGGAAGTATAAATTAAATTCCCGTATTGATTAGCTTGAACATAGGGGCCAATTGCTTGAGGGGCAGCTGTAGTATTGATAGATTTCATTGAGTACTCCATATTTAGGTTTAAATTCAGACGTAATTATACAACAAATGGTTAGCATGCTAGCCATTGGATTAAATTTTGTGTTACGATAATGGCTAATATTAATCATTATTAACGAGAATATAGCTAACATGAGCAAGCGGATTGTTTTTATTTGTGAAGCTAACTCAACACGGAGTCAGTTGGCAGAGGGCTTGTCTAAAAAATATTTATCAAACTACACTAGCGAAAGTGCTGGCAGTGTTTCCTATGGTGGTGTTAATCCGTTTGTAAGCAAGATCCTCTTTGAGGAGGGGATTGATTGTTCAAATCAGTACTCTAAAGAATACACTCAATTGGCAAACCCTGAAAGTGTAGATGTAGTGGTTATCTTATGTGCCCGTGATTTTATTGGTGATTATTTTCCCAATGCTCGTAAGATTCATCAACCAATGAATATTCCAGGAGTGGGATTTGCTCATGGTGGTTCGCATATTTTAGATGCCTATCGTCAATTAGCAAAAAAAATTGAAGAACTATTAACCAAGCTATAAAAAGGTGTTATATGCATAAAATAAATATATTATTGATATCGGTTTTACTATCTAATCTGGCTTATGCTGCAGATGATATCACTGTTGTTGCCCTAAATGATTTTCATGGGCAAATGGCTGCGAATAAATCAATGGTTGGAGCTGCAAAGATTAGTACCTTTTTACAAAATTTTCGTAAACAATATCCCAATACGGTCGTAGTTTTGGCTGGTGATAATTATCAAGGTACGGCTATTTCTAATATTTCTCTGGGGCAAGTAGATAACGAGTTTTTTAATTATATTGGAGTAAAGTATTCCGCACTAGGAAATCATGATTTTGATTACGGGCAAGCCGTGTTTGAATCATGGGCACGGACTAATCAATTTCCCTTTTTAGCGGCTAATGTAATTAATGCAGGTGATGGTTCAGTTTTTAAATATGCCAAGCCATATGGAGAGTTAGTCCTGCCCAGCGGTAAAAAAGTTGCTTTTATTGGCTTAGCAACTTTAGAAACTCCAGCTACCACTGGAATTAGTAATATTGAAGGTTTAAAATTTACTAATCCAGTTGCAAGCGCTAATCAATGGGTTAAATTTTTAAATTCGGCAGCAAACAAGCAAGGTAAGCCAGATAGTATAATTTTGCTTACACATATTCCAAGTGAACAAGAATCATCAGGCAAAATTAGTTACGAGAAAAACAGCCAATTAAAAAATAGTGAAATTGATGCGTTAACCCGTGATGTTCATGGTGTTAGTGCAGTTATATCAGCTCATAGTCATCAAAAAGTATCTGGTTTCTTAAATAATGTGGCTGTGGTTCAAGGAGCAAGTCAGGGCAAAGATGTTAGTGTTTTGCACTATGACTGTCATACTACAAAAATTTGTCAGGTAACACCAGAGATAATTGATCTTGAATCTGCCACGAAAAATATGACCGCAGATCCTCAGGTAGAAAAAATTATTGCTAAATACTATGATAAAAATAAAGCAGTACTCAATCAAAAAATTGCACCATCTTCGCAAGAACTTAGCAATATGCCTGAAAGTGGTAGTTTGTACAATATTAAGCTTACTTATACTATTGCCGATATTATGCGTAAATATACAAATAGTGAAATTGGTTTACAAAATACTTATGGTATTCGGCGCTCTTTACCTGCTGGAGAAATTGACTATAGTATGGTCTATGAAGCAATGCCTTTTGACAATACGGTAACTACGCTTAAGATACAGGGTAAATATCTGTTAAAACTTCTGGAGCATAGCCTTCCAGCACATAAAACGCAGTTTGCAGTTTTTGCTGGTGTTACGCTTCAGCTAGATAGTAGCGGAAAAATTATTAAAGCCTTGGTTAATAGCGAAGAGCTAGATCCTAAGCGTGAATATACCTTAGCTACGATTAACTTTCTTTCGAGTGGTGGTGATGGTTTTGATTTCAGCCATGCTACGGATATAAAAGACACTAATATTCCTATTCGTGAGGTAGTAAGAAATCAATGGGAAAAACAGGGTATTGAAGTTCCTGCAGATTGGCAAAGTATTACAGTTAAATAAATGTATAAAAGGGCAATAGATATATATTGCCCTAATTTTTGAGCTCTATGCTAATTGGCTTAGTTGCTCTAAAACACGCTTAGCATGGCTACGTGCGCGCTCTTCAACTTCTGTCTTATTATTAGCTTCTGGACTAAAAACACAACGATGAGTAAAGATTGGTTCAATGTAGTTAAGACCCGTTAAATAGGCAGTTTGTTCAAATGGGCGTAACAATTCACCAACTCTAAAGTGGTTATATCCTAATGGTAAATAAGCCTCTTGAGGTCCACCTAATGTAGTTGAAATGATCAGGTTTTTGCCTTTAATTTTATCACCTTCTGGTCCATAAGCGAAATTGTAGTCAAATACTTGATCTATCCAATTTTTTAGTGCTGGTGGTGAAGAATACCAGTAAAATGGAAATTGGAAAATTATAGTATCAGTGGCAAGCAGTGCAGCTTGTTCCGCAGCAACATCAATTGTATATCCTTGATATAAGTCTTCTAAGTGGCGAATCGTAATGTTTTGTGATGATTTTTTAAATTCCTCAACGACAGTTCTATTTGCAACTGAGGATGCTAAGTTGGGGTGAGATAGTATTACCAATGTTTTCATTATGTTCCTTTTTAGAGGCTAAGTTTATAAATCAAAATAGAGTACAATACCGGATTATATACCTATGTTAAGTGTAATTACAATTTATGATAACACCATTTGGATATAGAAATTAAGCAGTATAATTAGTTTAGAGGCTTTAATCATGAAAATAGCTACTTTTATTTATCAGCAACAGCGTTGTGTTGGGCAAGTTGATCCTGAAGCACAAAAAATTGGGATATTCGATATTTCTCAATCTCAAGCAAAGAATGGCGCACAGTATATTATTGAACTTTTAGCTAATGGAGAAACTTTGCCTGAGATTAGACAATCTGTTGCGTTAGCAGATGTTATACTTGAAGCTCCAATTATTCGTCCACGTCGTAATATTTTCTGTGTCGGCAAAAACTATCTTGATCACGTTAAAGAAGTCGCTAAAAGTGGTTTAGGTAGTGGCACGACTTCATCAGCAGCTGCGCCGGAATATCCGATATTTTTTTCTAAAGTTCCTGAGAGTGTAATTGGACATCAGGCATCAATCTTGTCACATGAAGGATTAACTGAGCAATTGGATTATGAAGCTGAGTTAGCTCTTATAATTGGTAAGCAAGGGCGCGGTATTAGCCAAGAAGAAGCATTGGACTATGTATGGGGTTACACGATAATAAACGATGTGTCAGCACGTGACTTACAAAAGCGTCATCAGCAATGGCATTTAGCTAAAAGCTTGGATAGTTTTTGTCCAATGGGTCCATGGCTGGTATCCAAAGATGAAATTAATCATCAAGATACATTAGTTAAATGTTGGGTAAATGGTGAATTGCGTCAAAACTCCTCAACTAGTCAGTTCATTTTCGATATTTCGACCATTATTGCAACTCTTTCAGCTGGTATTACACTTTATCCAGGGGACATCATTGCAACCGGAACACCTAGTGGAGTGGGTATGGGATTTTCACCGCCCAAATTTCTCAAATCAGGTGATGTTGTGACGATTGAAATTGATGGTATAGGTAAATTAGAAAATACGGTTCGCTAGAATAAAAGAAATAGGGTTAGTTTATGTTGCAATTGGTTGCTTTGATGGGGGCTCTGTTTTTAGGTTATGCGATTCGGCGCTTACCATTGAGTATTAATATTCTCAATAAGGGTTTATTTTCTATTGTTGTGCTGATTTTGCTGGTAATGGGCTATGAGCTTGGAAGTAATAATATAAATTTGGCGGCAGAGTTATCCCAATTAAGTAAAATAGTTCTGGTTTTTACGCTATGCTTATTTCTGGCTAATTTTATGGCTGGCTACTGGGTTTTAAAAAAAATAAATTTACAATTACGTAAACCACTTCATTCAAGCACTGGTGCTAATTGGTGGCTATTTATTAGGGAAAGCGGTAAATATATCGTAATCATTGTACTGGGAATAATTTTAGGCGCTATTTTTAGACAGCCGATTACCTCATTAAATAGCTTAATTTCTGCTCTGTTGTTTGTCCTCTTATTTATCATCGGTCATCAGATGCGCCTTGCAGGTGTTTCATTACGTGAAATTATTTTCAATAAAAACGGCTTGTATCTTGCATTAATGATAATGATTAGTTCTCTGCTTGCTGGTTTGATAGCAGCAGCAACACTAGGATTACCGCTTAAATCGGGTATGATGCTAAGTTCTGGTTTTGGCTGGTACACGCTTTCAAGTATTTTAAACACCAGTTTTATTGATCATAATTTTGGCGCGTGCTCATTTTTTATTGATTTCATCCGTGAAGTAATTGCAATTATTTTAATTCCTAGTCTGGGACAGCGTTATCCGGCAACTTTTGTTGCATATAGCGGCGCGACTGCCATGGATTTTTCATTGCCGGTTATTAAACAAAATTTACATGAAGGTTGTGTATTGTTAGCAATTTCCAGTGGAATGATATTAAGTATTGCCGTTCCCATTTTGATTACCTTGTTTGCCAAGCTATAGCGTATAATTATGGAATAAGTTTTAATGTAGTTAGGGATATGATGGCTGATACCAATGAAATGAATGATTTATTTGAGCAGCGTAATATTTATCTAAACCCTCCTGCCAGCGTTGATGACCAAATTAAAATCTTGCGTAATCGCGGTATGATAGTTGATGATTATGCGTATGCCAAAGATTTCTTGGAAGAAGTTTATTTTCATCGATTTCTAAGCTACTCAGTGCCTTTTTTAGCTAATGGTGATAGTCGGCGCTATCAGCTAAATACGAAATTTTCAGACGTTGTCAAAGTTTATGAATTCGACAGTCGGTTGCGTTCTTTACTTCTGGATGCAATTGAAAAAATTGAAATTTCAGTTCGTACCCAGTTTATTAACCTCAGCTGGAAATATGGTCCGCATTTTTATTTAAATCATAAACTGTTTCGTGATCACCGCCAGTTAAATGACAGTATTGAGCGGATTCAGTTTCAAATCAAATCCGGTCATGATTTATTGGTGAGCGAATATTATCATCGTTACAATGATCCAGCGATGCCACCTGTATGGATAGCGATTGAGTTAACCACTATCGGACAACTAACTAAGTTATTTATGAATTTAAAGCACCCCGAGGATAAAGAAGCAGTTTCACAGCGCTATCAACTACATTACAGTGTATTGCAAGCAATAATGGATAATCTAACTTTGATTCGTAATTATTCAGCACATCACACCAGAATTTGGAATCGTCATTTTAGTTTTGAATGTAGTTTAGATAATCAGCATCAGCTAATTTCCCATGCGCTTTGTAATGGTAGCCGGATGTATAGTGTCTTAGTGCTAATTACCTATATTCTTAAAACGCTGGGAGTTGAACAGCCATTTTATAAACGTTTGATGGGCTTGATTTCGATTTATAATATTAATGTTGATTTAATGGGCTTTCCATCGGATTGGCAAGATAATTTTAGTGTCTTACTTTATGGCAAAAAATAAGCAGGCAATTTTTCTAATGGGGCCAACGGCTTCGGGTAAAACTGCATTGGCGTTAAGTCTCGCCAAAATTTACCCAGTTGAGATAATCAGTGTCGATTCTGCATTAATTTACCGTGATCTGAATATCGGTAGCGCCAAGCCAACGCTTACAGAATTAGCTGCTGTGCCACATCATCTGATTGATATTTTATCTCCTCTGCAAAATTACTCGGTTGCTGATTTTCTAACTGATTGTAATCGGGCGATTAATGAAATTTCCAGTCGTGGTAAGCTACCTGTTTTAGTTGGTGGCACGATGATGTACTTCAATGCCTTGATCAATGGAATTTCCAAACTCCCCGAAGCTGATTATGAACTAAGAGCCAAGCTTGAGCTTGAATTTAATAAATTGGGTAATCAAGTTATGCATGAGCGCTTAGCAAGCTTAGATCCCGCTAGTGCAGCTAAAATTGAAGTTAATGATACCCAGCGAATTGAACGGGCTTTGGAAGTATGCTACCTCACGGGTAAACCTATGTCGCAAGTTCAAACTGAAAGTAGGTTGGCAGGGCTTATTGATTGCGATTATCTGCCTTTGGCAATTGTGCCCAGCAATCGTGCATTACTTCATCAGCGAATTAATCTACGTTTTGAGCAGATGCTTACTGATGGATTTATCGAAGAAGTTCGTCAGCTTCAGCTGAATTATCCTGAATTAACTGCTAAGCATAACTCTATGCGTATGGTTGGATACTCACAGGTATGGGATTTTTTGGCTGGAAATCTTACTGAGTTTGAGATGTTAGAGCAGGGTAAAGCTGCAACACGGCAACTAGCCAAACGTCAAATTACTTGGCTACGTAGTATGGAATGTGTGGCAATTGATGATTCTGAATTAGATGAGGGTAGTTTATTAGCGCAGACATTGAGGTTGATTGATAGTTGGTGTGAAGGTTAAAATACTTCTATTTTACTGAAGCTGGATAGTTGCTTATTATGGAGTTAATACGATAGAGCAGAACAATAAACTGGATAAGAGCTTGAGTTCTGCATAAAAACCGCTGGATAAACCAGCGGTTTTTACATTATAGTATTAGTAATATTAAATTATTAAGTACCCGTTCTAGAACAATTACTCAAAGCATTACCACTAACACTACACTGAGTTACAGTGTCATCACCACCATTAACAATAAATGCAAATGATCCGGCAGAATTTAAGGTAATTCCATAGGGAGCTGAAAGAGTAGTTGCACCGCTGTTGGTACAACTACTCAAAGTGCTACCGTTTACGCTACATTGAGTTACTGTATTATTAGCTATATTGGTAATAAATGCTATTGTTCCAGTAGGATTCAAGACAATTGTACGAGGAGTGGAAAGAGTAGTTGCGCCACTATTGGTACAACTACTCAAAGTACCACCGCTAACACTACACTGAGTTACTGTATTATTACCTTGATTAGTAATAAATGCTATTGTTCCTGTAGGATTTAAAGTAATAGCACGTGGTCCTGAAAGAGCTGTTGCACCACTATTGGTACAATTACTTAAAGTACCACCGTTAACGCTACACTGTACTATGGTATTGTTGCCTATGTTAACAATAAATGCTATTGTTCCTGTAGGATTTAAAGTAATAGCACGTGGTCCTAAAAGAGCTGTTGCACCACTGTTGGTACAATTACTTAAAATGCCACCATTTATACTACATTGCGTTACAGTATTATTTCCATAATTAGCAATAAATGCAAATGATCCGGCAGAATTTAAGCTAATTCCACTAGGTTTTGAAAGAATAGTTGCGCCACTATCAGTACAATTACTTAAAATGCCACCATTTACACTACACTGAGTTATGGTATCACTATTATTATTAGTAATAAACGCAAACGTTCCGACAGAATTTAAGGTAATTCCATAAGGCCAAGAAAAAGCAGAAATTTCAAAAGTAACCATATTAGGAGTTAGTGTCATACTTGGGGTCGTACTATTACTTAACGTAACAGATTGCCCTACTCCTGATACGGCGCCGCTCTCTACATCAACTTCAATGGTACAATGATAGCTATTCTGGCTATTCAAAGCACAGTCATTGTTACTAAAACTAATACCAGCAGTAGTCGTTGCTGCGTGTATCGTTTGTGCCGCCACATTATAACCGCCAGTTAAACCCGCGCTTATAGTGAAGCCTTCTCCAGCACCAACAATGATATTATTCGCTGGATTAGTTGTAATAGCAATGCTTGGTGCAATATATATATTAGTATAAGCTGTCCCACTCATCCCTTGAGTTTGTCCACTAGGTGAGTCTTGATCTATCCAGTGGATGGTTAGAGAGCTTAAGACCAGATCTGCATTACCTGCGTTAGCTTTATTTAACGTAAAAGTTAGTGTGCAGCTTTCGGTCGCATTAAGCGTAATTGGGGCTTGTTGTGTACCACAACCTGAATAGCTCCATCCCTGACTTGCCGTACCATCAATAGAGAAACTTGTTGCTGGTACTTGTCCATTATTGCGAATGGTATAAGTTAATGTTGATGGTGTACTAGTACTACCAACTTGAACTTGCTGTACTTGATAAGGATTGCCTAGTGTACCATTTCCGCCAGC
>RXJX01000013.1 GCA_003963245.1 Neisseriaceae bacterium
TGCGGTTGATGGTTTGCTTTTATTCTTCATCTAGGTTCCAAGGCGTTTTCGTAATATCAATCATAATACCATACTTGTTGTCAATGCGTAAGTTCTAGATAATCCCACAATGTAATGATAAAATTTCGTAAGACATGATAAGTATAATCGATATTAATTATCTCCTGCATAATAATCCTTAAAGTTTAACTATTTATTGAAGACTGTGCCAAAATATAACGAAAATCCTGCTGATTGGCATCCCATTCTAGAATTTGTGCCGAATGCACGTCATAAACCCACGCCGAAATAGTAATTTCACCTTTAACTAATAATTCACCAACCAGCGGGTAGGTTTTTAGGTGCTCAACTTGATTGAGTAGATTTAATTTTGTACCTTCAGTTGGATCGCTGGGAGCACGCTTTTTGAAGCCTTCTTTAATAATTTGTAGCCAATTGTCTAAGCCTGATGCATCATGGCTATCTGCATGTTTAATTGATGCCTTAATCGCGCCACATTCGGTATGAGCGCAAATGATAATATTACGAATATTCAAGTGGCAGATTGCATATTCAATCGCAGCCGCTTCACTGTATTTGATATCTTGGCTATAACAAGGTACGACGTTACCAACGTTACGCACCATGAAAATTTCACCCAGTCCTGAAGCAAAAAACTCGTTTGGATTTAGGCGACTATCCGAGCAGGTAATTAGCAAGGTATGTGGTTGTTGTTCTTTTGCTAAAGTATTGATTAATTTAGAGCGTTCTTTGGCATATTGCTCCTGAAATTTTTCTAGCCCTTGTTTGAGAATCTCATTGGCAGCATATGAAACACCGCCAGTTTCCAATATCTGTTTAATTTCGCTCTCGGTAACGGTATTAACAAATGGAATATCATCTACGTTTAGTGATTTGAGTAGTTTGTATTGATCACGGGTAAGTCCGTGTATAATTACTTTTAGACTAGCGGCGTTGATTTCTTCTATCATATCAAGAAGGTGTTGGCAGCCAGCGCTATCAATGCTTTGCAATCTTTCAAACTCGAAAATAACGAAATGTAGCTGTGTATGTTTACTGATTTGTTTTTTTAGTTCACTTAATTTTTCAAATGACAAAAAAGTTATATTCCCGCTTAGACTAATTCTGATTACCTGCTGATTATTCCATAGTCTGATATTGCTTTTGGTGGCAAGCATACGCATTACCATGATAAATAATGCAACCATGATTCCGGTTTGAATACCATCAATTAAATTAGTAAATACCAGCATGACGAAGGTTATACTAAATATCAAAAATTCAAATTTATCTTGTTTCCAGTAAGTTATTGCCTGTTGATGGTTTAACATAGATAATGCGGAACTAAAAAGTATTCCCGCTAGTACAGCAAGAGGAATATTCTCAAGTATTTGTGGAAAAGCATAAATTACTAGCAAAATAATCAAAGATTGGAAAATAGCTGCTCGCTTGGTTTTGGCTCCAGATTCAATATTGACTTTGGAGCGAGTGAGTAATGCTGTAGCAGGGATTGCTCCAAGCAGTGCTGAACTAATATTAGCTAAGCCTTGCCCAATTAATTCACGGTTAGGATTGTGCAGGTCTCCTAGCCCAAGCTTATCAATAGAACGAACAGATAGGATAGTCTCTAATGATGCCAATACAAAGATAGCCACAGCACTGATAAGGAGCGAATGCCAACTGCTGATTGTTGCAAAGTTAGGTAGATCAGGAATTGTTAATTCATGGGGCAAGGTTCCGACTAACTGAATTTCCTGTAAGTTAAATAACCATACAATTAACGTTGGAATCAGTGCTGCAATGAGTAAAGCAGGGAGTTTTGGTGCATATTTAGGTAATTTACGCGCAATAAAAATTGTAATCAATGCCAGAATAAAGGCAAGTGGGTTCATGTGGTTAATATATATAATGAGATTTTTAATAACATCTAAAGGGTGGTAAACGTCCTTAGTATGAATTTGAAGCATAATTGGCAGTGCTTCAAGTAATAAAATTGCACCAACTCCTGAAGTAAACGCATACACAATGGGTAATGGAATTAGTTTGGAAAAACGTCCTAGTTTTAAGATTCCAACGAGAACTTGTAGCAGTCCGCAAATTATGCCAATGATTACTAAACTTGCTAGACCATGTTTTTCAACACAGTTGGCAGTAAGTACTGCCATTGAAAGAGCCGGTCCAGTAATTGATAGTCGGCTACTACCAAAGATAGCCGCGACAATTCCCCCGACTACTGCGGTAGTTAACGCCAAAGCATGGGGAACTTCCGATGCCATTCCAATGGCTAAGGCTAAAGGAATTGAGACGATTGCGACACTAAAGCCAGCATAGATATCCTCACGGAGGTATTTAGTTGTCCAAAGTTCTTTAAGTTCTCTAGTAAATGAGTTGAGGCTCATGTTATCAATATCCGTGTCTAAGAGTGATTGCTGTATTTAATAATGTAGCTGATTAATCTGTTGTTGTATTTGAATAAAGGCGCTATTGTCGACTTTAAAATAGCCTTGAAAAGGGCGGTCTATTTCTAAAATTAACCAAGATGAAGAGAGTATTATAAAGTATTGACTACAGAGCACCAAGATAGATAATTTACGATTATGGTTATTAATGCACGCACTCCAGAAGCAAATTATAGCAAGGAGCACTACAAAAAAAACCAGCAATACACCATTCATCTGACCATTGACATAATCCAGCCGTTTAAAGCGAAAGTCTACTAATGCATTAAGCGACGTGGTAATGTGATAATAGGTGATTTTTTCTTCAAGTGTTTTTGCTGGCAGGTGATATACAGCTACCTTTAGCTGATTAAACAGCTCTCCGCTATGTTGATTAAGCTGACCTTGCTCAAGAGATTTATATTCCTCATTGACAATGCTGTTTAGGTAGGTATCTATAGCTTTGCGTACGCTAGTTGCTTGCGGTTCTTGATTAATGGCATGCGTGCTGCTGTATAGATCAAGGATAGCCTGCGCTTCACTTTTACTGTCTAGACTTAGATTATCTAGTGTTTGCCAGTTTAGCGCGATCCAGAAAGCAATAAATAAGGTACCAAAAGTTATACTGGTTTGTTGAGCTACGGTAATTATGGTCGAAGGATTTTCAATTTTAAAATACTTTTGATTCAACTTATAGGCAATAAAACCAATAAAACCGAAGACTGCATAAATTAGAAATAATGCAGTTATTACATGTAGATTATAAAACCATGCTGGCACGATCTTTCTCCGTAAAAATACATTCTTTGCGTTTGGTGATACAAAGTTTTTACTATAAGGCTCTTTGTACTAAATAAAACAATCTACTGAAAGAAATTACAATTTTACCAGTTTTGCTTCGCGGTGGGTATGCAAATTTAAGTAAGGGAATAAATTTAGCAAAAATTTGTTCTATTTCCGCTACGGGTAGTTTTTCGCGAAGCTCGCAAAGTATAGGGTTTTTTATCAGTTCAAAAATTGCTTCGGTATGAGGGAATTGTTGATAATATGTACTGCTCCAAACTTGGGCGCTTAAATCTCGTCGTGTGAAAATATCATAATAATCTTCTGGTGCACGAAAATCTTTGAATATTACACTGTCATGTAGGGCTTTGTACCAGTCTGGATTTTCACTGATTAACTGGCGAAGAAGGATATGAGCTTTAGTTTCAAAATTAAGTGGTGTTTGTACGAGTAATATTCCACCAGGATTAAGCCCCGCAATTAATTTACCGATTAGCTCCTCGCTGTGTCCGACCCAGTGCAAGGCCGCGTTAGAGAAAATCAAATCAGCTTTAGAATTAAAATCCTCTAATTTTGCACATTGAAAAGTTAGTTTGGGAAAACGTACTTTAGCTTGTTCGATCATTTGATTTGAGCTATCAATTCCAATTATTTTCGCTTTAGTAAATGTTGTAGCCAAATGCTTAGTAGTATCTCCGCTCCTACATCCCAAATCAACTATTGAAGTAGGCTTAAAATCTTTGGGTATACGTGAAAGTAAGTCAAAGACTGGTTGTGTAAATAACTTTTGAGTAAATTCAGCATAAAGTCGTGGATCTAGCATATATTTTTCCTAAAAATTAATAAATTTAATCATTCAATGAGCTTGCAGGCATATAGATAGTCCCGCCCCAATTGGCTTGTAAATCAAATCCATTGCGATGAAGTTGATAAACATCTATTTGGGGGTTAAAAGAAATTTGTCCACCGACTATCCCAAGCGTCGCTGATGCTCCGATGTCGGCCCCGCCACCCTCTGCACCAATAAACTGTTCTAAGGCAAACTCGCTTTTAAATACAAATACTATGTACATATCTTCATATCCCAGACCAGGTCCTGTTCCTGCACGAACTGTATCCATATACAAAACTTTACGCTGTTTATTATCAAATATCACACCTTTACCGTATGCCCCTACGTAAAGTAATATGTTAAAATTAGTAACATCAAAAACTCCAAAAGCTACAGCAGATTCAAACTTAGCTTTGAGCGCTGGATTTTTTTTGTACATAGCCTGCAAACTTTTTTGTGCAACATCAAGATACGTTGCTCGCTCTTTAAGGATTTCCGCTGAAGTTTTGGTCTTAATGTTTTTTCGGTTGCGTAATAGTGCTGAATTTTCCAATGCTACCTTTAAATTATTCTCTTGTAAAGTTCTGAGATTATATGCTGATGGGTTAAGACCGATCGGATTAATTAATTCCGCGTAAGAATTTACAAAACCAGCTTGATAAAATCGTTCAGGAATGAGGTCCAGTAAACTGTGAGTAAGCAAAGGGTAGGCAGACGAATTTTGATTTTGATAATCAATGCTCAAAGCGGTTAACTTGATTGTATTTTGGTTTGGGTTATAGCCATTGATCTTCCATTTTCCTGTTTGTGATATCCCTTCAAGAGGGGCTTCGGTAGTTAATCTCGTTCTTGATGGGAGAAAATAGGTTATATTGGTAGTAGATTCAATCATAGTGCTAAGCGGTGTTGTACTTGGATTGGCATATTCTGGCAAAATTTTATTTGGGTTAATTGCCGCGGTAGCTTTATTGTTAACTGTTCCACAGGCGCTAAGTAATAATCCAGTTGTAATTACAAAAATTATTGATAGTCTCATATTGTTCAAGTCCCTTTCTGATCGTATTTATACAGTCTCATTATACTACAGTCGACTATTCGTCATTGTCCTTTAATGTGCCGATATCTGATTATGGCTATGTGCTTATTTTAATTTAATTTCTATTTGATTAAGTTGAGTGTTTGGGTACTTGTCTGAGTTGTTTCAAAAATTATTGGAGCTTAAATAATTAAATTGCAATACTGTGATACTATTAGTCAGAGTACAATAACCGTTTAGCCAACATAAAAACTGTTGGTTTTTCGCAATAACCACCCGAGGTTTGATGAGATTAAGGATGGTGTATGAAATTTTTAACATCCAAATATGGCAATGGATAGATAAGGATTTAAAGAATGACTAAATTAATGCCGAAGCTGGAGCTGTCGCTTAAATCGATAATTATCGGAGTAGTGCTAGCAATTTTACTCTGTGGTGCTAATATGTATCTGGGATTAAAGATTGGTACAACAATCAGCGCCTCTATTCCGGCATCAATTATTTCGTTGGGTATTTTGCGAATGTTTCGCAAGTACTCCATCTTGGAGAATAATATTTCGCAAACTATTGCTTCAGCTGGTGAAGGTTTAGCTGGAGTGATCATCTTTGTGTTTCCTGCGCTTTTGATTTTGGGGGTATGGAAAGATTTTCATTATTCTGAATTACTCTTCTTAGGTTTGTGCGGTGGCTTTATCGGAATTGCATACTCAGTCTTACTTAGAAGAGTATTATTAAAAGACCCTAATTTACCTTTCCCAGAAGGTAATGCAATTGGGCAAGTATTATTAGCAACCAATAATACGCAGGATAAAACTGGCTTTAAAACCATTATTTCCGGAATCGGAATTGCTGCTTTGATTAATCTTTGTCAAAATGGTTTAAAAGTACTTGGTGATAGTTATTACAAATTTTTTAAAGTAAATAATAGCGTTGTGGGTATGGGTACCAGCTTCTCTCCTGCCGTGATAGGTTCTGGCTTTTTAATTGGCGGTAATACTATAGTTGCCTTTATTGGTTTACTTATTGGCTGGTTGATTTTGCTTCCTTATTTTGCAACTAAATATGGGCTTAAAGATGCTAATGATTTAGTTGGAAGTGCTTTTTTTACTTGGAAAAACTATGTTCGTCCAGTGGGAATCGGAGTGTTTTTGTTTAGCGGTGTTGCAACGATACTCATGATGAGTAAATCAATTGTGACCGCAATACAAGAGTCTATTGCAGCACTTCGCAATATCAATGAGATTGACCATAGTGAACGTGATTTGAATATTAAAAAATTGATGATTTTGGTTGTGTTGTGTATTATTCCAGTTGGTTTTTTTATCTATTCTCATTTAGTTCAGCTCAATGTATCTAGTAACGCTATGTCTGCTTTTTATGCTGTGATGTTGTCGTTGTTAGTGCTGGTGCTTGGTTTCATTATTGCAGCTGTTGCTGGTTATATGGTAGGTATGATAGGCTCATCAAATTCACCTCTTTCAGGTTTATATTTTATTGCGGTTATCATATTAAGCTTAGTGCTTAAAGCTTTAGCTGGCGAGGTAATTGGTAGCGAGATAGTTACCTATTTAATGGCGCTGGTGATTTTGTTGGTTGGTTTTATTGGATTCTCCGCCGTAATTACTAATGAAAATATTCAGGATTTCAAATCTGGGCAAATAGTTGGAGCAACACCGTATAAACAACAAATTTCATTGTTTATTGGGGTTATCTGCGCAATGATCTTGGCGCCATTTATGATTAACTTGGTATTTAATGCCTATGGAATTGCTGGAGTAGTTCCACATCCGGGGATTGATCCAAATAATACATTGAGTGCTCCGCAAGCTTCGGCAATTGCGATGATTACTAAAAATGTACTGCATGGTTCACAAGATTGGAATTTGATGGGTTTGGGGATTTTGATCGGTGCAATTACTTTTACCCTTGATTTAATTGGCAAAAAGAGTGGTAAGTTCCGTACCCCTGCGATAATGATGGGCTTGGGACTTTATTTACCGCCTGATTTGGTAACTGGACTATTTATTGGTGGAATGATCAGTGTTTTCATCAAACGTCGTCATCGTAAACTTCAGCATGAAATCGGAGTTGAAGCAGTTAAAAAACTTGAAAATCGAACTAATATCTTGATTTGCGGGTTAGTTGCTGGTGAGTCTCTCATGGGCTTGATTTTAGCAGTGCCTTTTGTAATTAAGCAAAGTAGCGATGCCTTACGCGTAGTAGGGGAGAGTTTTGAGGGTACATCACAAGTGTTATCGCTGATTGTGATTATGCTCTTGGTGCGTTATATTTATCGTACTGCAACTAAAGACAGTAATTAATTTAGTATAGTTTTTTGCAGGGTAGATAATTATGTACCCTGCTTTGTTAAAAATTATTGAGAAGACTGAGGTTTGTTATTCGTTTTCTCTTCTGGATTGTACTTACATTTTTGTAAAGTACTATTCTTGTAATAGCACTCCATCTTAACTCCTCCATCAGCAGTAAATTTGACGGTGCGCAAATTGATGGTCGTTGGCTTGACATCATCTTCATCAATCTGATCACTACCACGCAATCGCATTGCATTTTGTCCACTTATAATTTGTGTCTCGTCTTTTATTACGACATTATTACAATAATCAGTTAAATTTGATTCTACCGTCGAGGTTTCAATACGAACTCCATTACAGGTAAATGTTTGTTTACTTAAATTAGCAGTATTCATCGCAAGAGTCGCGCCACTAATTAAAGATAAAATAGCAAAGCTTAATTTTTTCATTTTTAATTTCCGTCAAAATTAATATAAATAACTTACAAAAAGCTGAGTAACATAGTTATTACCCGATGGATTAGCTAAAGGTACTTGTTGATACGCATAAGCACCAAATAAATTCAGCCCTTTAACTTGTGGAATCGAATAACTAACAATTAAGTCATACTCATTAGTCCCATTCCATTGGGGCAATGCAGCTTGGAAGGTAGTAAATGCTGGTGCAATTGACAAATTACTATCCAAGAAATTAAATGATGGGTTAATTTTATATGCGCTACCTGCAGTTCCCATATCAACTAAACCTGCCATATACGGTGTAGTATACAGTGGATCGGTTGCCATACCATAAGTATAAGGCGAAACAATTGCGCCAGAACCATAAGCAGTTTGGTTCCCCCAAACATTGTTATAACTTAGATTTAAGCTAAACCATTTGTAGCTTAAACCACCTTGAATCCCCGCAAAGTTGCTTGATATTTGCCCATAGCCAGCATCGGTTAGCGCATTAGTACCATTAGCATTGCCTATGCTACCATTAGAATTATTCGTTCCGCCCTGTGCTGCAATATTAAAAGCTAGGTTTTCGGTTGGTTTAAATTTAATACTATTATCAAGGTAAAATAGTTCACCATAGTTATCAAACTCATAACCCCAGAGACGTAGATTGTACTGGTTGTTCCACGCAACATAGTTGGCACCAACGGCTACTGTGCCGGCAGAGGTTCCAGTTGTGGTATTATTGGCAATGGCTCCACCAGCATAGTCATAGCCCTTGTTATACCAAGTAAGCCCTGTAAAACCAGTTTCACTTATTCCTTGCGCGGCGTTAAAAGCCAATGCTGTCAATAGCCAACCGCCTCCGGCATCGACATTAACCAATGCTCCTTGATAAGATGCAGGAACACTCATCATATTGCTATAGTAATTTTGAGATAACCATGGACTGTTATTAATTCCAATCAATCCAAGATCCACCTGAACTATATTGCTATATTGATATTCTACAAAAGCTTCAGTAGGATTAACTTGTTTATCAGACGGTAAGAACGGTGAAGCATTGGTATTATAGCCATTCATATTGGTAGCAAAAAAGGGATTAATGATTGCCATTGCACCACCAAATGAGAAACCAGCTACTTGACCAGTTTGCGCAAAGAAGCTACCCCCGTAGGCATAGTTGGGAAATCCTGCCCCTGCACCAACATACTGAGCTGACGCGGTCCCCCAGAAATTCCACGTTCCATCGGCAAACCATTTCTCCGCAACATTCTGTGTTGCAAGCTGGCTTTCGCTGATATTTTGCGTACCTCCAGCACTGGTTGACGAAATCCACGGATTTTGAATATAGGCATAGCGAGATATATACGTATCATTCGTGTTGACAACAGCGGCTGGTGCGGATTCTGTGCCATCAGCAAAAATTTGTTGATTTATCGCCATAATGACTAGTGAGTAGATTAATTTTTTCATGCACAGATTCCCCCTTGATAATTTTAGTATATTGTAACGTTATTTACATCATGGGTGAGAAAAAAATATCTAAAGAAGCTCAATTGTTAGCTAGTGTTATATATATTAAGTGAGTTGGATAGCTAAAAATAATTTATATCAATTACTTATGTGGTGGTTGCTTATTGTAACATTTTTGCGGTTGCTTTTAGTGGCTTACTGTATGATAATTATGATAATCTAATGTATAAAGAAATAAATCATATACTACAATATGTCCTACTGAGCAATAGGACATATTTTTCACTTTTTGATATTTACACAGTTTAAGTGTAAATATCAGTGAGTAGGGGTAACTTGCGGACTACTAAATGCTGTAGCTGTAACAAAATATTTGCTGGTTTCACCTGCGTAAGTTTCGCCATTGGCTAAAGCTAATTTTTTGGTCTGCGCTCCTGCTTTCAGGTCAAGTTTATCCAGATCAACCCAAAATACATTCGGCTGATTGGTTTCTTCAAAATAATAAACTTTATTTTTTAAATCAGCAACGCTTCGCCATAAAGTTGGTGCCAGATTTGGACGATTAGGGTCTTTCTCTTGCTGGAATGGAACTGATGCATTGCGAATAATTGAAAATACCGTTGCAATTTCTTGTCTATTATCGGGAGTTTTTTGCGCATGTGCTAAGTAATAGCTGGTACGGACAAAACGATCATCTGGTTCTTCTGTTCCCGGTAAAAATTTACCATCCATTTTTTGCCAATAAGTATTTAGTGCCAGTTGCTGATCAAATGGAGGTTCATTAGTCATAACGGTATATTGTTTACTATGATGTACAATCAGTTTACCATTTATGTATTCAAAAATAGCATTGTCTCCGCTACTATCCGTAATAGATAAGTGCAGATCCATTTTATGACCATTTATTTCCGCAGGAACTAATAAATTCAATTTCCCACTGCCAAAATCTTTCACTGCTTCATTAACCGTTGCATAGTTATCCAACATATATTGCACCCAGTTGTACACCGAAAGATTTTTTTTACCAGTCTGAGGTGTTCCGTAGTTGCTACCAGAAAGGTAGAGCAGATTCGCATTAAATCCAGCCGTATTGATACCATCGGTTGCGGCTACTTTATAGCCACTGGCAATTACGCTACCATATTTGGAGACCCATTGGATTCCATTCTTATCTGTAGCATTACCGCTGCGCTGAATCCCTGCGGGAAATGCCCATAAGTCAGTTGAAAGACTATCATACCAGTCCATTGAACGCCCCGTTATTACGGAATTCTCTGCACCTGTATAGGTGAAGCGAGTACAAGCATCAGCGGTAGTAGTTGATAATGTGCTTAAAGCAAAGAACAGACTTAATAGTAAATTTGATTTTTTCATGGCATCTCCTTCTGGTTTGTAATTAAACAGAGTTAAACTAGTGATAAGTGAATCATCTCTAGAAGATTATTATAGCCGATAAAATTACTAATAAGTACCATCAATTTTGGTTGGTATAGATAGATAATATACTCAATCAGATTCAAAATATGAGTAGGCGATTTACGACGAAGCTTACGACTCGGTAAGTGAGGAGTAAATTAACGATCTAGGATGATGAATCCGATTGAGTATAGTTAAAAATAACGTTCAGTAATCTCATTGTTAAGGACAATTATAAATGGTTTATATAAGCTAGAAGGCATTGTTTTATTTAATCCTAATGTAATGGCTTTGTCGATTAGTAGCTTGGTACTGGATCCTGCTATTTTAAATTTAGGGCAAATTTGTTCACTAACAATATTGGCAACTGAACCGCGACTGATATTTAGAATTTGCGCAACCTCGCTTTGAGTAAAGCCATTGGCAAGCAAGTAAACAATCTCATATTGACGATCTGCAAGGTTTATTTTTGTCTTTTGAAGAGGCGTGCTATTTTGCGATATTGATTTTGCTTGTTCCGAACTAATTTTGCATAATTCGCTAAAATATTCGTTTTGACCATAGAGGCTGTATTCAGTTGTTATTACTTTCACACCAATTACGTCCAAGTTATCTCCAAATATTGGCAACGCTGTTTCTAAAAATGGCTTACGAGTATGCCCATATGGCATGAAATTGATGTAACTTAATGGAATCTTTTCCTCAATCAAAATTTCTAGTAAGCGTCTTAGGGTGTTATAGCCTTCCTGTACAGTTATAATTTCGTTTTTTGTGATATCAGGCATTAACAGTTTAATTTGTTCTGTAGTCAGATTTAGTAAATTCATTCCAACAATAAGTTCAGATGGAACGCCTAATAATTGAGCGCTGTAGTTTGAAATTGCCAATAATGTCCCGCTAGTATCAAAAATACTAATCATTACTTTTTGCGTACTGAGTCTACTCAACTCATTAATTTCATCAGCAAGATATTTATTCACGGCAATTTGGCTATAAAGATAAGTGATTTAGTTTAACATAAAGAGCGGTTTTTAACTAAGGTTTCTATTCATTTTACCAACCGAAACTGTTGGTTTTAATTTTTTAGTATATTCAATAAAATAACGATATGAACAAATTTTACTTACGTTTAGTGAGTAGAGTTTAAGATAAAAACATCATCGGGGGGAATAAAATGAAAAAATTAATGTTTATATTGTTAGCCTCTTCAGGTATAAATTTTGCTTTAGCGGAATCAAATAATGAGTCATCGAATGTAGAGCGTGAAGATGTTGGTCTTATTGAAGCTGCACCAGCAGGTAAATATAAAAATAAACCAGAATCGGCAATTTATGAGCAACCCGCATTCGTTAATAGTTCCTCTCCTACTGGTGGTAGTGGAGCTGAAGTTCCGATTTCACCATATGTGATTATTGGAGTTGATTTAGATCAGCAGGGTGGTATTCAAGGCGCTAAAAATGGTGGTACAGTACCATTTACAGATAACGGTGCATATTTTACGCTTGGTTTTGATAAGAAAGTTGGTGATAGCTGGGTAATCGGTGGATACATTAAGCAAAAAAGTACTTTTCCAGTTCAGCAAAATGACGCGAGTGATCCGCAAAACAGTGGATACTTTCCATCTACATCAAGTACAGAAGCTAGGATACAAGCTGGTTATGCAACTGATTATGGTTTGGCTAATATTGTACGGGTGGATTTACTTTCTGGTGCTTATGGGGCTCCTGGGTTTTATTTTAATCCTGTGTTGCGCTTTGAAGAATTTTTACGCTATGATACTCAGTACAGCAAAGAATTTTATCAATTTGCTGGTGGTCGCGCTCGTTATAGAACAGATGGTGGTTGGGATGCTCGGGCATTTATCGGACAGGGGTTTCAGTTTTCTGAACGTGATACTTATGAGCTGGCATTTATTCAAGACTTTGCTCAGGCGGGTGAAGTTTATGGTGGTGGTGCTTTTACTGTTGCGGGTCCTAATGGTCAAACTTTCCCGGCTGGAATAGTTAGTAAACAATTATTAACCAACTCATATACTCATGTATTTAGCAATAAGACCTCAATAAGTATGAGTGCTAACTGGGTTGGTAGCACTTATTATACGGGTAATTACCAAAGTGGTTATGAAGTTGAGGCTAATTTCCGGATTCCATTTTAGATTTGAGAGGTGTGTGCAGTGTTTATTAAGTGCATGAATATCATATCTTCGTTAATCATTTTTGCTTGTGGAGTAACCGCTTGTGCCATGTTTAGTGATAATAATGGTAGTTTGGAAAAGCATGGTATGATTGAGAAAGCTCCACTTGGTAAATATCAAAATGAATCAGGTACGGTTTGGGAAGAGCCTGAATTCTTTGATAATGAGAACGGTACTGCCGCCGAAGTTCCGATGTAGTACAATCATTAAGTAGCCTTTTGACAAAATCAAGATGACTTTATAGTATCTCCATATGGAGTATTACGCATGCAGTCATAAATAAAATCAATAAATAATTGTGTTTCCTGAGAAAATTTTTTCTTTGAAACCAAATAGAAGTCTAACTCAAAAGCATACCAATCTGGCAGAACAGGTAGTAATGTTCCGTTACGTACCTCGTCTTGAACCAGTGATTCGTATGCACCAAAAATATAATCTGCATTTAGCCCAATCTGAACTGTATGAATATTATTACTTACATTTAGCCGATTACCAGTTAAGTTTAAAACATACTCATCATTAGTATTTTTATGTCTAAGCTTGGCATAATCTAAAGGTATATAGTCTGGGTCAACAAAGCCAATAATATTATGCTTGGAAAGTTCTTCAATACTTTGTGGTAAACCATACCGTATTGCGTATTCGCTATTGCAGAATAATCTAATATATTCATGACGAATGAATCTATTTTCTAAATCATCACCTTTTATATGATTGATAGCTAAGATAAGGTCAAACTGTGGACTTAACCAGGTTTGAATTGATGGGTAGAAATTAAGATTCAAATTAATGCTTGGATATAATTGCAAAAATTTATATAAGTATGGACAAATTAACTTATTTGAGATTACCGATCCAAGAGCGACATTAATAGTACCGGATACATTTTTACTTTGGTGTTTATTATCATAGGTATTAATTATACTGTCAACAAACAATGGAATGTGCTTGCAACCTGTGTAAATGTAATTGCCAAAGTCAGTTAATTCAAACCGCTTGGAAGTTCTGATAACTAACCGTTTTCCGAGGGAGAGTTCAAGTTCTGAGATGCGTTTGCTGATTGTTGATGTATGTATATGATTAAGTTCAGCGCATAGCTTAACACTTCTTGCTTCACATAACTTAATAAACAACGCAATATCGTCTAACATAGCAGCCCTCTTTTTTAACATTTTAAATTAAGTAACATCCAGTATTATATAATGATTTCTAAATACCGCGTTATCATTTATAAAATCCTAGTTTTGGCGTAGAGATTAAAATGTATACTCCTGTTATTGAGATTGACTCAATTTGTATTAACTACCCTAGGAGATTTACTATGTTACTCAAACATAAAACAAATTTAAAAAGGCTGGCAATTGTATTAATCGGTAGCGGTTTATTGGCTGCGTGTAATCAGGCTGGTGATAGTTCTACTTCTGCGAATGCAACGCAGAATACTGCAGTAGAGAGTACTAAAGAGTCACAAAAAATATTACAAATTGTCAATCACTCGAGTTCAGTAATAGACCATATTAATATTCTAAACGAGTCAGGGCAGGTAATTTTTAAATCAACTACTGGTTTAAATTGTAAAAATAATCAGGATTGTAATGTTGATCTTAATGGTTTAATTACCACAGAAGCCATGATCGCGAAACTCTATAACGCTAAAAGCCAATTGGTCTCAATGGTAAAGTTAAAAGATAATAGCCAAAAATTAAAATACACAACTATCTATGCTAATGATACGATGTTTGGAACACAATTATTTAAAAAATTGATTAGGAGCTGGCTTGACGGCATGTGGTAGTGGTGGAACTACAACAAATAATAATTATTATCCAGATGATTGTAATGCGCCAACGTTTAACACTATGACAGGTCTGCAATTATTAAATTCTTGGGGTGAGGGGTTGCAAGATTACAATGCTGCGGTCTATGGCGATGTTGGAGTTGAATCAAGCGCTGCATTTTTTACGATGTCATTTTATACTGCCGATGCTGTACTTCTTCCTACCGTTAGTTTTGTTCAGCGTGAAGGTACTCAAGAGATTTATAGTTATTTTACGCATTTTCTGGTTAGAAATCCTATTATGTCGCTACCAGATCCTGAATCAAATGTATTTATGCAACTTGGTTGTGGTTATGGTGGTGCTTCAGGTTATTATAACTTTGTTATAAATCCAGGAACGGTAAATCAATCAACTGTTAATGCAAGGTTTACTTTCATATATAAATATGAGAGCCAAACATTTAATGAGTCTGTTGTAATTGAATCAGGACCAATGATGGGGCAGACAGTAAGTCAAATCAACCTTCCGGGTTGGTATATTGATACGCAGCAATCATCTATCTTACCTCCAAATCCATAATATACTAGTTATTTTTGAATCTTGGATTTTGTTGGATTTCAAAAAAGCTTCTTATGTAGTTCTATCTACACTGTCGCGTTCAGGAATCAAATACTTCGAGTAAGCAGCCCGCGTAAGCGGGTATTTTTATAACTATTAATCTCTGGATATTTGTTATAATCCGCGCATCATTACATTATTAGATATCAGATTATGAGCGCATTAAATATTCAAAGTTTATTAAAAGAAACTATCTTAGTTGGAATCACTGATCACAGTTTACAGATATTAGCCGGTTTGGCGATAATCACTCTTGGCATTTTGTTAGCTGGATTTTTAGTCTATAAACTGGTTAATGTGCTTATTGTTCGCTGGGTAAACCGTATTTTTAGCAATTCGCGCTATGTTTTTTTAAATGCGATTGCTGATGCTCGTCTGATTAATATTATCTCAATTTTCATTTTTGCGATTATTCTCGATGTTGGTAGCGCACTAATTGACTCCAAGTCGTCTAGCTATCTGGTTGATGCTTACGTTAAATTAATGGTTAATGGCGCATACCTACTATATTTTCTGGCGGTTACGACTATGCTGGGAAGATTTCTCAGTGCGGTTAATATTATTTATGAGCGTCAATTTGACCAACAACATGAATACTCCATTTATGGTTACGTTAAGATGCTGCAATTTGGCTCATGGTGTTGCGCGGCAATTATCTATGTATCTTTTATTCTCAATAAATCACCTTGGGCAACGCTTACCGGAATTGGTGCAGTTTCTGCCTTTTTGCTTTTGATTTTCAAAGATACTTTTTTGGGTTTGATTTCAAGTATTCAGGCAACGGCAAACCAGATTATCAAGCGCGGTGATTGGGTAGTTATTCCCAAATATAATGTGGATGGCGAAGTTATTTATATTTCTATTAGTTCAATAAAAATTCGTAATTGGGATAATACGGTTACCAGTCTCCCGACTTTTGCTTTAACTGCAGAGGCTATCCATAACTGGCAGGCAATGGTAAATAGCAAGGCGCGAAGAATTTTTCGGGCAATTAATATAGATACCAACTCATTAAAAGATTGCAATCTGGAGTTATTGACAAATTTAGCACAAAAATATCCGTTTATCGCGAATGGTTTAAAGTCTGGGCAAATTAGCCGTGGAATTTTGAATCTGGCATTGTATCGTTTGTATATGAATGATTTTTTGCAAAATAATCAGTTGCTTAATCATGGTTACTCTAATTTGGTACGTTATTTGGCACCAACTGCTTTTGGTATTCCATTACAAATTTATGCTTATAGCCAAGAGGTCTTTTTAGAAGAATTTGAAGCAACGCAGTCACAAATTATTGAGCATGTCCTGCAAACTCTTCCTGATTTTGGTTTGAAGATTTACCAAAGCGCAACTCAGCTACCAGTCGATAATCTTTAAAATTACGTCGTGCCTGCGGACGTACTATTTGGTCGTTCAGTAAAATTTAGCTTAATTTCAAATGTAGTTTCGTCAATTGGTTTGCCAGAAGCATTCAGCCAGATAAGCTGACCATTATCTGCCTGCATAATTCTTCCACCTGCACTGCCACTAAACCGTCCCATGAAATTGATCCCTTTTTCCAGTGGTGAATAATTAGCTCCAGCGCCTTGAGTGTCTTTGGGAAACATGATGTAAGCTCTGCCAGTGCCAAATGGCGTAGAATCATTGCACTTATAATCACTTTTCATTCTGACGAAAGTTGTGTCAGACGGCTTAACCATAATGCCGCTCTCAGTACTGCCATAAAACCCAACTTTGGCACTTACTTCAAAATTAGTATAGTTAATAATTTTAAAATCACAGTCAGCGAATGCGAAGCTGCTAGATATTGCTGCTATGAGGAGAAGAAGATTTTTTTTCATGGTTGTCCTTGGTGAGAGCGATTAAATGATCAAGTTCACTATCGCTAAATCCGGCTTTTTTACGATCTGCGCGATTAAAGTTACCTCTGATTTTAGGTGCATTAAATTGCTGCATCAATGAGAAATAGGTAGTTTCAACATCAAGATTGTTGATTTGGCACAGATGTTTAAACCACTTATCGCCATAGCTAACGTGCTTGATTTCATCTTGATGAATAATGTCAAGGATTCTTATCGCCTCACTATCGCGTAGTTGTTCCAACTTGGTCTGCATTACCGGAATTGCATCAATTCCGCGTGCTTCAAGCAGACGAGGAATCATTCCCATCCGAGCTAGTAAACTATGTTCAGTCTTATATGCCATTTCCCATAAGCCATTATGTGCGCTAAAATCTCCATAACGATAACCAAGGGTCGCCAGATGATTATCAAGTAATTCAAAATGATAGGCTTCTTCGGCAGCAACTTGCATCCAATCGAAATAGTATTCTTTTGGCATATCCTGAAAACGGTAACAGGCATCCAATGCCAAGTTAATCGCATTAAATTCAATATGCGCCAATGCGTGAATTAAACTTGCATGTCCGGCAACTGTTGCCATTGAGCGTTTGGGAACTTCTAAAGGAGGAACTAGCTGAGGATGTTCAGGTCGCCCGGCATCTTCAATACTTTGGACATGCGCTAGTGGTGTAAACAATAGTTGTTGTGGAGTATCCTGCTGCAATTTTGCATATAACTTTTTACTCTCTTGGCATTTTTTTGCTGGATCAGTTTCTTGGATTAACTCCAGGCATAAGTCAAAAAAATTAGGCATAATTACTGAGTTTTCAGAATCTGAGGAATTAATGTTTTCATTAATTGATTATCCGGCATAAAATAGTTAACGTTGGCGCTATTGCGTTTATTTGTAGTTATTGCAAAAGATAGATCTTTCTGCGGGAGGTAACCGACAAAAGCTACATAACCTTCAGTTACGCCTTGATACCACCAGATTTTACCGTATTCCGGCGAGGTATATTCGTAAACCCCGAGACCAAACCCTGCATTACTTGGTTTAGGCTTATGCTCCCCAATTGAAATAGTGCTGGTTAATTCTTGCTGTTGAGTTTTAGCGAGTACTTGCCCACTCATTAATAAGCGAAACCATTTTGCCATATCACTGCTGTTGGAAATAATTGCTCCGGCAGCATCATAGCTCGAAAGATTGATGTCTGTTACATCTTTATTATCACGGTAGCCGTGAACTAGATATGGTTTAACATTTGAAGGAAAGCCATTGTCAACATACTGTGTATAATTCAGTTCCAATGGCTCAAAAAAATCAAGTGGTAAAAGTTCACCCAAATTTTGTCCAGCAGCTTGCTCAACAACCATTCCGAGTAACACATAGTTAGTATTAGAATATTTCCAATTACGACCACTAGCAAAATAATCTTTATGCTTATAGGCAATCTGTACTAATTCCTCTGCGGTATAAAGCTTTTGTTGCTGAGCTTTAGGTAAGCTCATTATGGGTAATGCATCAGTATAGTTGTAGATTCCGCTACTCATATTAAGTAATTGCTTGAGAGTAATTTTACTCCACCGTGGATAATTTTTCAGATATTTTCCCAGCGGATCGTTGATATTTAATTTACCATTTTGCTCTAGAGTTAAGATTGCTGCGGCAACAAATGTTTTGCTGATTGAGCCAATTTGGAAATAGTTCTGTTGTTGTATCTTGTTTGTGTTGCCAATTGCAGTTGTACCGTTATAATAGCTTTTTGCACCATTTGTGCTATCTATAGTCAGAGAAACAGCAGGAATATGGTTTTGCTTTTGCCAGTTTAACAAGCTAGCAGGCATAGCATCCGCCATGATATTAGAGGTAATGCCGATAATGGTCAGCATGAAAAAGGCTAGTTTGGATTTTTGCATGGGCTTTATACTTCCAAAGGGTCAACATCAATGGCGATTGTAACATAACTGCTCGGTTTTAGCTGAGATTCTAACATATTTAGGTAATGATGTAAGGCATTGCGATTATTGCTGCTAATTAACATTTGTGCGCGATAGCGATTATGAAGTTTATACATGACTGCTGGAACACAGCTATAAAGAGTTACCTCAGAGTGCGGCGTTTGTTTGCTTTGCGTATTTAATTCTTGCATAGCTTGTTTTAGTGTCGCCTCAGATGTACTGCTGATTTTTATCAGTGCATAGAAAGCAAAGGGCGGTAAATTGTGTGCCTTACGCTCTTTAAGCGTATGATTAATAAAGCCATTGAAGTCATGGTTTTTTAGAAATTGATATACCGGATGATCGGGGTAGTTAGTTTGCAATAGTGCCAATCCAGCTTTATCTGCGCGTCCGGCACGTCCAGCAACCTGAGTTAAGACATTAAACATATCTTCGCTGGCACGAAAATCATAACTAAATAAAGCATTATCAAGATTTAAACCAATTACCAACGTAAGATTAGCAAAATCATGTCCTTTTGCTAACATTTGCGTACCGACCAAAATATCTATTTCTTGTTGATTAATCTCATTATAAATTTGCTGCCATGCTTTTTTAGTACTGGTGGTGTCACGGTCAACGCGTTTGATTTTGGCATTCGGAAATTGCTCAGCTAGAAACTCTTCGAGTTTTTGTGTACCATGTCCGATAGTGTGGAGGTATTGATTATGACAGATCGGGCAGGCTGGCGGAACTTGCGTTTGAAAACCACAATGATGGCATTTGAGCTGATGTTTATCATGATGATAAACCATATTTGTTGAGCAGCGCAAACAAGTGCTAACCCAACCACAATCATAGCAAGTAATTACTGGTGCATAACCACGACGATTAATGAATACCAATGCTAATTCTTTGCGCTCAAGGCAAGAAGCCAGTTTCTCTAATGCGACTTGATTAATTCCGGCAAAGTTGGGCGGATAATGTTGTAGATTTAATAGCTCAATTTGCGGTAACACTGCATTTTGTACTGCACGAGAGGTTAGCTTATAAAGATTATATTTGCCCATTTTGTAATTGTATAGTGTTTCCAGTGAGGGTGTGGCGGAGGCTAAAATAATCGGAATTTGCAATTGTTTAGCACGCCATACTGCTAAATCGCGAGCGTGATAGCGCAAGCTGTCGTTTTGTTTGAACGAGTCATCATGTTCTTCATCGACTATAACTAGCCCTAAATTTGCGCAGGGAGTAAAGACGCTCAGGCGTGTTCCTAAAATAATATCACTTTGTCCTGCTTTGGCATCAAGCCATGCATCAAGACGTTGCTTATCACTGACTTCACTATTAATTAAACTGATCTTGGCATAAGGGAAACGTTGCTTAAAGCGCTTGGCTAACTGCGGCGTAAGATTGATTTCTGGTACAAGTACCATTACTTGCTGCTTATTAGCTAAAACTTGCGCGATTAAGTGTAAGAAAACCTCAGTTTTACCACTGCCGGTAATTCCATAAAGCAGAGCAGCATGAAATTTACCTAACTTGGCAGATAGTGCGTTGACGATTTCAGCTTGTTCCGAATTAAGTGGCAATGCTTGGTGTGTATAATTAGCTGGCGGTGGTGAGGTTGTTTGTACCAAGCCTGTTTCAAGCCATTCATTAATTAAGTTTGCTGCACCACCACCAATAATCGCACGAATTTGCGGCAAGCTAAGTGCTTGTTGCTGAAGTGTCTCAAGTAACTGTTGGCGCTTGGTACCGCGAGGCTTAATCTCACTGTCTGTTGCTTGATAGTAGGTATTGTCCGTGTTACTGTAATTTATCTCAGTGCTTTTACGAAGTAGAGCAGGTAGCGCGCAGAACAAAGCATTACCTAGTGGATGATGATAATAATTTGCCGCAAACTCACACAGCTGCCAGATATGTTCCGGGATGACTAAATTGCTATCACCTACTGCTAAGATTGGTTTTAGTTTGTCCAGTGGATAAGCGCTAAATTGTGCAGCTGGTATTGATGAGGCAACGAAACCAATCTGAGTACGCCCACGCAATTCAATGCTTACTGGCGTTCCTTGAGTCAACGCTTGGTTATGTAGATAACTGTAGCCATTTCTAAGCGGAATATCTAAAATCAGATTGATGACATACATGGCTTAGATTTCAATTACCAATGCTGGATTATGTGGTTGATAACGTCGGGTCATGGTTGAGGCATTGATGTAAGTAGTTAAATTTTTTTGAATTATTCCGTAGGCTTCATGAATATGTCCACTGATTACCAGCCGTGGATTAATCTGCGCTAAGCGTTTAGCCAAAAATTGACAGCCGACATTCTGCCCCTCAAGAACCTGATCGAGCGTACCATAAGCTGGACTATGGTTTATAACGATATCACAATCCTCAGGAATTTGTGGATACAATTCAGCTCGCCGCTCATCATCCCACATAAAACCCATACTGCGATAAGGTGGACTAACTGGCGAACCCCAAATTTTAAGCCCAGCACATTCTACCAGCTGATTTTCTAGATAAATTACATTCTCTGGAATGGTAATTAATTCGTGGGAATGTTCAAGTGCTCCATCATGATTGCCGCCAACAAAAATTTTGTATTGATAGGGTAATGCACTAAACCAATCAACAAATTCCTGAATCTCAGCAACGCTGCCATGAATCGCAACATCTCCGGCATGAATAATCATATCCCCATCAGGTAAATTGCCATCAAGCACATGATGGTGGTTGTGAGTGTCAGAAATGCAAACTATTTTCATTCATAATCTTACTATTGTGTTAGTGACTCTACCGAGCGTAGCTCATAAATATTATACAATGCCGTACGTTCCAGCCAGCCATTAAAGTCAAGTTTAAAAATCCAGCTAGGGCAATCAGAAAATATAAGTTTACCATTGGGTACACCATATTTTACAGTTTCTTGGCAGGTAAGTGCAATCAGGCAATTTTCTGATTCTTTACAATCTAGTTTACTTGGGTTATCCAGCGGTACTGGACGCAAATTAAGGTGTTTATAAAAATCTAATACATTACCACCTTCCGTCACATAGTTAAACGCGGTTGGTTGCTGATAATTTTTGTAGAGTAATTCATTAATCCGAATTTGCATCGCTGCTGGGAAAAACATTACTACTAGCACGACAAAACAATTGAAGCGCCAGCTGATTGTGTTGAGCTTAATTAATTTAGGACCCAAATGCCAGTTATACTTAGCTGCCAAAATTTGCAAACTATCCAAAATTACAAAAGGCATAAAACTCAATAATGGAGTTAAAAAGCGTAACTCTTTATGCCCAACCAGCAAATGTCCTACGATAAAAGGCAACATTACCCAGCTAATTACATGCTTGCGCCGAAAAGCAATAAAGTAGATACTAGCTAGGATATACAATGGACCATAAGGAACCATACCAGCAATTGATAAATACATATACCACGGGTCAACGCTAAAACTAGCTGCTTTACCTTGCAAAATATTGGCATCAAAATAGCGCCACGGAGTAAACACCCAATTCCCATAAAACCAGTGATCGATAGTTAGTCCGGCGGCAATTGCTATAAAAATCCCTAGCGTTATAATTAACAGAGAACTAAATTTAGTGCGCCCGATAAATAATAACCAAGCCATCAAGCCAACTAGCATAAAGCCAACTTGGTAACGGGTAATAAAACTCATTCCTAAGATAACGCCGATAGTCAAATAGCCCGACCAATTACGACGAAATTTAGGCCAAAAGAGTAAGCACATACCGATTAAAAATAATTTTGCCGAAATGTTTTCTGAGGAGTAACGAATACCGTTAAAAATTGCAATCCAGCTAAAAATACTCAGTAAAATAAACCATTTCTGCTTGGTAGGTGTCTTTAATTCGTGCTTAAAAGTATCAATAAAGAGAATTATTGCTACTAAAGATAACGCTCCGGATATGGCTCGAGTTAAAAATGCGACAAAAAACGGATTGGGGTGGCTAACTAGCGCGATTAGCTTATAGAGATAAACAACAATCCATGCTTGAAATGCTGGACGAATTTGGTCGTAAAACTCCCAAGTTAATCCGTGAGGTGAGTTTAATTGTAGTTTATAGGCAGCAAATTCCAATATCTGATAGTATTCATCAGGGTGAAGATGCCCGAGAGAAAAAAAAGCCGTGATAAGATAAATTACCACAGCTGCGTAAATATACTTGGATTTGATATTCATATTATCTTTCATCTTTGAAGAGTTTTTTCATCTTTTTCTTGATGAAATTTTGTTTAAGTCCAGAGAGGTAATCAACAAAAACCTTTCCATCCAAATGATCATTCTCATGTTGAATGCAGATTGCTTGTAAGCCGTCACATTCCAGCAGATGTTTTTTGCCATCAAGATCCTGATATTCAATTTTGATCCATTCGGCTCGGGTAACTGGCTCAAAGACACCCGGTACTGATAAACATCCTTCATCACCACGAACCTCACCGCGCTTTTCAAGGAAACGGAGGTTAATAAATATTTGCAAGCGAGAGGGCTCATTTTCTTTGGCTAAATCAACGATAAATAAGCGTTTTTGAATATTAACCTGAGTGGCAGCTAAACCAATTCCATTACTGTCATACATGGTTTCAGTCATATCGGCAACTAATTGTTTAAGTTCAGTATTAAATTCGGTGACTTCTTTGGCTTTTAAGTGTAGCCGAGGGTCAGGATAATGTAAAATTGATAAAATAGCCATTAAATAGTACCTTGATTAAGCATATGAAAATATATAATACTAGTTCTAAAGAACGTTATTCTAGCAAGAAAGCTGCTTAAATGCTCAAAAAAATATTATTATTGTTATTAAATTCACTAAGTTTGTCAGTATGCTATGCCGCAGAGAGTGATGGTGTGATTTCTTTTAGTGATTCAACTCCTCGTGTAATTAGTGTACAAAGTAATACTACAGGTGTACGTGCTGATTTGGTAAAATCAACTGCACCACGAAGCTATACTGTGAAAAAAACAGACACTGTAATGAAATTAGCACAAATGTACCTCAAAAAAATCTCATATTGGTCGCAATTTATGGGTGTTAGCCGCTTTAATGCTACTAAACTTTATCCCGGAGACCAGCTGCAAATATTGGGTGTTGATGGTTATAAAGTCTTAGTAGTTAATCGTGCTAGCAATGCTTCTTTTTCTCCGGGCTATGAAAAACTAGTTCCAACTGCCAGAGATATAGATAGTGATGCATTACCACCAATGTCTATTCACAAGCTTAGAAATTTATTAATGAAGCCAACGCTGGTTGATGAGAAAATTTTTGAGTCTCTTCCTGTCGTAGTTGCTGGTGGTGAAGTAGGGCAATATATGTATACCGCTGGCGATAACATTTATGTTAAGGGGTTGACAGGTATCAGCGTTGGTTCTCAGGTATCGGTTTTGAGTAAATTCCGCGAAATAGTTGATCCTGATAGTAAGGAGTCGCTTGGTTATGAAGTGCGCTGGGATGGTTCAGCTATTTTAGATCAGCTAGGCCCAGTGAGCACCTTGCATGTTAATAATACAGTTAGTCAGATTTCACCATTGGATAGGGTTATGACTGTGGCAGAGCCGGATATTCCGGTGATAATTCCACACAAGTCGGATCAGATTATTAGTGGTAAGATTGTTGCACTATATGATTCGTTGACATCAACTGCTGAAGATAATACAGTAGTAATTAACCGCGGTGATCGCGATGGGGTTGACGTTGGCTTAGTATTTGATGTCACAAGTACCCGTAAAATAGTTGATCCAACCTCCAATCAGGATAAGCCGAAGTATTTAGTGATGCCGCCGGAAATTATTGGTGAAGTTATTGTTTACAAAGTGTATGACAAGCTATCTTTTGGTTTGGTAACTAATTCTAGTCGTGCCATTGAATTATATTCTGTAGTGCAATCTCAAGAATGAATAACGATAATCTCAAATTTTGGTTAAAACTGGCGTTTAGCTACGGGGTAGGTCCAGCCACAGGTTTAAAATTAATTCAATATTTTGGCAGTGTTGAGAATATCTTTGCTCAGAGCTTTAACAGCCTGCTCTCTGTAGTAAATAAAGGGGTTGCTGAGAGTTTATTGAGTGCTGATACACAAATTGCAGTTGATAATGCAATTAATTGGCAATTAGAAGCCCCACATAACCGCCATTTATTGACCTTGGAACACGAATTTTATCCAGCCGAGTTGGCGCAAATAGCTAACCCTCCATTGATATTATTTGCTGAAGGCAATTTAACTCTACTGCAAAACCCAAATAAACTCGCAATCGTTGGTACTCGTCATCCAACGGCTCAGGGGATTGAAAATGCAAAAAGTTTCGCAATGGAGCTTGCCGCGCATGGTATGACGATTGTTAGTGGTTTAGCCGCTGGAATTGATAAATTCGCTCATGAGGGAGCATTAGCGGCAACAAATGGTGCATCTTCAATTGCGGTAATTGGTACGGGTATGGATTTGATTTATCCTGCGTCAAATCGGGAAACTTATCGTCAAATGGTAAAACAGGGTTTGATCTTGAGCGAGTTTAAATTGGGCACGCCAGCGCAAACCCAGAATTTTCCACGACGAAATCGAGTTATTGTTGGGTTGAGTAAAGCCTGTTTGGTGGTTGAGTCAGCCAGTGATGGTGGCTCAATGATTAGTGCCAATTTTGCATTGGAAATGAATCGCGATGTGATGGCAATTCCTGGATCAATTCACAACCCGATGGCGCGGGGATGTCATAAATTGATAAAGCAGGGTGCGAAATTAATTGAAACTGCGGCTGATATATTGGATGAATTTTCTGTTCAGCAGAGTGCATTGTTTCATAATGAAATTAGCTCAAATAGTAATGATCCAATATTGCAGGCTTTAGGTCACGATCCGTTGAGTGTGGATAGCCTATGTGCAAAATTAGCTATTGATTTTGGTGAATTATGTGGCAAACTATTGGAATTAGAGCTTGCCGGACAGATAATTAATTGCGGCGGCGGACGTTATCAGCGGATTTTTAGATAGGTAGAATATGATAGAAATACTACAATTTTTGTTTGCGACCGCAAAAGATCAACATTTATATTTTAACCAAGAAGGCTTAGTTAAAGAATTACTGAATGAACATAAATTTACGGCGAAAGAAATATCTGAAGCATTAGAGTGGTTTGCCCCTATATTACAAGGTGGCACAGACTTGGATATTAATCCTCTAGCAATTCGTAGTATTAGTACGTGGGAAGAAAAATACTTGCCTAAGTCGATTATTCGTCAGATTTTGGAATGGGAACAAAGCAAGACTATTTCTTTAATTGAACGAGAAATTTTGTTAGATCGGTTGGGTGAATTAGGTCTAGATGGCGAATTTGAAGACGATGATATGCAGTTGATTTTGGAAGGTTTGACTTATCATTTACAACATTATAAATACAACTTATTAAACTCTAGTGGCGGTGGTAGTGCTTATTACTGCTCTAATAATTTTACAATACATTAGGAATAAAGGTTAACTATGGCACGCAAGCTATTGATTGTTGAGTCTCCTGCTAAAGCTAAGACTATTGGCAAGTATCTGGACAATGAATTTACGGTTCTAGCATCGTTTGGACATGTCCGTGATTTACCCAAAAAAAATGGGTCGATTGATGTAAATAACGATTTTTTACCCAAATATCAGTTGATTGCTAAAAATCAAAAACATGTCGATGAAATTTTGGCAGCTGCTAAAAAAGCCGATACTATCTTCCTCGCAAGTGATCAAGACCGCGAAGGGGAGGCAATCGCTTGGCATATTACCGAGATTTTACGAGATAATGATCTATACGCAGGGCGTCATATTGCTCGGGTAACGTTTAATGAGATTACCAAGCCCGCGATATTAGAAGCGGTTGCTCATCCTCGTCAGATTGATGCTAATTTGGTTGATGCTCAGCAAGCTAGACTTACTTTGGATTACCTTATCGGGTTTAATGTTTCACCCTTATTATGGCGCAAGATTAAACCTGGTCTATCCGCGGGGAGGGTTCAGTCTCCGGCTTTACGCCTGATTTGTGAACGAGAAGATGAAATTAAGAAATTTGTTCCAGAAGATTATTTCGGTGTGCATTTGTTTAGCCATAAAGAACGAACTAAATTCCGTGCTAAATTAATTGAACACGCTGGAACTAAGATTGAAACCCGCACTATTACTACCGAACAATATGCCAAAGATATTGTCGCAGGAATCAGTGGGCTTGAACAAGCTAAAATTCGTAAAATAACCAAAAAACAAAAAAAGAAGAATCCAACTGCACCGTTTATAACTTCATCATTACAGATTGAAGCATCCCGTCAATTGGGTTTTACGACAGATCGTACCATGCGTGTAGCTCAAACATTGTACGAGGGTGTTGCGCTAGGTAAGGAATCAGTTGGTTTAATTACTTATATGCGTACCGATTCAGTACAATTATCGGCTATAGCACTAGAAGAAATCCGCGAGTATATTGCGGCGAATTTTGATGCGCGTTATTTACCTGCAAAAGCAAATGTTTATACCAACAAATCTAAAAATGCGCAAGAAGCCCACGAGGCAATCCGTCCGACTTCAATCCTACGTACTCCAGATAGTGTTAAAGCCTATCTTAATGCAGATCAGTTTAAAGTCTATGAGTTAATTTGGCGTCGTACTTTGGCTTCTCAAATCAGCCCTGCCGTTTTAGATACTACGGCAATTGATTTAGAACTAGGAAATACGGTGTTTCGTGCGAATGGTGTGATGGTTAATTTTGATGGATTTATGAAAGTTTATCAGGAAGTCATTGAAGATACGGTTAATGAAGATGAGGAAGCCCGTTTACCGGATTTGATTGAAGGTGAAATGGTGCCAGTTGATAGCTTGGATATTACGGCTCATCAAACTGAGCCTAAGCCGCGCTATACCGAAGCCTCTTTAGTTAAAGCCCTAGAGGAATTGGGGATCGGTCGCCCATCAACATATGCTTCAATCATTGCTACGCTCAAAAAGCGCGAGTATGTGGTGATGGATAAGAAGCGCTTTGTACCAACTGAGATCGGAGCTATTGTTAGCTTGTTTCTGACGAATCATTTAACCAAATATGTTGATTTACAGTTTACGGCGAATTTAGAAGACACTTTAGATAATATTGCAATTGGTAAGAGCTCTAAACTACCAACCCTACACCAATTTTGGAATGAGTTATACACTTTAGTGACAGAGAAGCAAAATATTTCTAAGATGGAATTAACTAGCGAGAAACTGGATGAGAACTGTCCTGAGTGTGGCAAGCCGCTTATTTCTCGCTTTGGTAAGTATGGACGTTTTATTGGCTGTTCCGGCTATCCTGAGTGTAATTATATGCGCAAAGTCGATAAAGATGGGAATAGTGAAGTTGTTGCGCCTCCTGAGGAAGTCGAGGGGCGAGTTTGTCCTAAAGATGGAGGTAAATTGTTAATTCGCACTGGGAAATTTGGGAAATTTATTTCCTGTGCTAATTATCCTAAGTGCAAGCATATTGAGAATATGGACACTCCAGAAGTTGAAAACGCTGTAAGTTGTCCAGAGTGTAAGAAGGGTAAGGTTATTCCGAAAAAAGGGCGTTTCGGCGTGTTTTATTCTTGTAATAATTATCCTGAATGTAAAACTATTTTTAAATATGAACCAATTAGTGCAAGCTGCCCAGAGTGTAATTATCCGGTAATGATGGTACATACAACTAAAACAAAGGGTACACAACATATCTGTCCTAAGTGTAAGCATAGCGTAAAGGTATAGCTCATGTTGCCGCTAATATACTGAATTATTTATATTGATTAGTAGTATAAATAATTTTAAATACGTCAGTCTTGATAAAAATCTTTAAACAGGCACTACTTGTTTAAAGATTTTTATTATCTATAATCTAAAAGTCATAAAGGAGGTTTACCCACTTAATAAGTTTTGTATGAATTAAAGAAATAGGAAAAGGACCATACGCAAATGTCGAAGAAATTATTATTTATTGCTGCGAGTAGTGCTTTTTGCTCTTGCCATTATTGCCTAGCAGCAGAACTATCAACAATAGCAACTGAATCAAGCCTTTCATTGGCGGATCAATATCATCAACTTGCAGATCAATATGCTCAGAAGTCAAGTTATTATAATTCAATTGCTGTACTTTATGAGTCACAAATATTATCGCCAAATTCCGTTAATGCTAGTATCTTTATTGAGTCATCACCCAAACCCCCTTACAATCCATGGCTAGGGTCGCAATTTGGATTTGGGGCAGGTAGCGCTAACGGTGACACTAATAGCAGTAGCATCAATGGCAGCGCTATTGTTAATTACAAGCCAGAATCAGGAGTTGTCGGCTGGCAATTCAATACTATCGGTCAGTATGATAATTTACAAACCTCGGGGTCAGGTTCAAATAAAAATAGGCTATACCTTCAACAAAATGCTGCGTATATGTATAATAAATACAGTGGGATATTTGCCCAAGCTTCTTATTTAAACGATGCTAACGATGGCTACTATTACGTCTGGAATGAAAATATGGGTTACAAACTGCAGATTTTTAATAATGAACTAATGGGGCTACAATTATCACTTGGACCAGGATTACAGCAGCGTCAAGTTGTTTCTACTAATGTTGCTAGTACACAACCACAATGGCTAACTCAGGCAACCTATAATCTCAATTTAAATAATATTTTGACTTTTTATGAACAATTACAAAATACAGCTACTCAGAATAATACGACAACTTATTCTATATCCACGTTGAATCTGCAGATTAATAAGAATTTTGGTATTGGAATCAACTATCAGTTGACCTATAATTCTAATCCGCCAGCTGGTAACGCTGCAACTAATGCAATTTCAAGCTTGAATATGGTATATGGAATAAATTAGAATTGTTTAAATTAGATGCTATGATGAGTGCACTTAATTGAACTACTGTTGGGATTAATTTATTGTTTTGGTTCTTGTTTGTAGGTGTATTGATTTTAATTAGCAAAATAAATTCAATTTTTACTTGACGGGGCAGCGGTTTTTGGATACAATGAGTACCTCATCAAGGGAGAGGTTACCCAAGCGGCCAACGGGTCCGGACTGTAAATCCGGCGGTTTTACCTTCGCAGGTTCGAATCCTGCCCTCTCCACCAGATAGCGTAAAGCATAAAAAGTTAATAAAATTCTTGCAAAAAACAATTCAATGTATTAGAATCATGCCAGAATAAAACTGACAGCTTCGCGGGAGTAGCATAGTGGTAATGCAGAAGCCTTCCAAGCTTATGATGAGGGTTCGATTCCCTTCTCCCGCTCCAATCTAAAGTTTTGTAAATAAAAAGTTAAAATGCCCAGGTGGCTCAGGGGTAGAGCACTCCCTTGGTAAGGGAGAGGTCGTCAGTTCAATTCTGATCCTGGGCACCATATAGATATAGTTAAATTTTGTCTCACTATTTGGAGTTATAATAAAATGGCTAAAGAAAAATTTGAACGCACGAAACCGCATGTGAACGTAGGAACAATTGGTCACGTGGATCATGGTAAAACTACATTAACAGCTGCG
>RXJX01000049.1:0-30632 GCA_003963245.1 Neisseriaceae bacterium
ATCGCAGCTGTTAATGTAGTTTTACCATGATCCACGTGACCAATTGTTCCTACGTTCACATGCGGTTTCGTGCGTTCAAATTTTTCTTTAGCCATTTTGCTATCCTTTAATTAGTAGCTGGTCTAACCTAAAGCCAGCCACTATTGATTATTTAAATTAATTACTTTTTAGAAACAACTGCATCGGCAATATGTTTTGGAGCTTCTGAGTAATGTTTGAATTCCATTGAATACGTTGCACGACCTTGAGTCTTAGAACGTAAATCAGTTGAATAACCAAACATCTCAGCCAGAGGTACTTCAGCGCGAACTTTTTTACCACCAGCATCATCGTCATCCATTCCTTGGATGATACCACGACGAGAAGACAAATCACCCATCACATCACCCATGTACTCTTCAGGTGTTTCCACTTCAACTGCCATCATTGGCTCTAACAATACTGGATTTGCTTTACGCATACCATCTTTGAACGCCATTGAACCAGCTAATTCGAACGCCAATTGAGATGAATCGACATCATGATAAGAACCATCAAATAAGCTAACTTTTACATCAACCACTGGATAACCCGCAACCACACCTGATTTCATCGCACCTTGAATACCATAATCTACAGAAGGAATAAATTCACGTGGCACTGTACCACCTTTAATTTCATCCACGAATGTATAGCCATTACCTTCACCAGCTGGTTCCATTTTAATCCATACGTGACCGTACTGACCTTTACCACCTGATTGTTTAACGTGTTTACCTTCGATTTCTACCGCATTACGGATAGTTTCACGGTAAGCAACCTGAGGAGCACCCACATTAGCTTCAACGCCAAACTCACGTTTCATACGATCAACCAAGATTTCCAAGTGCAATTCACCCATTCCAGAGATAATAGTTTGGTTCGTTTCTTCATCACCTTTAACGCGGAATGAAGGATCTTCTTTTGCCAAACGATTAAGCGCAACACCCATTTTTTCTTGATCGGCTTTAGTTTTTGGCTCAATCGCGATATGGATCACAGGTTCAGGGAATACCATGCGTTCAAGAGTAATAACTTCTTTTTGATCACATAAAGTGTCACCAGTTGTAACTTCTTTCAAACCAATGGCAGCAGCGATATCACCAGCATAAACTTCTTCAATTTCTTGACGGTCATTTGCATGCATCTGAACGATACGACCGATACGCTCTTTTTTACCTTTAACTGGATTATATACTGTATCACCAGATTTAACCACACCAGAGTAAACACGGAAGAAAGTCAATTGACCTACAAACGGATCGCTCATTAATTTAAATGCCAATGCAGATAAAGGTGCTGAATCAGATGATTCACGAGTAGCTGGAGTACCATCTTCTAATTCACCAGCAACCGCAGCAACCTCTACCGGGGAAGGTAGATAATCAATTACCGCATCCAACATTGCCTGTACACCTTTGTTTTTAAACGCAGAACCACAGAACATTGGAATAATTTCACTAGCAATCGTACGTTGACGAATTGCAGCCATAATTTCAGCTTCGCTAAGTTCTTCACCTTCAAGGTATTTATTCATTAGCTCTTCACTTGCTTCGGCAGCAGATTCAACCATTTTAGCGCGCCACTCATTACAAGTTTCTACTAAGTCGGCAGGAATATCAACATATTCAAATTTCATACCTTGTGAAGCTTCATCCCATGCAATCGCTTTCATTTTAACTAAATCGATTACACCAGTAAAGTTTTCTTCAGCACCGATTGGCACTTGCATCGGAACTGGATTACCTTTAAGGCGGTTTTTGATACCATCAACCACTTTAAAGAAATTAGCACCTTGACGATCCATTTTATTTACAAATGCAATGCGCGGCACTTTATATTTATTTGCTTGACGCCAAACTGTTTCAGATTGAGGTTGAACTCCACCCACTGCACAGTAAACCATACATGCACCATCAAGTACACGCATAGAACGTTCAACTTCGATTGTAAAATCCACGTGTCCAGGCGTATCAATAATATTAATACGATGCTCAGGATATTTACCATCCATACCACGCCAGAACGCAGTAGTAGCAGCAGAAGTAATTGTAATACCACGCTCCTGCTCTTGTTCCATCCAATCCATTGTAGCTGCACCATCATGTACTTCACCAATTTTGTGATTTACACCAGTGTAAAACAATACACGTTCAGTAGTTGTTGTTTTACCCGCATCAATGTGTGCAGAAATACCAATATTACGATATCTTTCAATCGGGGTTTTTCTAGCCATTTAGCATATACTCCAAATATTAATAACGGAAGTGAGCAAAAGCTTTATTTGCTTCCGCCATACGGTGAATTTCTTCACGTTTTTTCATAGCCGCTCCGCGACCCTCTAATGCTTCTAGCATTTCATTCGCCAAACGAATATCCATTGATTTTTCACCACGTTTACGCGCAGCATCACGCAACCAACGCATAGCTAACGCAACTTGGCGATCCGGCGCAACTTCGATAGGAATCTGATAGTTAGCACCACCAACACGGCGTGATTTTAATTCAACGATAGGCTTAACAGCTTCTAAAGCTTGAGTAAAAATTTCAATTGCATCTTTTTTTGATTTAGTTGAAGCGATGTCTAATGCACCGTATACAATTTTCTCAGCTACGGCTTTTTTACCGCTTTCCATGATAATATTCATGAATTTTGACAATGTTTGATTACCAAATTTAGGATCTGGCAGCACATTTCTTTTCTCGACTTCTCTACGTCTAGGCATAATCTCTATTCCTTAAAAAACCAACGAATCTTAAATATTATTATTTAGGACGTTTCGCACCGTATTTAGAACGGCTTTGTTTACGATCTTTAACACCAGCTAAATCTAGTGAACCACGTACTGTATGGTAACGCACACCAGGTAAATCTTTTACACGACCACCGCGGATTAATACCACGCTATGCTCTTGCAAATTATGACCTTCACCACCGATGTAGCTATTTACAGTGAATCCGTTAGTTAAACGTACACGGCAAACTTTACGTAATGCTGAATTTGGTTTTTTAGGAGTTGTAGTATACACACGTACACAAACACCACGGCGTTGAGGACAGTTCGCTAATGCAGGAGATTTACTCTTGTAACGAACACTCACGCGAGGTTTTCTTACTAATTGGTTAATAGTAGGCATTATCTTCCTTCTTTTATCAAAAATACTGAAGCCACAAGCCCCATGCTTATAGCCTCCAAGCATAAAGCCCCTTCTTACGAAATACTCAAATGTAGATCGTAGTAAAATGCTTCACCTTGCCCTATTATAGAACCGCGTATTTTATCACACCTCAGGTAAATTATGCAATAAAGTTAAGTCATTGCAATAGAATATATATAATTAATAGCAGCACTACACATCCTACCCAACAACTAACATCGGTAGGTTAGATCACGTGCTTGATATAATCCAAAAGATTTAGTTTAAATTTTATTATAAATTCCCGCCAAGCAAAAGCAGAGTGTTAAAATACAACATATTAATTAATTTGGAGACTCTCAAATGGCACATGTTTGGTCTGGGCACCCCTCTAGCCTAAAACGCTTATTTTTTACTGAAATGTGGGAACGCTTTAGCTTTTATGGGCTAAATGCTGTTCTCGTTCTATTTCTAACCAAAGAAGCACATATCCCTGAAGACTTAGCTTTAATTATCTTTGGCAGTTATGTAACTTACGTTTACCTCTCAACCACTATTGCCGGATTTTTAGCCGATCGTCTTTATGGCTATGCCAAAGTTGCCTTCATGGGTGGGGTTTTAATTCTGCTAGGACACATAACCATGGCACTCTCCGGGCTTGAATTTAACTTATTCTACTTTGGTTTAGGCTGTATTGCAACGGGTACCGGACTCCTAAAACCCAATGTTTCGGTGATGGTGGGTAAACTTTACTCTGATGAACAAGAAGACATGCGGGTTCAAGGGTTTAATATCTACTATATGGGAATAAATATTGGAGCAGTTATCGCACCAATTGCGGTTGGATTCGTGGCAGAAAAAGTTTCATGGCATGCAGGATTTGGGCTTGCGGCTATCGGAATGGCGCTTGGTTTATATATCTTTAAACGTGGCGAAAAAAATTTCCCAGCTAATTGTAAAATCAGTAATCAAACTTTAATCAACTCACGAGTAGCAGGAATTAAACTACACTACCTTATCTGCATAATGCTCGTAGCATTAGCAGCTATTTTTGCCACGCTACTAGCTAATCCAATTCAATCAACCGTAGTTTCTGGAATCTGTCTGGTTATACTTGGCGGATATATCATCTCCCTATGGCGTAAATTAACTAGCGAAGAACGTAGTAAAGTGTGGATTATTTTGGTCTTATCACTTTTCTCAGTAAGCTATTGGACACTATCTAATCAAACCATTGCCAGCTTACCGATTTTTATTGATCGCGTTGTAAAATTACATTATTTTGGAATTGATTTACCTGCTTCAAGTATTTCCAGCTTCTATTCATTAATTCTGATAATCTTAGCGCCAATTATTGCCTGGTTTTGGAGTTTTACCCAAAAAATAAATCATGAGCCTGGCTATGCTGGCAAATTTACTATTGGGCTAGCTATAGCCACTACAGCATTCATCTTCATTATCTTTGGAATAATGCAAGCTGAACATGTTGGTAAGATGAGTTTACTATGGATATTGCTATGCTATAGTTTACTTGGCTTTGGGGAGTTATGCATTTCGCCAAACGGATTGGCTTTAGTTACCAAATACGCTCCACAAAACCTCTCTGGAATCATGATGGGTTTATGGTGGATGATTAATGCTTTTGCTGGTTTAACCGCTGGTTTAGTTGCCCAACTCATTGGTTTTCAATCAACCGCTCAGCTCAAAGTAGATCAACAATTACCAATTTATCAAAGTGGGTTTATAAAAGTAACAATTCTCGGTATAATAATTACCTCTGTATTATTCTTAATCCGTAAAAAAATTGACGAAAGAAGCTAAGATGTTATTAATTGCAAATTACGAAGGTCGCTCAGGAACAGAACAGTCCGCTAAACTTCTAGCACAAAGAGAAAATGGACTTCGTGCAATCATAGAAGGAATAAAAATTGTTGAAGCCAATCATGATATTCATACTGTCGGATTAAGTTCTTGGCCAAATATGTTAGGCGAGCTACAACTTGATGCATCAGTGATGGATGGTAATACCCGACGCACTGGAGCAGTTGGGGCGTTGCGAGGCTTTAAGCATCCGGTCGAAGTTGCCTATAGCATTATGCAAGAACTATCCCATGAAATTCTGGTTGGTGAGGGAGCTGAGCGCTTTGCTCGAGAAATTGGTGCAATTATCAGCAAAAATGAAACGGAAACATCTATAAAAGGTTGGAACAATTTTATTGAAACCACTCTTACCCATGAACAGCAAAAAAATTTCCCCAATATCAGACTCCTCGATATAAAAAACACAGCTATTGATCCAGAAAAAATTCTAGCAAACTCAGTCCAAGATCAAGCAAATGAACAAGCCAAACCATTTGATACTACCGTATATCTTAGCATAGATCATGAAAAACGAATCTCAAGCGCGACCAGCACTTCTGGTTGGGCATGGAAATACCCCGGAAGACTTGGTGATAGCCCCATTATTGGAGCTGGCAGCTATGCTGATAGCCGTTTTGGTGCTTGCGCATGTACTCACACCGGCGAAATGACCATTCGAGCAGGAACAGCGAGAAGCGTGGTTCTTTATCTAAAAATGGGATTAAGTGTCGCTGATGCGGTTTATGAAGCAGCACGAGACCTTGCAGATTTAAAAACTGGATACTTAGATGAAGTAACCATTCACGCTATAGATAAGGAAGGAAACTATAAGGTAGTTGGTTTAAATTCCAGCGAGGAAATCCGCTATGTAGTCTGGAAACCCGGAATGCTTATTCCTGAGATTAAATCCGCAGAAATAATTAATCTTTGAGCAAGTTAATTTTTACGAGAAAGGATAAATCATGATAAAAAAATTAGGCGTATTTATTGGTATAGCGGCTATCCTCTCAGCATGTAGTACTCCAGCAGATCGCCCGATTAACTTAACAGGATCGTTTAGAGTCAGAATGAACCTTAGTGCGGAATATGATAAAAACGTAAAACAATATCCAGTATCAGCAACCTTAATCGATAATGTACCTTACTTTTATAATCAGGTGATACCAGCTGGTTCGGGACTTATTGGGACGTACTCTAATAACGGCTTTTTTAAATGCTCTATCGTCTGGACTGCAATAATCTTACCAGACAATACACCAATTAGCAGTGCCAAAGGAGTTGCTATCTCAGGATGCCATTCTCGCGCTGAAATAGCTGAATCACAAATTATAACTGCAAAATGGAATTAAACTTAAAAAACAAGCTAGTTTTATCCGATTAGTTTACAGCTCTATTGCAACTTGAGCAGAGCTTTGTTTACTTTGATCCCACGCGCAATTCAGATAGTTATTTGTACTTATTTCATAAACTGCTGAATTGCTCACCACTCGCCGTGTACCAACACAATCCGCTGAATTGACTGGATGAGGATAATTAGGACCGTAGCTCAAAAAAAACTTTGTACTTTGTACATTATTCGCGGATGGAATACTAAGAGCAATACTATTTGAATGATAATTTGCAAATTTACCAATATCAAAATCTGCCAACTTGACATTGTTCAGCCACAATGAATAGCTACCAGCTACGTTAGGAGAGCCACCTTTTACATTAATTTTACCTGCAGAGTTGCTGGAATATGCGCATGACTTTTCTTCGCAATTAACATTACTTATTACTGACGTCCCTTTTTTGAGAGTCAATACTGATTGTTGAAGATCTTGCTTTAGACTAACAACTGAAAAATTGACACTTAGAAATTGTGGATCAGTTACGCCATCGGCAAAAGTAAACTTTATTGATGATATTGATAATACTAAGATTAACGCAATATTTTTACGCATTGATTTACCCTTCAAAAAAAGATTATAGCTCAGAATCTAGAATAAGAAATTTTTCTCGGCACAATATTCTCGAACACATACTTTATAGATGAATTGAAAATACCGCCATCAAAAAATGGCGGTATTACTATTAATGAGCAAGGAGCTTATGCTTCTGATACCACATTAATTTTAACTTTAGAGTGAACATCGTGATGTAACAATACATCAACTTCAAATTCACCAATAGTTTTCAATGGACCATGCGGCAATGCGATTTCAGAACGTTTAACTTCCACACCGCTAGTATTAATCGCTTCAGCAATATCCATTGAAGTTACTGAACCGAATAATTTACCATCCACACCAGCTTTAGCATTTACAGTAAATACTACACCGTCAATCTTAGCATGACGAGCTTGTGCATTTGCCAAGATGTCAGTTTGGTTACGTTCATATTCCGCACGACGCGCTTCAAACTCTTTTAAATTAGCCTCAGTAGCACGTTTTGCTTTACCTTGAGGTACTAGAAAGTTGCGAGCATAACCGTTTTTAACATCAACGATATCGCCAAGGCTACCTAAATTAGCTACGCGCTCTAATAAAATAATTTTCATTGTGATTATCCTTCAGTCTAAATTAGTGTTGATCGCAAAATGGTATTAATGCCAAGAAACGTGCACGTTTAATAGCTTCTGCCAACATACGTTGGAATTTAGCTGATGTACCAGTGATGCGAGATGGGATAATCTTCCCAGTTTCAGTAATGTAGTTTTTCAGTAATTCTACATCTTTATAATCGATTTCAGTATAGCCCTCTACAGTGAAGCGGCAAAACTTTTTCTTTCTTAATATATTACGTGACATTGTGTATTCCTTTAATCCAAATTTTTTAAATTGGTAATATGTAAAACTAATTTTTTTTGCGTATTAACGCTCAGAAACCCAGTTACACTAACGTGGTGATCTAATAGTTCTTGATTAATTTCTGCTGCTACGTAAACACAATAAATTCGACATTTAACATAACGCAGTGCTCCACCTTCCATTTGCTCAGAGCTGTGTTCAAGCACGATTCTGGCAACCTTTACTCCTGCTGGAGTAATCATTGGTGGGTAAATTTTACTAATCAGACCTGTTAACTTTACCTCGTTTTCTTGGTGCATCTTAGATTAATGATTTGCTTTTTTCATCTTTCATGAATACTGATGGCTCAGTAACTGCAGTTTTTTTACTGATGATTGAATTACGCAAAATAGCATCATTGAATTTGAACGCGTGGTTTAGTTCATCTAAAACAGCATTACCACATTCAATATTCATACATACATAGTGAGCTTTAGCCAATTTTTGGATAGGATACGCTAAATGACGACGACCCCAATCTTCTAGACGATGAATCTGACCACCATTATCGGCGATAATCTTTTTATATCTGTCAACCATGTTGACAACTTGTTCACTTTGATCTGGATGAACAAGGAAAATAACTTCATAATGACGCATGAAAACTCCTTACGGTTTTAAAACATCTCCCACCCATGCTTTGGCGTAGAGAAAGGTTAGTTTAGTGCTACTGTAAAATGTAATTTTTATTTCTATCAGAATAGACACTAGCTTACACAGAAATGCAAGTCGCGAATTATAACAGATTTCATACTCGCCAAGCAATCAAAATTGAAGAATTATGTAACCCCTCAAGCTATAAATTGCTGAATGTCATTGTCTAGTAAGCACTTTGATATTATTACAAACATATCAAATACATTAATTAAATAGCTTAAATAATAACAAAATTCAACATAAAACCTTGTGATGACATTAATTTATCCACAGTTAACACACTAAGTAACATAAGTTTTACGTGTGCTACTTTCAAAGCGGATCATGCAGTATAACCAACTGTTATGTTTGCAATTAGTAATAGCAAACTAATTTAGTCAACTATCTACAAATGCTTATGCCCCAATAGTTTCATTATTATTATCAAGACTTACTCACAGAGTTATCAACAGCTTTTGTGGATAAGCCAAAAATCTCTAAATATACGGTAATTTAGCAATAACTCAGGCAAGACTAATATAAAACATTCAGACATTTAATTTGCAGCATATATTCACTATCGTATCAAGCCAAAATTAAACTTATACATAGATTTATTATTTAATGCTATTATGCGCTGGAGTTTTAGTAACGGACTTGAAAGGGTTTAATTGTGTAAGGTGAGATCACTTAAATAAACCTTGATAAGCGCAAAGTTAAATCACGATCATCAAGGTTTTAGTATAGCATTAAAATTATTTTTTGTAAATTGCTACAGGAGTTAAACCAAGTTGATCTACAATTTGAGGACCATGCGGTGATTTAGAAATATACGGAGTTAAATCAGTACCTGCGACCATTCCTTTATAATGCTTACCGTTCTTCCATTCATCAATATTCGTAACATCATAAACTTTACCATTTAATGCCACATAAGCTTTATGACCATTTTTTCCATCAAAAGCTTTTAACTGTGTTGCCGACATTAATTTAGGACCTTTAGATGGTACAGTTGAACTAGGTACTGCAGCCTTAGGTGCAGAAGAAATGCTCGCATCGGCATATACCGGAGCAGAAATCATAAAAGAACATAATAACAAGCCACCAATTAATTTAACCATATCTATTACCTTTAACAAATAATTTAAGCAACTAAGCACATTGAATTATACCAAAACCAGTTAAAAATAGCATAAATTTTATGCAATATCATACATTTTGTATTACTATGCTGTTTTATAAAATAACTTATAAACTATCGCAAAAAATATTATCAATACGATACCTGAATAAACAACAATCCGTTGTCCGTCATCACAAATCATCCCTAAGATAACTAAAGTATTAAAAATAATCCCTAATATTGGTACTAATGGATAACCACGAACTCGAAATGATAAAGTCGAGGGATTAACACCTTCATGCTGTAAATAACGCCGAAAACCAATATGGCTCCAGCCAATCATGATCCAAATTAAACAACCAACCATCCCTGATGAAGAAACAATCAAAATAAATACTTTTTCTGCACCAATAAATTTACTTAAAAGACATAGACCAGACATGGCAGCAGTTACTAGAACACCATAATAGGGAACTTCATTTTTGTTTGTGAGAGCATATAAACGAGGAGCTTGTCGAGAGCCTGCCATCGACCACAATAAGCGAGCACATGCATAAAAAGCGGAATTAACGGCGGAGAGACAAGAAGCAACAATGACAAGCTGCATAATCGGATAGATATAGGGAATTTTAGCTTGCTGTAAAATTGCAATAAACGGACTATTGCTCACCGAAGCTTGTTGCCAAGGCATTAATAAAGAAACAATAAATACAGAGAGAACAAAAAATAGCAAAATCCTGATCCCTACATTACGAATGGCACGCTTAACATTATTTTCTGGATCTTCTGATTCACCTGCCGCAATTCCAACTAATTCCGCACCTTGATAAGTACAGACGATTACAACAATCCCATATAAGAAAGGTAAATAACCATTAGGAAACCAACCATTTTGATAGAAATTCTTGAATCCGATTACATTACCAAACTGGGGTATCATGCCAAATAAAACTGCCATTCCTACAAGGATAAAACCCAAAATAGCAATAATTTTTATCCCTGCAAACCAGAATTCCAGCTCACCATAAGCTTTAACTGGAAAAAAATTAAGTGCACAAATTAGCACAATAAAGATTAAACTCCATTGCCAGATTTCTAAAACAGGAAACCAGCCACCAACAATAATCGAGGCAGCGGTAAGTGATGCCGCAGCAGCAGTAACCCAATTAATTAAATATAGCCAGCCAGTCATAAATCCCGCAAGTGGAGAAATAAAACGCGTAGCATATACCTGAAATGATCCTGAAACAGGCATAGCTACTGCCATTTCTGTGAGGCTTAACAAGGCTAAAAACATTACCGCCCCACCAAGAATAAAACCCAATACAGTGCCAAAAGCACCTACTTGTTTTAATATATCACCAATACCAAGGAAAAAGCTTGCCGATATTGTTCCTCCAATTGCTATCATTGATAGGTGACGTGACTTCATTCCACGAGCTAATTGTTGCTCCTGTTTTTTATGCTGCATAAGCTATACTCCAATAGCAAAAAAGTTGACTCGAAAGCCAACTTTTATAGTTTTAAAATAATAACATGATTAACCATTCAACATAATGAATCAAATTAGGCATAGTTAATATAAAACGCGTGATTTTATAGTACCATCAATTTTTTTCAGCTCATTAATTACTTCTTTATCATATTCAACATCAATATCGCTGATTACATAACCCACTGTCTCATTAGTTTTTAGATATTGACCAAGAACATTAGCTTTATGACTTGCCAACACCTGATTAATCTGCGCCATAATTCCAGGCACATTATTATGTAAATGGATCAAGCGATGTGCTTTGCGCAATTCTGGTAACTGAATATTTGGCATATTAACGCTTTGTGTGGTATCTCCGGCATTTACGTAGTTCGTAATCCGACGTGCAACAAATTCACCGATATTCAACTGAGCCTCTTCGGTGCTACCACCAATATGTGGCGACAAAATTACATTATCAAACCCACGTAATGGACTAACAAATTCTTCCTGATTATTTTTTGGCTCATAAGGGAAAACATCCACTGCAGCACCCAAAATTTTACCTGATTTTAACGCACCAACCATTGCATCAATATCCACCACATGGCCACGACTTAGATTAATGAAAATTACATTATCTTTCATCATTTTGAACTCATGCTCACCGATAATTTTAGAATTACTCTTACGCCCATCAACGTGTAAACTTACAATATCCACACTAGATAACAGCTCATCTAAAGTATCACACTTGCGAGCATTACCTAATTGTAATTTTTCCATTACATCATAATAATAAACCTGCATCCCCATTGATTCAGCCAATACTGACAATTGTGAACCAATATTACCATAACCAACAATTCCCAGTTTCTTACCACGAATTTCAAAACAGTTATCCGCCGATTTATCCCATTTTCCTTGATGTAGCATATAGTTTTTGCTAACAATTTTGCGCATCAACATAATGATTTCACCAATCACCATTTCAACTACGCTACGGGTATTACTGTATGGCGCATTAAATACGCACACCCCTTTTTCAGTTGCATAAGCCAAGTCAACTTGATTGGTACCAATACAGAAACAGCCGATTGAAATCAAGCGCTCAGCAGCATCTAATACTTTCTTAGTTACATTCGTTTTAGAGCGAATACCCAAAATAGATACGTCTTTAATCTTTTCGCACAGTTCATCTTCATTTAAGCTACCTTTAAGCGTTTCAACAGTATAGCCCTCGTGTTGTAGCATCTTAATACCATTAGGATGTAAATTTTCCAAAAGTAAAATCTTAATACGATTACGCGGATACGAAATTGCACGCGGAAAATCGTGCATGTATAAAAACTCATCAAAATTTTTAATTACAATATCAGCTTTTTCAACAACTTTAGTTCGAGCAACATTTTCAGTAAATGCGTAAAATGCATTTGCCACGCCAGCTTCGCGGATTTCATAATCAGTAATCCCATCACCAACCGCCCAGATTGTACCTTTTAAGCCTAAATTACGTACCACACGAACTTTACCCTGATCTTGTGCTAACGGATTAGCTGCATCCAGTCCATTGATATTACCGTTTGCATCAAAAGTAAAAGTATTGGCAAAAATATGAGTTGGTTTAATACCAAATAAAGTTACGATTGGCTCAATATATTCTTTAAATCCACTTGATACGATATAAACATTATCGCTAAATTGATTTAAAAAAGCTATATTCCGTTTAAATGATGGAGAAATTTTATCTTTCAAAACTTCAACTAATTGTGCTATATGATTTTTATTGGCACTTAGTAATTTAATCCGACTAGCTAAGCTTTCGCTCAACGAAATCTTGCCTTCCATTCCTTGTGCGGTAATCGTTTTTATTTTTTCAACAACACTATCGCTCTCCGGATGCTCAGCCAAAGCAATTGCCGCTAATTCATCCAGCGCCTCTACTTGAATAAAGGTACTATCAAAATCTACAATTAGGTATTTATTATTCACGTCTGTTCCTTTTTCTAATTTAATATTTTATTAATAATTTCGACCGGATGCGGTAAATTCTTTCCAGCAAGCTTTGCGCTTTGTGAACGGCACGAAAACCCACTTGCTAAATAGTTAACATTCTCACTAGTTACAGTATGTTGCCAATTAAGCTTAAACAATCCTACTGAATTATCTTGATGCTCTTGTAAATGCCCGTAAGTCCCTGCCATACCACAGCAACCTAAGTTTTTGACCTCAAGTTTAACACCTATAGCATTATAAATTTTTTGCCAATTTGTTGCCTCAGCCGGCATAAGTGCTTGCTCACTACAATGAGGCAATAAACAATAGCTTGCAGCAGAATTTGTTTTATATTGAGCTAATTGTTCAATATAGGTACTAAAAAATTCAGCTAAGCTCTGCACTTGTCCACTTAAAGGCGTTGCAAATTTACGTACTTCATCACGGAATAAAGTAGTTAAAGTATTCTCTAAACCCAGCACCGGGATTTTGCGCTCTAGCAATGGATTAAGTAAACCAGCTAATTTAGCGCTATTACGCTTAAATTCATTAATAAAGCCGCCAACAATCAACGATTTACCACTAGCACGTGGATAGATAATGTACGGTTTCAAACCTAATTTCTGAGCTAGCTCAACTGCAGCAAAAACTACTTTATTATCCAAAAAACCAGTAAACACATCAACAAAAAAGACCACTGCATTGCTTGGTAATTCACCTGCCTGCATACCATCACTATAAATAGCAACATCCAGCCGTTTTAGCCCACCATTTAGAGAGTCTGTATTTTCAAATAACGGGATATTACTCAAACCAAGACTAGGCGCGAGGCGATTGCGATGAATAAAATTCCACATTTTAGGAAATTTAGCCGCTAGCGGTAGCAAGCTCTCGATATGACCAATCATCAAATCACGTAAATTACGCTTTTGGTAATCGCGATGATAACTATGTAGAAATTGCGCGCGTAAATCAGGAATACTTACTTGAGTCGGGCATTTTCCGGCACAACCTTTACATCCCAAACAACCATTAAGTGCCGCATAGGCAGCATATGCCGCCTGCTGGTGGTTTCCATTCGGTTTAGCTTTTTCACGTAACCATTGCTTAACCAACATTGCACGCCCTTTTGGTGAATGAATCCGATCCTTAGTTACCTTATATGATGGACACATTACATTGGCAGGCTCTTGATTAAAACACGCCGCATTACCATTACACAGCATTGCGCCAGCAAAAGCTTTCTGCTCACCTTGGGGGATAATCTGATCAAACTCACCGCGCATTGGCACTAATTCAATTCGCTGTAATTGCGTCGCGGCATCTGGCGCTGTCAATTTACCGGGATTAAAGCGATTTAGCGGATCAAATAAGCGCTTGATTTCACACAAAGTAGGATAAAGTTTTGCACCAAAAACTGCAGGAACAAATTCACCGCGATAACCTTTGCCGTGCTCACCCCACAAAATCCCCTGATATTTATTCAATAAGCGAATCACTGTTTCCGTAATTGGACGAATTTGTCCACGATCAGTGACATCCTGCATATTCAATGCCGGACGCACATGAATACAACCAACATCAACATGACCATACATAGCATAGTTATAGCCAAGTTGATCCAGTTCAACTTGTAAATCAGCAACAAAATCAGCTAAATTTTCTGGTGGTACAATCGCATCTTCAACAAAAGCAATTGGTTTTTTGATACCCGGTAACTTACCAACCAGACCTACAGCCAAAGAACGAATCGACCATAATTGATTTATCTGTGAGTTATCACGAATTGTTACATAGTTAGCGGATTTAGTATTTAGCGCGGCTTCAACTTCAGTTAATTTAGCATCAAGTTCTGCTTGAGTATCCGCAACTAATTCCATAAAATTTGAAATATAAGCTTTGCCTTCACAATTCAGCATTTTGGCTAAGGCTGGCCAATTTGGCATAGTTTGCGCACTTTGCTGTACTTTTTCATCAATGGCTTCGATTGCTAGTGGGCTAAATTGAATCAAAAACTGTGCATCACGTAAGGCTTCCAAAAAGCTGGGATAATGAATAACCATTAAAACTTTAAATTTAGGAATCGGTAAAAGTTTGAGTTTAGCCGCAGTTACTAAACCCAATGTTCCTTCAGATCCGGCAATTAAACGTTGTAAATTTACCGCACCGTCGCTAAAACATTGTTTGATATTATATCCAGATAATGGACGTTTCAAAGGAGGAAAACGCTCTTCGATTTCTGCTTGCAGAGGCGTAAGTAATTCTGCAATATTTTGTTCAATTTTTTTAAGTGATTGTGATAAAGCTGGGTTATCATTAAGCGTATCTAAAACACTGCCATCTGCTAAAACTAGCTGCATTCCAAGGAAGTGATCTGCAGTCTTACCATAAATTAGCGAACCTTTACCCGCTGCGTCAGTGGCGATCATTCCACCAATCGTAGCCCGATCAGCAGTGGAAACATTCGGTGCAAAAAACAAACCATGCTTTTGCAGCATCCGATTTAAGTCGCTAAGAATAACCCCCGGTTCAACCGTAATAGTTCGCTCTTCAGGATTAAATTCCAATACTCGTGTCATATAGCGGCTAAAATCAAGAACAATCCCATTCGTTAAGGATTGTCCATTAGTCCCAGTTCCGCCACCACGCGCACAAAAATATAATTGATTAAATGGCTCTTGCTGGACACACTTAATCAGAAGTAAAACATCCTGATGGTCTTTAGGTGTTGCAACCGCCAAAGGCTGCACTTCATAAATACTATTATCCGTGGCATTAATCAAGCAAGTAGCTTTATCTGTGCGAAATTCACCCTGAAAACCACTTTTAAGCAAAATGGTTTCAAGTAAATTCACTAACTCGTGATGATTATTTTCCGCCATTTAGAGAGCATACTTTTTAGCAAAATGTTGCATAAACTCAACTAATTTATCCACGCCAACTTCTGGCATTGCATTATATAGACTAGCACGTGCACCACCAACCAATTTATGCCCGTTGAGATAACCCAAGCCAAATTGCCCAGCTTCAACCAAGAAATGTTTGAGCAAATCGTCATTTGGTAAATTAAATGGTACATTAATTTGCGAACGGAATTTAGCTTCAACCGTATTACTGTAAAAATCGTTGCTATTATCAATCGCAGCATAAAGCTTCGCTACTTTACGACGGTTAACTTCGGCAATTTTAGCCAAACCGCCCTGCTCTTCGACTATCCAATCAACCATTAAATCCATCATATAAGCTGGTACGGTTGGAATAGTATTCAGCAATGAACCTTGCTCAGCTTGCAATTTATAATTAAACACTTCTGGCGTAATATCTTGCGCTTGATCTAACAAATCATCACGAATAATCAACAGAGTTATACCTGAGATGCCAAGATTTTTTTGTGCTGAAGCAAAAATTAAACCAAACTTAGTTACATCTATTGGCTCAGATAAGATCGAAGAAGTAAAGTCAGCGACTAATGGTACATTGCCAGTTTCAGGGATTTCAGAAAACTGAATACCATTAATTGTCTCATTCGGACAGTAATAAGCATAAGCAGCATTAGGATTTAATTTCCATGTGCTTTTATCAGGAATATTACTCGCAGTTGCGGTAGTTACGATATTTACATTAGCGTAACGTTTGGCATATTTAGCAGCACGCTCTGACCAAGTTCCGCTTACTAGATAATCAACGTCACGATTTTTACCAGCTAAATTCATTGGAATAAAACTAAAGTGTCCTTGACCACCACCAGCCAGAAATAATACTTTATAATTATCGGGAATCACGATCAGCTTACGCAATTTAACTTCAAGGCGTTTTAACATATCCTGAAAATTAGAGGTACGATGCCCAATTTCCATAATTGATGTTCCGGTGTCCTGCCAATTTAATAATTCTTGTTGTGCACGCACCAAAACTGACTCTGGCAACATTGCAGGACCTGCGGCAAAATTAAACACCCTAAACATAAATAAATCCTTTATTATAAAAATTGGTTGCTGATGCAAAACACGCTTAAATTAATAACCCGATATTATAATACAACAGGCGGATTTAGTTGCGATTTTATCTAAGAAAACTGAATTACATTAAAACAAATCGCATCGCAAAACTGCAATGCGACATGCATGGATTTTATCGAATAACTACAAAATATTGGAACAATTAGATGTCGCAACTTTACACATCCATTTATTTACCACCGCGCACAGGCCAAACATAGTTAGTACTTATATTCTGATCACCAGTCGTCGAGCCATCACCAAAACTGACTGTCCAGACTGTTGTATTTCCAAGTGTCTTTACGTAAAGAGTAGAAGTCCAATAATAATTGTTAGTCTGCACATTGGTAAATCCAGCTGATTCTTGTAGCCATGCAGCTGGCGTAGTTGCTACAAGCGGCGTAGCAGCATAATTGATTAGGCTTAGTAATTCATTAATATTCGGCAGACGCCAGTCACTATACCCACATAGTTGATACCCTACCGAGGCTGGATTACTATTCATCTGATCAATTTTATATTGTGCAGTACCACTGGTAGCGGCACTTCCCCAAGTAGCAGCTCCTAGCAAACTAGCATTTCTAACCCACATCAAACCAGTCAAGTTATCACTGATACAATTACCAGATGGATCAACTATAAATCTTGTAGTAGGCCATTGTTTGCCTGCACCAGCAGTGACCGTATTACCTGGAGCAACTTTAGGTACATAAGCAATATTTGCAGCAAAGCTAATTCCACTTATTAGCACGAGAGCTGGCACTAATTTAAATCTGAAGTCATTCATTTTTTTTCTTTCTTGATAAACAAGTATAGAACCCTAATTAGATTTATCACTGTCCTCCACGAACAGGCCATACCCCACCACTGGTATTTGAAATTAAGCTTGCATACGTTTCACCAGTACTAAAATCAGCCACATATGCTGTAGTATCATTATATTTATTTGATGACCAATATACACCTCCAACAACAGTGCCATCAAAACCATTGTTATTTAACCAAGTAGCAGGAGTAGAGCCACTCTGGATTAATAGATAATTAATCAATGAGCGTAATTCATTAATCGTTGGTAAGCGCCAGTCGGTATAGCCACAGACACCACCTCCATCATTAAAATCAGTCACCATCGTTTGTGCATCATTCCAAGAAGAACCACCAACTTGACTAGCATTTGCAAGCCATTCAAGCCCGGTCAAATTATCTCTCAGAGCATCTATACAACTATCATTGATGTATTCAAATCGTGGATCAATCGCGCCACCACTACCCCAAGTGATGCCTATGTTACTCTCGGTAGCAGCCCCTTCGGTTGGCGCTGGTAGATAAATATATGGAGCAATTACCGTTCCACTAATGTTATTTATTACCAAAGGAGCAGCGCTGCCATTAACTGTAGTGCTTGTAGAGGTATTTATAGTCAAATTAAGTTCATTGAATGGGACTGCTGATGGATTATCAACATCCATACTGTTATCCGTGCTTGATGGATTCCAGAAAGAATAATCCCCAGTGTTAGCATAAGGAGTTATAATAAATACACAACTAGAATTCGATGAACTATCCAAGTCGCAATAAGTAGGAGAGATGATACCCCCACTGAGCCCGGTTATATCTGGAGTAACTCGACTACTTCCACCTGTAATGCTAGCATTAAATGCAAAAGCACTACCCATGGGTGTTTGCCAATTAGCAATAGGTAACACGGTTATTGCGGGTTGAGTCGTATATGTTGTCGGTAAATTCACACTATAAGCCTGAGAGAATCCACATGCAGTCCCGTTGGAACACTCTGCCCAAGGTGATCCTCCATTACTCCAGTCTATGATTGCTTCTTTGTACAAACTACTTGAGCTTCCCGACATACAATTACCCGCTATAAGACCAGGTCCTCCACTAGCTGCTGCATAGCTATAGTCAAATCTTATCGATTGAATCTGATTATTCGTGAAATCAGTATACATACCTGAACAACCACTATTACTCGTAGTACCATTGCTATAGCGACCACATAATGCATAATTGGATAAATTTGTACTGGTATAAGTTCCAGAATTAAAGACAGTTCCCTGTGCTCCACCATTCATTGTTACACTTGCCGCCAGAGCACTTTCATTGCAATTATTGTTGCTAAAAAATTTAACGCTAATACTAGCTAAGGTTACCATTCCACTGACGTTAAAAGACTGCTGATTATTACTAGTTACAGAGAGCTTATTTTTGACTTTTGGAGTATATTCTAGCATTGCCTTATATTGTGCCAGCTGACTATTATTATTTGGTAAACTACTATTCTTATCGCCTGAGGTACATCCGATAGTCATAACAGCTGGCAATAATACTAATTTCTTATATAATCTATTCATCGCTATGTTTAGTACCTGATAAAAATATGTTTAACTTTAACTAAAGCACAGACTGCATTACTTGCAGCCTGACATTGAAATAATTGTATCATAGATTAAGCTTGATAGCTTTGTGCAATCAATTAAAAATTAAAGCTCCACTTCTTTATGAACAAATGTGTTTAACCAAAACAATACGTAATTGCCTGAGTGAGGCTCTCAATCACAATTAACTCAACACCAGCAATTTTCTCTTTCGGAGCGTTGGCTTTTGGCACAATAATCCGCGTAAAGCCCAGTTTAACGGCTTCTTTAATCCGATCTTGCCCTTTTTGAATCGTACGAATTTCCCCAGACAGTCCTATTTCACCAAAGACCGCTAATTTATCAATAAGTGGCTTATTTTTGAATGAAGAAATAATTGCCAATACTACAGCCAGATCAAGAGCAGGTTCAGCAACTTTCACCCCACCAACGATATTCAGGAAAATATCCTGATCATAGAGCTGCACACCCAAATGACGTTGCATAATTGCAATTAATAACGATAAGCGATAGCCATCCATCCCGACCGCCAAACGCTTAGCTGGCATCATATGCGACTGATCAACTAAAGCTTGTACTTCTACCAATAGTGGACGTGTACCCTCTTCACTAATTAAAATACAACTTCCCGGCGTATTGGCACGATAAGAAGATAGGAATAATGCTGAAGGATTATTAACTTCACGCAATCCCTTATCGGTCATGGCAAAAATACCCAACTCATTAACCGCACCAAAACGATTTTTAACTGAACGCAGCATTCTAAAGTTAGAATGTTGCTCCCCCTCAAAATAAAGCACGGTATCAACAATATGCTCTAATACCCTAGGTCCAGCTATTGCACCATCCTTAGTAACGTGTCCTACCAGTATCACAATAATTTGCCGACTTTTTGCCATTCGTGTCAAAATACTTGAACATTCACGCACCTGAGCAACCGAGCCCGGTGCTGACTGTAAGAAATCAGAATAAGCAGTTTGAATTGAATCAATCACCACTACATCTGGTTTTTCTTGCTCAACTTGCGGTAAAATTGCTTCAATCCTGATTTCGGACATCAAACGCAAATAGGGATTACTACTAATCTCCAGACGCTTGGCACGCAGCGCAACTTGCTGTACTGACTCTTCCCCGGTTACATATAATACTTTATTTCCAGCTTGCGCCAAATGTGCTAAAGTTTGCAATAATAAAGTTGACTTACCAATCCCCGGATCTCCCCCAAGTAAAATCACCGAACCTAATGCTAGTCCACCACCGAGCACCCGATCCAGCTCACCAACATGTGTTACTTTGCGACTAACATCCTGAGCAGAAATCTGATCTAAATTAACCACTTGCGATTGAGTATTAAGCGCGGTAAAACGATTAGCTGAAACATTTTTTGCTTCGGGCTCTTCAACTACCTCAATTAAACTATTCCATGCCCCACAACCATTACACTTCCCTTGCCATTTGCTGTGTTTATCTCCGCATTCACTACACTCAAAAACTACTTTTGCTTTTGCCATTTATGACTATTCACTCTAAAATTATTTTCAGCAAAGATATTAACAAATAACATCAATCTGTTTTTGATTAAATTTACCGATCAAAGCTAAATGGCTGAGTAGCCACAAAAGGAGATAGGTAAATGAGCGTGAAAATATTCGTTTTTCAAGGTAAAATAGCGGATGTAATACCTTATTCAATTTCTAAAGATAATTAATAACAATATGCATGATAAAAATTATATTACTGTAACGGGTTATGCTGCTTTACGCGAAGAACTGCATAATCTAGTAACTAAAGAACGCCCACACTATGTACATTTAGTAAATTGGGCAGCAAGCAATGGTGATCGTTCAGAAAATGCAGATTATCAATATGGTAAAAAAAAATTACGGGAAATAGATAAACGGATTCACCAGTTAACTAAAAAAATTGAACATGCAGAAGTAGTAGACCCACGTGTTCATAACGGTAAAGAAACGGTATTTTTTGGCGCAACGGTAACGATTTTGCGTAATCAAATTCAAGAACAAACCGTAACTATTATTGGTCAGGACGAAATTGACCCCAGCACTAATAAAATCAGTTGGACTTCACCGCTGGCTAAAATACTTCTGCGTAAAAATCTTGGCGACACCTTTATGTTTAGCTCTCCACAAGGACGCGATGAAATTGAAATTATAGAAATCAGCTATGACATCTAAAAACAAAATTATTACCATTATCGGCGGTAAAGGGCAGATGGGCGAATTGTTTTGTCGTCTATTTGAATCACTTGGTCACATTACGCATAAAATTGGCTCAAAAGATTGGGATGATGCGGGACAATATATTACACAGTCCGACTTAGTTATCATCAGTGTACCAATCAACCGCACCTGCAACATCATTGAACAAGTAGCAGCGTTAATGTCACCAGAAGCAATTTTGGCTGATTTTACCAGTATAAAAGTTGATCCATTGCTTGCAATGTTAAAGCATCATTCTGGTGCAGTAATCGGACTTCATCCAATGTTTGGTCCAACCATCACCAGCACTCAGTCACAAGTAGTGGTTTGCTGTGAAGGACGTATTCCGCAACAGTCACAATGGTTATTGGATGACCTGAGTGAGCTTGGCTTCACCTTGAAACAAATGACGGCATCTGAACACGATCAGGCAATGTCATTTATTCAGGGTGTGGAACATTTTATTACTTTTAGTCTGGGAACATTCTTACACCATAAGAATCAGCATCCGGAAAAATTACTTGAAATTGCCAGTCCGATTTACTTGGCTAAGCTACTTCTGATGGGACGAATTTTTGATCAGGATCCCAAACTATATGCTGATATAATTATGGCAAACCCAACACGAATTGCATTGATTGCTGAATTTTCTGCATGGTTACAAGACTGGGTGTTAAAACTTCAAGCTGAAGACAAAACTGATTTTATTGAAGAATTTAGTACTGCTGCCAAGTGGATGGGTGATTTCACCAAGTATTCGCAAAATATTAGTGATGATTTTTTGAATATTGATTTAAAGAAGTAAAATAACATGAAGAAATTTAATAAACTCTTATTGATGTTAATAACAGGAGTTACATTAAGTCAACAATCGCTTGCGATTGGACATCCAGATATGATTGTTACACTGCCTCAGACAGCACCGGCACCAACAACGGGAGTCTACTATAACTCCGATGGAAAATATGCGGGAACAACCCAATCCGTAAATGGTAGTACTAGTTATTATAATAATGGACAGTATCAAGGTCAGGCACCCAATGGCAGCAATGAATACTATAATCAGCAAAATAACCTCGAAATAGTAAACACCCCAAGTACTAATGACAGGAATCAGTAAGCTCTTTAATTATCGGTAGCTATCGTAAAGTAGTTATCAACGATCTCGTTATCTAAAACAATAATACATGGACGACAAAGGCTTTGTGGTATATATTTATGGTAGCTGAGCTTTATCGCGCGGTCAATTAATTCGCTGGTATCCCCATCAAAAATCTCAAATTTAGGACAAATAGATTCTACCGTAATTTTTGCCAAGTTGCCGCGGCTAATGTTTAAAACATCCGCAGCCTGCCTTTGACTTAGGCCGCGAACCAATAAAAAGAGAATCTCATGCTGCCGCTGAGTGAGCTTTATCGGCAGATCATATGCTTTAATCGTTACAGGTTCAAGATTTTTTCCTTCTAAGATGGTCAAATATTCAGCTATGCCAAATAGATTGCAGTGTGAAGAATAGGTTTGCAATGCCACCAGCTCACCACTATCATGGAAAACCGGAATGTAAGACACTAACCGTGAACTGAATATATTTCCTCGAGGAATTAGGCTTATAAAATTAACTGGAATTCTTTGGTTAATTACTATTTGCTGTAGCTTGATCATTTTTTTACAGGCGATGCGGATTGCTTCGATATTAACCGGATCACTAAACCCTGTCAAAATAGCTATATTTTCATCAGTCAAGTTATCAAGCTTGAATGATTTATTTAGTACTGTCAAGATATTATCAAGACCAAACTGTCTTCTGGTTTCATCAGACACGACTAACAAATTAGCGTCTAAATCAAACAATGCTGAACAATTTGAACTTTGCGTGAGTTGAAATTTTTTTATCAAAACATTGTGGATATAGTCATATTTTTCTTGCTCTAACAGAGCCATTATTAGAATCCTTCCAAATATAAACCATATTTTACTTAATTGCTGCAGATAGCGTCAATATTTTCTTGGATATACTTCATAAGTATAATATTTAGCTACATACTCACCTCCATACCATTTTGGAAGGTTAACGCTCACGCTTCACTTTGCTATAATCTTGCTATTAGTAAATAGTCAAATACACTAACATAAAATTATGTATTTGGCAATCATCATTTTTGACTATTGCAAAGATGCTTTTATATTGCGACAATATCGCGCGCATGTAACCGTCAAACGTTGATAGCCATTTGATTTTTAATGTTATAGCTAAAATTAAAATCCAATAGTAAAAATCATACGTATATTTTTGCATAACAGTTATACAAAAATAGAACTGTAGTTGCTGTGGATAAAAGAGTAAAATCGCGGCATAATAAACTATCAGAAAATTATATTACAATTTGTAGAGAGGAAGAGTATATATGAAAATTCATAAACCTAATAAACGTTACCTAGGTACGCTAATTGCAGCAACTTCGCTGCTTAGTGCATGTGGTGGCGGAAGTAGTAGCAGTGGTGGACAAAATGCAACTGGACCAACAATTCAGGCGGCGACACCAGCAGTACGAGCATTGTTTTCTACACAACAGTGTTTATCAGCAAGCTTAAATGCAACTGGCAGCGGCTGGTATATCGGTAATGCTACTATTGGTATCACTAATAATTGTGACAGTGCTATTGATCTAGCAGGTAGTACATTATCATTTACATCTATAGATAATAGTGGCGGATTTGCTTCTTGGGGAGATGCAGGCACTTATACCAATGATGCTAATTATAAAATCAGCTTTACTCAAGGAAGTGGAAATACCGAGATTGGTACTATTACTGCAGATAAAGCTTGGACAGGAAAAAATGATAATGGAACAATTTTGCCTCATACTTCAATCGTATTTGGTGGTACAGGGGTTAATACCACAAATGGTGGCAGCTATCAACTAAATGTTGCTAATAGTACGCTAACCATTAATGGTTCTGCACCAGTAGCACAGACAGGTTCAATGACTGTTTCAGTTAATACCAAAAATGCTGGCTGCAGTGGAACAATCTGTAACGCAATTAAGGTTACGGTAAATGATATTAATGGTAAAACCGTCGCTACTGTCGCAGTTCCTGTAAGTAGTGCTGGTGCAATTTATACTCAGAAAATTGAAAGTTTAAATGTGGGTAGTTATACTCTATCTGCTTCAGCAGTAAGTAATGATACTATCACCTATACACCTAGTGCGACACCCGCAGTTGTGGCGAATACTGATACACCAGTTACAGTTAACTATCAGCAAGCTCAGCAAGTTGGTCAAGCTGCAATTACTTTACCCAATGTATTTAGCGGTTATACTGGTAATTTACTAGTAAAATTACTTAATACTAAAGAATCAAATTCAGTAGTTAATACTTATTCAATGACACAAGGTCAAACCTTAACCACTGAAGCATTGCCGATTAGTGACACTAAACATCAATATGCAATTCAGGTGCAAGGTATTGCTGATCCAGCTGCTGGTAATTTTTATGTTGAGAGTGGCTTACCTATTGTAAGTATCACCAACAATAAAATCACTGCAATTAATATTCCATTTAAAACGGCAAGCGTAACCAAACGTACTGTTAGTTTCGCACTTAGTGGGCTTAACAATAGTACTGCTGGAATTAATTTCCAAGATTCAGCTCAAAAATATGCTTACCCTGGCTATACTGGCTTAACTAATGCAACAGTTAAATATTATTTTGAAAGTAGTACTACTCTAGGTTACTCAGTTGCTGCAGTATCAGGCAATTATAAAGTTAATCCAATTGAAAGTACTAATTTAATCACAGCCAACAAAACTATTTCGGTGGCTTTTGAATCTGCACCAGCACCTTCTGGCGCAACCGTAGCTGGCTGGCCTAATTATCTGGCAATGGGTGCTGTAACAGATGCAAATACAACTAATAATGGGGGCTTATCTGGTCGTCCGGTAGATTCAATATTTAAATACGGTGGTGATGGTGGTAATGGAGACCCAGGTAAAATTGTGTTTCCAATTTATACAATGAACACCATTGCTGTTGCCGGTAGCTTGACCAAAGAATATGGCAAACATGTTATGCCAACCATGGTTGATTATACTGCTGAAATGAGCGGTGGAACAGCATATAAAGATTTCGGTTATGATCAACCATCTGCTGGAGCTCCATTGGTTTATCAAGGAGAGTCCATTCCAGCAATGCATTTTGTTAACCTTATGCTTGATGCACAAACTTTACAACAGTCTAAGTCAACAGATAATGCATATCCAGGATCAATTATTATTAATCCGGACTTACTTGGAATGGTTCAGCAGCAAAAACTTTTTGCCAATGGTGGAACATTGTCAACGTTAAATATTCCTGTAAATAAATCATTACAAGAAGCGGTTTGTTTCATGAAGCGTAAATTTGGTCCAACAGACTTTACACTTTCTAATGGTGAGACAGTAACTGTCGCTGGTGGAACACCTATGGAAATGGCGGTTCAATTACGTAATTCAGGCAAAGTTTGGTCATATTGGGATATTAAATCAGTTTGGGAAGATAAAGCAGTAAATGTATGGTATCCAAGCTGCGTTAGTAATTCAGATGTTGGTGCAACTATTCCTACTTTTGTAAATAGTTTTAAAGGTTGGATACAGGCAACTAATTGGGCTATCAAATATTTTGGACCTGATGTAACTTTTGGTTGGCAAGAAAATGTCTGGGCTGTTGATTCTGCAAACTGGATACATCAGCTTAATACGAGCCAAGCTATTCAATCGAATATTTCTGACCCTATAGTATCTCTATGGAAAGATATGGAGGTATATAATGGTAAGTATAAACCTGATTTCCTAGTCTTTGACCGTTACGAAATGGATGATTCAGCTGCATATGGTGTTGGATACTGGTACAACGCACGAGATTGGAATAATTATCTTACTTTTGTTCAACAAATCAGTAGTGGTCTTGGTAATCAGCCAGTAATGTTATGGCAAATTCCTGGTGGACACATTCAGACACAAGCAGAAGTCGTAGCAAACCCTAGCTACCAAAGAGCATCTACTGCACCGGGTTATTTCTTTGGGCAATCAGAACTTAGCGCGGACTTAAGTAATATGGCTGATTATTTAAAACAAATCTCGCTAAATAGCTCTTACTATAATTGTACTGGTACAGGATGTCAAATGACTAATTATATGACAATGAATAATTATAACTGGTCAAAAGATAATGGAAACTTAAAATTAGCTGCAAATGCAAATGTTTTTGCAATCTTGTGGGGTGGTGGACAAACACAAAGTGTGGGTACATTCCCTATCAATGATAATGGCTGGCTAGCTAATAAGATTAAAACTTATTATCAAAATCCAACGTATCTTAAATAAGTAAATCATCATCAACAGGCAGATAAATATATCTGCCTGTTTTTTTATTACAGGTGTCCTAGTCGTATCATATTTATATTTGGTTAGAATAAACTTCCATTAGTGGTTCTGAGCAACATTCGATTAGGAAATCAATGACTAATTGTTCGGCTGGCGAAGGATCATTTTTAGCTATTAAATAAATCTGTCCGGTATACACAGTCCAATCTGGCAAAACCCTAATAATCTCTCCGCTAAGAAGTTCTTCTTGACATAAAGCTGCCCAACAAGGAAAAATTGCATTAGACTTAACGCCAATTTCTTTCAGAAAAGAAATATGATTCATCTTTAATTGAAGATGCTCAGCATTCAGCAAAATTTTTTCATTAGTTATATGGTTTTTCATATAAAAATGACTTAAAGGCTTATACTCTTCTGATATTCCGCCAATAAGTTTGTGTTTGCTTAATTCGGCAACAGTTTTAGGCACACCATGAGACAAAGCATAATCTCTAGAGCAAAAAAACTGGAAATTATAATTACATAACAGTTTGGTATTAAATCCTGTTAATTCAAAAAACTTAGAAGTTAAAATAATTCCATCTATTTTATTGGTAATGCTGTTGGGTAAAGTAATAGAAATAAAATTTAGTTTTAATTTAGGATTGGACTCAAGAAAAGATTCCAAAGATTGATTAACCAAGCCTTCTGCAATATGCACTCCGATATAAAGGGTTACGCAATCATCAACCTGCCCTTTCTGAATCTTATAATCATTATTAACATTTTCAATCTGACTATAATACATTGATAAACTCTGAAACTTCACACAAATTAACCTACCGTAATCAGTAAGTGTAATACTCTTTGCATCGCGCTCCATCAATTTATTATCTAGACGATTTTCAAGCGCTGAAATTCTTTTACTGACTGTTGAGAGTGAAAGTCTAAGCGATGTAGCAGCTTTTCTAAAACTGCCAAGCTCAACAATTTTTAGAAATAATAAAATATCATCTAGCATTCATATATTCGTTCAAAAAATTAAAGTATTATTAGTGTAATAGATGGAGTCTACTTGATTCCAAATTTTGATTATACCTCAAATATCTCTATCGAATAATAGTAAAAAGTGATGGTTTCCAAATTAATAACATAGGTTTCCATTTCTTATACTTAAATAAACCAAATAATAATTATAATTTCATCAGTTTTAAATAAACTTACATTCATTTTCAGTTTACTAGCTGAAATAATTAAGTTTTTTATAACCCAAAGGCAACACCTCAGATCAAAATGTTTTATCTGGTGTTGCAATATACAACTTTAGTTTAATATTTATTTGGAGGTTTTAATAGATGAATAAGAACTTTAAACACTTATTGATCACATCCGGCTTAGTCGTAGCCCTGACTGCCTGTAGTAGTGGCAGTTCTTCGAGTAATAATGGTGGCGGTGGCAGCAATCAAGGTGATGCAACTCAGCTAACCTTTGTTGCGCCAAATATTGTCCCCTCTCTACCGACCGCTAGTACCAGCTATGTGGTTGTAAATAACCCTACTTCATCAATTATTACTGGTATCCAATATAAGCTTGGTGGTATCGTTGGTGGTGGCAGCAAAGTTACTATTGACTCTACTAGCGCTGCTAATTGTGCAAAAATCGCTGCTAATAGTAGCTGCTCGATTAAAATCATTACCCCAGCATATACTCTAGCGGGTAGCTTCAATGTATCTGCTAGTAATAACGCTACGCTTCTTAATAATCTAGCTACTAAAGCTAATGTTCGCAATAAATCTCTTGCTGCTAATTTACCTACTACTCCAACTATCGGTGTAGAACAAGTTTTATATACCACCACTACCGGAGCAAATGGCGTTACCTTGTATTACTATAATACTGTCATAGCTGGTGTACCTTATATCATGGTAACTGGGGTTGTTAGTTCTAATCAGGTTGGTGATCTTAATACTGTTACACTACTTGGTACTGATGGTAATCCAATTCCTAACCAAAAAGTAATCAGTGGCAATATGGGGGCGGGAGCTCCAAAGCTTGGTATGGGTAGTACTTTTAGTATTCTATTGCCTGTTCCTGCTGGTACTGGTGCTACACAAACAATTAAAGTTAAAACTGAACAAATTGCTGCAAATGGTACCGTTAGCAATACCCAGATCAGTACTAACAGTGGCACTCTTACCACCACTACTGGCGTTGCTATCATTAATATGGTGCCTTCATCAATCTATCTTACTGAATCTAATCCTAGCCAACAAATTACCTTCAGTAATACTGGTGACGCAACTGGACAATTACAAAGTCTAATTGCGAGTAACTCAAATATCGAAGTAGTCTTTAATTCAACAAGCCTTGCACCGGGTGCCAAAACAACAGCTACACTTCGACTTAAAGATACCTCTGTAGCGGGTGCTTCATCGAGCATTACTCTTAACTATAATAATGGTAAAACTGAACTCCAAAAAAGTTCAAGCGTGGATCAAAATGTAGTACCGGGTCCAGACCCTGTTCCGGTTCCACCGCCAGGACCTACTCCGGTTGCTGGACTTACTGCTACTTTAGCAAGTAATGACTTTAACGTTACTACTGTAAAACATACTACTTTTGAAAGCATGACGATTACCAATACCGGTAATACTACTGAGAATAACTTTGTGGTAACAATGCCAAATAGTAATTTCTCACTAGTTGATAATGCTGGTTCGGCTAATGACTGCAAAGTTACTTCTGGAGCGATTGATCTATCACAAAGCTTAAAATCATCAACCAACTGTGTCGTTACTGTCAAGTATGACAATAGCACTATTACTACAGGTAGTGGAAATATCAGTATTGCTTACAAATACAATAACGGAACTAATGCATCTACTCCAGCTACTGCTGCTGTTAACTGGAAAGTTACTCCGCCTACGGCTAATCTGAATATCACGGGTGATATTGCAAATCCATATATCTTCAGTAAAACACTTTTTGATGGAAGTGGCGAATCTAATACAATCATCTTCACAATCAAAAATACTGGTGACGCTCCTGCTACCAATATTTCCTCAGTGGTAAATAGCACTACTCTTGCTGGTTTATTTACAGCTAATAACGCTGATGCTACGCCTACTTGCGGTGCTACCTTAGCTCCAAATCAAAGCTGTCAACTTGGCGTTCAGTTTGGTCCTATCCCAGATAATACTTCTGCTGGTACAAAAAATGGTGACCTAACTATTAGTTATAAAGAATCTGATGGGGCAACTACTGATTCTACTATCGTCCAGAACCTACAAGGACAAGTCGCAACTTCTGGTAGTGCTATTTTTAATGCACCACAAACTGGTACTGCTTCTGGCTTTACCGATAATACTTGGGCGAGCTTAAGCATTAACCAAAATACCACTAATGGAGTTATCACTTATACTCTAACCAATACTGGTGCTGATGCGGCAACTAACTTCATCGTTACGCTGCCATCTGCGCCTACTGGCTGGAGTAATATCGCTACTACCTGTCCAACTGCCATAGGAACTAATCTAGCTCCACAAGCTAGCTGTAATGTGACTCTGACGGCAAATACTGCTACGGCAGGTACTATTGCGGCAACAAACTTT
>RXJX01000049.1:30682-42894 GCA_003963245.1 Neisseriaceae bacterium
TAGCGTAGATAATGGCACGCTTAGTAACTGTGCTAATAGTGGAGCTACGGGATTAAATCGTCCAAAAGGAATCACACTAAATCCTGCTGGGACTTACGCTTTTATCACTAGTGTTGATAACTACATTACCCAATGTAGCGTAAATAATGGCACACTCAGTAACTGTGCCGATAGTGGCGCTACCGGGTTAGGTTATCCAACAGGAATTACATTAGATCCTAAAGGCACTTACGCTTTTATCACTAATCGTGATAATAAGACAGTTACTCAATGTAGCGTAAATAATGGTACTCTTAGTAAATGTATCAATAGCGGTGCTACTGGATTATACGCACCAAGTGCAATTGCGTTGAATCCTGCTGGGACTTATGCTTTCATTCCTAATAGAAATCCTCCTCCTAATAATAGTGGCAAAGTTACCCAATGTAGCGTAAATAATGGCATACTAAGTAACTGTGCAGATAGTGGCGCTACCGGGTTAGAATATCCAACAGGAATTACATTAGATCCTAAAGGCACTTACGCTTTTATCACTAATGGTGCTAATAATACAGTTACTCAATGTAGCGTAAATAATGGCACACTCAGTAACTGTGCCGATAGTGGCGCTACGGGATTAAGTGATCCAACTGGAATAGCTCTAAATCCTACAGGTACTTACGCCTTTATCACTAATATTGGGAATAACAAAGTTATCCAATGTAGCATAAATGGTGGCACACTTAGTAACTGTGCTCAGACTGGCTTCCAATAAAGCACTACTCTTAATTTATAGTCTAGGAAATAAATAATAGTTTATTTTCTAGTATTTCAACTAAATAGTTCCCCTTTACCCCTTGTGCTAACGCCAAGGGGCTCTTTTTTTATTAGAGAATACTTGATTTATTGCGGAATGCTTAAATTTGCAATCGCTGAAGCAGTCAATTGATTATAGGCAGGATTTTGCGGAATACCTTTTACATTAGTAAAAGCTTTGTCCAAATGTTTTAATATTGTAGGCTGATTGCAAATTTGAATATCACCTAAATTATTAATCAGTTGCACATAAATTTTATCATCTAGTGCGTTAATTTGCGTGCGTAGGGAATCAATTCCCGGTGTTACTTCTGGATCAGGTTGATTTTCTTTATTTGCATTCCAGTGCGCAATCCAATAATCCTGAATAAATTTTGCCTGATCCATCTGAATCTGCGCAAAAACCATCAAATCACCACTATCAATTTTATTTTTCTTCGCGATATCCTGAGTATTTTGTAATACTTTTAGCTCGCGCGGACTATCATACACAGTTTGTTTATTAATAAATTTATATGCCGCAACACCTTCCATTAATGCGCTTCGCGCTGCCATCGTAGCAAACAAATCATCAAGCTTTTTAGTGTTGCATTCTCCTGCAAATACGTTTTGACTAAACGCAATACAGCATAAAGAACCAAGAAGTAGTTTATTCAATTTTGAGCTTACAAGCATATTATTTCCCTATAAAATATAAAACAATCAATACGATAATACGTTATTGCAACTTTAGATAAATTAATTATACCACTAAAAACGGCATCATGACTGTAGTAACATCCACCTACATCATCTATTATCAATTTGCGACACAATTATTTTTCTGAATATTTCATACTTGACGCCTCATTCAAAACAAATATCATCCGCAAAACTAACTATTGATCTGTTTTGACCATACAGCAAGCCCCTGTGCATTAATTTGCATATCCATCTCAAGTAAAGACAATACCTCCTCTTCACTCACTGGTAAATCCAAAGATTTTGCTTCAAATACAATATGCTGCCTAAGCCTGTTGGCAATTTCTGCTACTACGTCCTCCGCTTCAGCAGATTCACGAACAATTGCTACATAATCAGCAATTATCCGGCGCAAAGTATTGGCAATCTGCCCAATATTATCAACTTGTCCAAAATGTGTTAAATAAACATATTCCGGCGCATATGATTCAATTAACCCAATCGAATTAATCATCTTTTCCGGCGCAAAATTAACTGGCGTAGTTGCAGGAAAAACCAGTCGTTTATGTTTAAAATTAAGCTCTGGATAGACAACACCAAAAATGTCACCACTAAAAATCCCAGCAGTCTTAGTATCAATGATGATGTTGTGATGATTCGCGTGTCCGGGTGTATCGCGACAAATTAATTCACGACCATTCAAATTTATAATCAAACCATCCTCTGCACTAATAATCCGATCTGCATCAATCGGCGCCAGTTTGCCATAAACCTGATCCACAAATTCTTGCCCATAGACACCAACTACGCCAGCCTCCAAATAGCTTGGATCTATCATATGACGTACACCTTTAGGATGCACGACCAATTTTGCATTAGGAAATGCTGCCATATAACTACCCGCACCACCAGCATGATCAAGATGAATATGCGTTAGAAGAATGTATTTCACGGCTTCAGACGTTAAATTTAACTTATCCAGAGCCTCCAAAACATATTTTAATGATGGTGCATTTGCTGTTTCAACTAAGGCAACACTATCACCTTCTACAACCATATAAACCGCAGCTAAATTATCACGCAAATAATGCGCATCTAATAAATAAATTCCATTATTATAATTTTTCATTGATAAATCCTTGTTACGTATTTCACAGTTTCAAATTAAACTATCTGGTTAATATTCTGATAAATCTCATTTACTTGATCTATATAGTCAAATTTTTAAACACCCATAAATTAGCAGCTTTGGGTTCACAAACTATTGCATGGTCGTTTGTTATAATTTGGACTGACTCTTGAAATAACGGTGAAATATTATCTTGTGGCATGATAACCTCAATTACTGATGCTACTTCCGTAATGTTTATTATTATGTGCCTAATATCCATAAGTATAGGCTGTTTGTGATCATTTTCAATAGCATAAATCTGTGGCAATCCACTTGAAACAAATTTCACCTTAACATCAGATAAAGACGTCCCAGTTAATACTAACGGTTTCATCCAAACGCTATTGCTACTAGTTGGGCACAATGACAAACTACAACTAGCTTCAAAGGACGGTTCCCATTCTTTCTCTCCATACCAAGCTCGGCACACAATCTCTTGAGCTAAAGACTTATCGTTAAGTTCAATGCTAATATTTGCACCATTATCAAAACATAATCTGTATTTACTTACCGTGGTAATTTCTTTATTATCTTTAGAATCGATTAAAAAAATCTCTTTTGTCATAATCAGTTTTCCCTCTTAAAATTTTAGCAACCGTTATTAACTACTAAAATTTTTGCCGAATTAATTCACATAAACCACTATGACTAAACCCCAGAATCTTGGTATTAGTTATGTCATACTTGAATAATTTTTTAAGATACTCAATAACTTGCTCTTGTTCGGCTTTAGTCGTATTCTTTAATAAATCCAGTAAGATAATCCCCTGCAAATTACGCAAGCAAATTTGCTGATATATTGCATCCAAGACCAAGAAATTTAACTGGCTGCGAGTTAGTTTTGCTTTATCGCTATTGACATCAATTAAATTAATTCCCGACAAACAATGTATTTCCAAACTCGCGCCGTTACTTAAGCTATAAGAAGAACTTGTCAACAACTCCTGATAAGCAGTTAACTCTTGTTCCATATTTAAGCGCGGATTATATTCGATAGTGTCGAGTAACCAACAGTCTTGATAGCTTAAAAGCTGCTCATCAACTTGTTTATCATTACTGCTAATCACGCAATCTTGGGTTAATGGTAAAGAACGAAGTAATTTTAGGTAATTTGGAGTACCAGCGACAGTTTCACTTGTGCTAAGCCCAGCCAATCTAGTCAACTGCGCTCCAATATGTTCGATCTCAAGCATTACTGGCTCAATATCAGCCATTTGCTTAACGCTGCTGCGTAAAGTCCATTTTGCTGGGTAGCACAGCATTGCTTGAGTAAGTTTCTCACGCTCTGCAATTGAAGCACGCGAACAATCCGCGTTGACGCTACTGGATAACGCGGCAACCACGTATTTACCAACCAACTGGATACTAGTACGAAATTTAGGCTGCTTATGCTCATCGCCAAGCCAAGTTAATTGCACCAATAAATTTGCACCATCTTGTAATCTGGCACCTTTACTAAGGTTAACAAACCCAGTTTCACCTGATGAGTATTCAATAAACGCACTGTGTTCCGCATGATTAATTTTAATTATTTTGGCATTAAAGACTGCTTCACTGGCAAAACCATCATAATCCTGAGTTACATAACTTAATTGATCTTTAACATAGCCAAATCCATAGACAGTCTTATCCTGACGATAAATAATAACTTTACTTAACATTAGCGTCTAATTCTTGCAATAAATTACGTACTACGTTAAGCGGTAATCCCATAATTGCATAAAAACAACCATCAATTTTTTGGATATATTGTCCAGCTAAACTCTGGATGCCATAGGCTCCAGACTTATCTTTATAATCACCAGTTGCCAAATAAGCATGGATTTCTGCATCACTTAATTGATCAAAATGAACCCAACTTTGACTAGTAACTGTTTTCTCAAAATCATGATATTTTAAAGTAACTGAAGTAATTACCAGATTGCGATCTCCAGCAAACATCCGCCACATCCGAAATGCATCATCATAATCAACTGGTTTGCCAAGAACCTGCTCTTGATAAATAACTTCGGTATCCGCAGTTAAAATTGGCAGAGTTGGTAACTTATGCTCCACCATATATTGCCAGCCAGCTTCGGCTTTTTCGCGACAAATTCGCTGAGAATAATTAAATGGAGTCTCTCCTTCCGCAACAATTTCCGGAATATCAAATGAGAGAATTTCAAAGTTTACACCCATTTGAATCAAAAGCTCAGCCCTTCTTGGACTTTTTGAAGCAAGATAAATTTTTGATATACTTTTATTAACCATGTTTATATTCTTTTTTTAAGATTTTTTTGTGAAATAATATTTGACAACGCTAGCATTCCCAACGTATAATACCGTTCTTGAATAAAACAAAGCCTCAATAGCTCAGACGGTTAGAGCGACGGACTGTTAATCCGCAGGTCGTAGGTTCGATTCCTACTTGAGGCGCCATCTCCAGCAAACCTACACTATCAAAATTAACTCCCAAACTCCACAACACATTGAAAACTTTAGATTTACCTGCATTTATTTTATGACGTTCTTTGCATTCAACCATGATCTAAATATTATCCTGTAGTTAATTCACCGACCAGATTTTCACTCATCGCATTTTTAATTGTTTCTTTACTCATCTTACTTGACATCAATACCATTAATTTTGCCAATGCCGCTTCAATCGTCATATCACAACCACTGACAATCCCCAAATCATGCAAACAGCTGCTTGCATAATCATTGGAAACACGCCCCTCGTTAACTTGAGTAATATTAACAATGATAACACCGCGCGCAACTGCATTTTTAAGCGCTTCTACCAACTTTTGATTACCCATTGGTATATTTCCACTTCCATAGGTTTGTAACACTACAGCATCGAGCTCCGTATTATTTAGCGTATCAGCGATAAAATCAGTAGTAAATCCCGGACGCAGACTCAGATCAAGGATTTTTGCATTTTGTGGAGTGACTGGCGCAAAACTAAAACGAGTAGCTTTAAGCCAGCGTTTGTTAAACCAGTTAATCTGAATTCCAAATTCTGCTAGAGGTTCTTCATCAACTGAATCAAAACCGAAAAAGCGATAAGTACTAACTTTTTGTGCACGACAACCACGCAGTAGCTTATTATTAAACGCAATCGCAACCTCATGCAGATCATCACGACTGGCAGCAAAAAGCGCATCAATCAAATTACTCCAGCCATCACTCCTCCGATGAACCAGCGGCAACTGAGATCCTGTCAACACTACTGGTTTATCCAAACCACGCAAAGCAAAAGCTAGCACGCTGGCAGTATAAGCCATGGTATCTGTCCCATGAATAATCACGAAACCATTATACTGATCATAATTATCCGATATATCTTTAATCATGCGCTGCCAGTGCTCAATCCTAATATCAGACGAATCAATTAACTGCTCATATTCCAATAGATCAACTATGACATCTTTAACTGGATCTAGCGTCGCAATCTGTGACTTAAATAGCCCAGCTACGGGCTGTAAACCATGAGGTGTATAATCCATACCAATCGTACCACCAGTATAGATAATCAAAATTTTACGCATCTTACTTTCCTGTTGCGGCAACTATCGTGTATTGCTGAGTATATTTATCCCAGAATTGCTGATTTAAAACATAGTTGTATTTTTCACCAGCATAGTATAAATTAGCGCTAAATTCACCTGGATTACGTCCAGCTTTATCAATCTTCACTCCAAAAAAAGCTAAACTTTTAGAGCTACGATAATTTTGAATATTACCAAGTCGAAAAATACTGTCATCAGCTCCAGCTGATTGATCCAAGGCTATATTTTGCATAGCCTGTAAACTGTTAGCAGACTCCCCTGCCGCCAAATACAGGGCTCGATTTAAACGTGTCGTACTTGCTAATAAGCGTACATTTTCGGTTGAAGTATATGGATAATCTTTGATCAATTTACCATCTTGATAATTATTTGTATGCGCAAATACTCCACGGTCAATTAACTTATAGCTAAATTTATGGTTCGGTGCAACCTCTATTGATAAGATATTCTTTGCATCGGCAACCTGATAAAACACCGGATCAGGAAATTTAGCGACTAATTTTGCTATATCGGGAATTACATCTTTAGCATTAGTATAATTTTGCAAAATATCTTTACTAAAATCATCGGCAATTCCACCCTTAGCCAATGCGGAATATTCAACCGTAACCTCGTTAAAGACTGCCAGATTTTTTTCATTAATTCCAGCCGAAACAAAATCCGGTACATCCTGACGGGAAAGTGCCAGATACTTTAGCTTACCTTTTTCTGCTACAACTTCAATTACTTGCCGATCAGGATTATTATCACGATTTTTTGCCATCAATAAGCTATCATCAGCACCATTAAACGTCGCAAAAGTAGTACACGCAAAACTAGTCGCAATACCACATGTCAATAATATAATCATTTTTTTCATAAACAGATTCCCCTTTTAATGCCAAATTACACTATAAACTACCAAAAATAATATTTGCACAGCCGTTACCGTCAAACCATTTTTAATCATTGCTTTTACATTTTGGCTCTCAGCAAAACCCATTGCCGCAAACATATTCGCCCCAGGAATCGCAAAATTAGTAATTCGCGTAGCAAGCAACATACTAAAAGCAAAAGTAATTATGTTTAAATTCATTTCCAGCGCCACTGGCGAAAACATCTCATGCAACATCTTGATTACCGCAGCCGAAGCAGCTGGCATTCCAAAAGCTCCAGTTATTCCAATCAGTATAGACAGAACAATTTTACCGCCAAAATGCTCAAGCGGTATAAATAATTTCATCAAAGCATCAAAACCACCTGCTTTTTGTACCAAATCAAGCATAGGTCCCAGCAAGAAGAAAATAAAGAATAAATGAAAATTTTTCTTCATCCCTTCTACTAATAATTGAAAAACCTTACCAATCCGTAAGCCACCAACTATACCAGTTAAAAGAGACAAAAATAACATAACAAAGATCACATAAGAAGTTTTTGCCTGAAAAATTAAGCCATAAGCAACACAAGCAATGAATGCTAAAATAAAGACAATCGTTGCCGTGTTTTGACGCAGAGTTGGCACAAAACGCTCCTCGGTTGCATCGTGCGGAAATGTTTCATGTGCATATTGTACCTGCAAACGTGACGCCATCACCCATGTGACAACAATCGTAACCAACGCAATTGGAATTGAAGCATAAAGTAGCATAGAGCCATAACTGATTCCAGTAACGCCCAATAATGCGACCACTGGCGGAGCAAAAGGACCTAAAATCAATGCTTCCTCGCCTGCGGCTTGCATCAATACTGCCATACTTGGGCGCGAAAGTTTAACACTTCCCGCAATCGGGCGTAAAATCGGTGCCAGAATTGCCAAACCACCGGCCAACGTTCCAAGTACTGCAACGATTACTACTGAAGAAGTAATTATACCGATTTTAACCCGTCGTTGGGTATTAACCCCAATACTATAGACAATTTTATGCACCATGGTATGGCTAACTTTGGTCTCGGTAAGTATTTCGCCCAAACCACGCCCAAGCATAATGATTAAACCAACCAGCGCCATAAACGATCCTAGCGCAGCTTCCATCGTTTTACCAATTTCGATTGGCGAAGACAAATTGAATAAAAAGCCTAAAACCACGCCGATTGCTGTTGCCACTAAAGGATCAACATTACGAAATACCATAATCGTATAAAGTACAATAACCAACAAACTGGATAAGTGTACAAAGAAATGCCAATCCATACTATGCTCCAATCGTTATAACAGCTTCTAAATCACCCAAGTGTATAATTCCTAAACCAGGTAGCTCAGATAAAGACAACGTTGCACCCTCAAGATGAACTCCTCCCTGCACTGGATTATGTTTAATCATGGTGATCGGGTCTAAATCAACAAATTTAACATTGCTTCTTCCAACTACAAAGCTCGCCATCGCAGCTAAACCAATCGGTGACTCAAGCATACATCCTGCCATACACGGGATATTGTGCGCTGTTACCAGATCATAAATCGGACGTGCCGCGTAAATCCCGCCCGATTTCATTAATTTAATATTAATTCCATCAGCCATTTGCCCATTGATAATCCGACTTACATCACGAAGATTAAAGGCAGATTCATCCGCATAAATTGGAATCCGCGAATTATCCCTAACGTATTTTAGATTTGCATAATCCCAAGCTTTAACTGGTTGTTCAACCATTGCAATTCCTAAATCGTTGGCTGCTAGTGAATCAATTATCTGTAATGCTGACTTAGCATCCCAGCCCTGATTGGCATCACTCAAGATATTAATTGAATTACCCACTGCTTGCCGAATGGCTTTTAAACGAGCAATGTCTTCTGCTGGGTTCAGTCCAACTTTAATTTTTAGAGTTTCAAAACCCTGTGAAACAAATAACTTAGCATCTTCAACCATTTCTGCCGCATCTTTAACACTAACCGTAGTTAAAATTTTTAGCTCCGGTTTGCCACCACCCAAAAATTTATATAAAGGAACTTGTAATTGCTTAGCAACTAAATCATGTAAGGCAATATCCATCGCCGCTTTAGCCGAGGTATTATTCACCAGCGAGGTTTGTATCAACAAAAGCAGCTCTTCAAAATTAGACAATTCTTTGCCCAATAACTTAGTTGCTAAAATCTGCAAAGCACCAATAATTGACTCTTGCGAATCGCCAGTAATAACCGGAGTTGATGCGGCTGAGCCATAACCATGCATACCATTATCTGTAGAAAGAATTACCACAATGTCCTCAACATGTTCGGTACGTCGTAGCGCCGTAATGAATGGACGAATCAGCGGAATGCGTAATTTAGCAATCTGGATTTGATTAATTTTCATAAATTTTTACCCTTTTATGTAAGTGACCACAATTGATGTTCTTTTTCATAAGAAATAGAATTGTTATAATTCATAATGTTTGTTTCAATATAAGATTCAATTGGTAAAGATTCAAACCCAAGATCAAAGGATTGAATAATTTGAAGTATTTGTTGCCATCTATCAGCCATTGTACTATTGAAAATGCATTCTCCACGACGTGAAGAAACAAGGCAATCAACTAAGTCAAGTTGTTTAAAATCTTCAAGATCGGAGTTTAATAGTAAATAATTTCTTAATAACTCATTAAAAAAATCTAAACTAACATGCTTGGCAATATGCAAAATTAAATTTACTTGATATAAATTATTGAAGTTTACTTTTATATAATTTACCATAAAATTTATAATTTTTTTATTAATTTCAATATCCTTAGAGTGGAAGTAAGTGCAGATACTATCTTGGGTAAAGAAATATTTTTTATCATCAGCATATTTATTTAAGATATTCGTCATTATCTCTGAAATGGTACTTAGTTGCCAAATAAATTCAAATGAACTTACAGAGTTACTAATATTTATATTTTCAACATAGTCAATAAGAAAATTAGGTCTTATATTTAGTAGCTTCTCTAGTGCTAAATTATTGTAATCTCTATTAGGAAACATTTTAGTCTGTTGTAAGTAAGTTTGAAAGTATACATCCTCATCTTTTAGATACCAATTACTAGGAATATTTACAAAAATTGGAGCAGGTGTACAATTTCGTGCAATGATTTTATCTAGCAATAACTCAAACTCTTTAGGGTAATCATTGTACATCTTCTCTATGAATTGAAGTTGCGCTATTTCTTTATCTATTGAGGTTTCAATAATATAAATCATTGTATTAACGTCTGATAACGATACTTTGCTCAAATAAAAAAACACGAATAAAGCCCAAGACCGTTTTTTTGAAAAATGGTGCTGAGTGATTTTATTCCATAATAAATTTAAATTTTCTTGGCTGATGTCTTTAATGCAGCTAATCCAATCTGGATAGATATTTGTAGGATTACCATCTACAATTATTTTTTCAAAAAGATAAAGCCCGCTGATAAAATTACTTGAGAAGTTATGATTTAATATTTTTTGAATTACTGAACTATTTAATCTAATTTGAATGATTTTATAGTTTTGGTAAAAATCATCAACCTCTTGGTTATTTCTAAAAGAAAATTTATTCGTTATTAACTTATTAAACACAATATCATATTCGATATTATTGTGTGATTTGTAAAAATCGTAATTAATTAACTGATACAATTTATATGAACTATTTTGATAGTTAGCTGTTAAATATATACTTAATTCATTATTTGCTATAATTCGATCTAACCTTATAGCTAAGTCATTAAGTAAGTAACAAGCTTCAAAATCTTCGTTGGTTATGTTTTGTTCAATTAGCTGTTTCAAATATGGAATATCATATTGTAATATTTCAGTGCAATCAAATTTGAAATTCCAATACGGATATTTAGATAAAAAATTAAGTATTCTATTTAAATCATTACCAAAATTTTGGGTAAGAACGTTAAAAACATTTTCCCGAATTTCTACTGTATTTTTTGTGATTGGTAATTTAAAGTCCATATAATTTACGGCGTGGTTATCTCTAGTTATATTTGTACTAGAACCTGAAAATGCTAATAGGAAACTTGCGCAATCAAATAGCAGAACTGAGGCTAAAATATCACCTTTTTTGATTTCTTTGGTTAAAATATCCACTAGGATTTTTTGTCGCTTATAAAACACTATATTATCATGCGGTGAATATGAGAAATGTTTCTCTATTACGTTAAAACAATCAGTATAACTTTCTGGGTTTCGTCTTACATACTCAAGCACTAGCGCAAGGAATTTATTTATATCATTTGTATAAAAAAATTTAGCACTTAGATCTATTATGTAGTCGGTAGTATAACTCTCGGTTTTTTCAATTAGTGTAAATGTACTATTAGATTCTTTGGGCATTTTAAAGATTAATGCATGTAGAAAATTAATAGTGATTTGAGGAATAAATACCCCATAATCATTTAAGAAATTCTTTTTTTCTTCGTCTGCGACTAAAGAGGTAAATAATGTATTCAATTCATTGGATATATTCTGAGTAACGTTTTCAAATCCAAAAGTATAACTAGCGTCAAATAATCTAGTTTTAATTACAGGGGTATATTTGTAAAGTGTCTGAAAAATAATGTTTAATCGCAAAAGCTTATCTTTAATAAATACTCTGTAAAAAAAATATGTTTCTGTGTTTTGTTCAGATATCTTGGCATGTTCAAACTTTATATCTATAAGCTCTATTTGTTCTAAATATTTAATAATGTTTTGAAATATTTTCCACTCTAAATTAAATTCATTGAGTATTATATTTAGTTTTTCTTCATCATTAATTGGTAAGATCCTAAAAGCAGAGATAATCCCTAAAACCTTTAAATAATCATCTCCTAATTTAGGATTTAAATAACACTCAAAATATTTATCAAATGTCTCTGCCACATCATATAACGAATATATATCTTGAGAGTCAATAACCATTTTTGCCATCATTAGTGCAATTCTTGGATTACCTAGAGATACTTCACAGATTCTCTCTTGGAAATTATGTTCCAGTATCTTAAAAGGCTTATAATGTGCCCCATAGTCAAGACCAATTTATCCCAATCTATAGAAACCCAGTTTTAAATTACGCAGCATCTTTTAGTTCATTGAATGCTGC
>RXJX01000035.1 GCA_003963245.1 Neisseriaceae bacterium
GGGATTTTTTGCGCTAATCGCAGCTCCGGTTAGATTTTGTCCTCCGCCGTTTGCACTATTGCTTCCACCGCCACAAGCGGCTAGTAAAAGACTGCTTCCAGCTGCAATGGATACTGCTAGAACGTTTAATTTGTGTTGTTTTTTCATCAAGTTTTCCTCTCTAACTTCTTAGTATTTAATTCTATGCATGTACTTACTTAGAGCACATTTACGTTTAAAAAGTAATGAATTGTATCAAAGCAACTATTTTTTGTATATAATCATTTCTGCATAACTAATATACATTTTTGTATAAGTACCAAGCTGTATTTTATGCTTGACTTATCACTCTTCAAACAACTATAAAAATACCATCACAAGCTCAGAACTAATTAAGCCGACTATTGATGGCATAATTATATAACAGCAGAAGCACTCAATTTACGCAATAAATGGCAGATTAAATGCAATTTTTGCAATATTAGAAATTAACACTAAATCAGAAGTAAATACTTTATGCTACTTTCAAATTTAGCTTTTAAGATTTTGAAAATATTTATTCATTTACTGTTATGGATCATACCAGTACACTAGCGCCATTTAAATATGCTCTAATTATCTAGTATCAAATAAAGTAATCTAAATAGGTTAAATAATCTGTTAAACTCATGGTTTATAATTTAGCAAAAAAGAGTTCAACACAATGGAAACCATAAATATCGACTCATTTCAAATCATTGGAATCTCAATTAAAACTGCTAATAGTGATGTGGAAAAGTTACAACATGACATGCAAAGCTTATGGCATAGATTTATTTCTGAAAATATCGCAGAGAAAATCCCCAATAAAATAAGCAGTGATATTTACTGTATTTATACTGATTATGAAGGTGATTATACTAAACCATATCTTGCGTTATTAGGTTGCCGAGTAGAAAATCTCGATGATATCCCAACGGGATTAATTGGAAAGCGTTTTAATGGCGGAACATATCTCAAAAAAACAGCTAAAGGGAATTTGTTTGCGGGTGTCGTGTATGATGCATGGAAAGAAATTTGGTCCATGGATATTGCACGAACATATCACGCAGATTTTGAAATCTATGGTATAAATGCAACCAATCCTGAAAATGCGGAAGTTGAAATACTGGTTGGCATTCAAGAAGCACAATAAATCAACTTATTTTAAAAGAGTAGCACTACAATGCTACTCTTCAGAAATAATAATCTCATCATCCAATAAATAACTTCCTGGCTTGAGAAACTGTCGTGGAATAAATAAATGATATTTATAACTAAGTGCAATTTCAATCAGTTGCTCTTTAGTCTTTACCGCAAAAATATATTTTAGATTTTCTAAGTGATCGTTGACACGCCCTGCAGATATCTTATGCCCAAGCGTTGCTAGAATCGAAGCAATTTCACTATATGAGTATTTTTGTAAATACAAAAATAAAACCATATGCTGTCGCTGTGTAAGTTTGTATTTCAATGGCTCGACTTGTGCTGCGTTAGCCATACCAAAATTAACATCATTTATCTTATAGATTAAATTTAGAATATGCGGATGCATAAAATTACGCATACAACAAAATATGCCGACAAAATTACCAGTTGCAGGATTAATTATTGGGCGCTTAGTTACAATAAAGATTTTATTATGTGTATTGATATATAAAAAACGATGCACTTTCGCACTATCACGTACTAAGACGTCTTGTTTCAAAAATATTTTGTCAAAGTTGACCCCTCTTTTGTCACTCTTTATCCTACCACTACGCTCTCCGGTTACATCTGCGATTGTCACCTCAGGTTTATCAGGGTAAAGCAAATCCAAATAGCCTTTTGAAACATAACGAAATATAAAATTATGATCTTTAACAAAAGCTATTTCATCTAGATTATTGCCAAATACAATATCAATACCGGAACAATAATGTTCAAAATAAACGTCATCCGCTAAGTCTTTATTCATTATCCAAGCACCTTTTTATTTTTCATGGCCTCAATCAATTCATATCGTTATTCTAACATAATAAGTAACGTTTTACTTTTTAGTACTTAACGACTACTTAATTACAAATAAACTAAATATAAATTTATTCGCAATAGTTTTTATCACATTATTAATGACACATTTGATTTGTGGGTGATCTAATAGACTTAATTTCTCTCTAACAATACATAGCGTTTGCTATCAACTGGACGTTTGGCACTCCACGCGACATGCCACCCCGGATAATTAACAGTCATATTACGCTCAACTCCAATTAGAGCCTGCCTACACTCTCCTGTAGCAAAATCTGCTTCGGGCTTCAGATTAATATCTGCATAATAATACCAGATTGCATTTTGCAACTTATTACTTCCATTGGTAGCAACGCATGACGTAGCATTATTTTTGAGATAATTACGACTACTTTCAACCATATCTTTAAAGCTCAGCACCGAGTTAAACCATGGTAAGCACAAGGACACAAACAATACCAGCACAAAAGTGCTGCCACTTGCCCAATTACTAACCATTTCCCTGCCCCGAATTTGCTTGCGGGTAATCATAAACAACCAGATTCCACTAATCAGTACTGCCAAAGCCAATTGCCAAGCATTAAATTGAAATACATAATCTGGAGCAAAAAACTGGGCTTTACTAAATAAATCTGCTGGCGAACCAGAATTGAGTGCAATATATAATGCTGTAATAATAAGACCAGCTAAACCAAAAGTGAAAATACAAAACCAATTCATCAGTGACACAATGCTAATCCGAATCGAGTCAATTTCAACAGAAGCAAGCAAGACAAATGGAATTATTATAGGAAAGATTTTAGCTTCTTGCTGCTGCCCACTTAAACATGCAAAACTAAATAGTAGAACGATAAACAAAACGCTTGCTCCCAAAATTTTATCAGCAAAAATTCGCTTGCGTCGTTTGTATATCGTCCACAGAACTAGCATCCAACTTGGAATCACATACCAAAGCAATGTCTGCGCATAAAAACCAATATCACTTAACCATAATATTGGGTTGAAAACAAAAAAAGCGGTATATCGCGTTTTCCATTGTAAAAAAAACTCATGATCAACATTATTTAACTGCCAAGCGTAAGAGAAAAAGATTAAAGCAAATAATGCAATACCTGAAAGCGCAGTTATGTAATAATCATTATTCCGCCACTCACGATTTAAGAATGGCAAAATAACCAACATTAACAATGCAATAACTAAAAATTCACCAGTGAAATTAAGGGAAATAAAGATTAAACCAACTGAAAGCATCCAGCCGGAAATACCTGGACGATCTGAAGACTGTTGTAAAGCTAAAAAATATAATGCAAAGCCCAGAAGAATAACCAAATTAGGAGCCAATTGGTAGGCATTATTAATAAAACCAATGCTACTAATTAGAATCATTACGACACTGCGACCATTTTTGAACGCCAAAAGTCCTGACCCAATTCGCCCCATCAAGATAATTACGGCAAAAATAATTACAGAGTTAATCAATCGAACGGCGTTTACAATATTGCTAAAATCAAAAATTTTAATAATTAGCGCGTAAAGCCAAAAGTAAAATGGTTGGAGATCGAGGTAAGGCGTACCCTTAGCAATATATGGAACTAACCAAGAATTGGTTGCAATCATACTCTTGACTACAGCAACTACAAATGGTTCGTATGGCTCCCATGGTTCGTGGAAAAAGGTTGCACCACCGATCCAGATTAAAACCATGATGATTAATAACCAAGGACGGTCTTTGCGACGAGGTTTAGGATTGGGTGTATAGGTTAACATTGGGTAACTACTTGCACAAATTAAGTTCCAAATAAAATAGGTAGCATTAAGCTACCTATTTTAACATAAGCAAAGTATAATTACTTAGCTGCTCTTTGACCAAACATTCCATATTTTTGACGGAATTTGTCTACGCGACCAGCGCTATCTACTAAACGTTGTTTACCAGAATAGAATGGGTGGCATACTGAGCAAACCTCAATGTGCAACGCGTCTTTAGCTAGAGTAGATTTAGTAACAAAAGAGTTACCACAACTACATGTAACAGATACTTCTTTATATGAAGGATGGATGTTTTGTTTCACAACAGTTACCTTTCAAAAGAATATGGGCTGGATTATACCAGAAAAAGCCCAACTCTGCAAGCTAAAAATGATCTTTATGACTAAAATCACGTACTCTAAAACCTAAAGCAAATAAAGAAGCAAAATATGCTATCGCCGCTACGATAATTATAACGATCAATGAGCCAATCCGCATAAACATATTACCCGCAAAATCGAATGGCAATTTGTATAAACTAAATTCGATTGCCAAGCCCATAATAACCACTGCGGTTAATAATTTAAGCAAAAATCCATACCAACCATCTCGTGGCTGATAAAGTTTTTTCTTAATCAGAAAATAGCACAGACAAGCGGCATTTAGACAAGCGCTCAAACCAATTGATAATGACAAACCTGCATGCTTAAAAGGACCAATAAAGGCTAAATTCATTAACTGAGTACAACATAACACAAAAATTGCAATTTTTACCGGAGTTTTAATATCTTGGTTAGCGTAAAATCCCGGAGCCAATACTTTAACCAAGATTAATCCAAGTAAACCAACTGAATAAGCAATTAGCGCATAGCTAGTCATTGTTACATCATGAAGGGTAAATTTACCATGCATAAACAAGGTCATCGTCAACGGTTTTGCCAGCAAGCCCAAACCGACCGTAGCAGGTAGTGCCAAAAGCAAACACAAGCGAATACCCCAATCCAGAATTTTAGAAAAACTCTCACGATTTCCCGAACTAGCGTGCCTCGATAAGCTCGGAAGCAAGATAGTACCTAATGCAACACCTAAGACCCCAGTAGGAAATTCCATCAATCGATCAGCATAATACATCCATGAAATACTACCACTAGGTAAAAATGATGCGTATATTGTATTAATAACCATACTAATTTGCGAAATCGAAACTGCAAAAATGGCTGGACCCATTAAGCGTAATACTTTACGCACTGCAGGATTGTGCCAATTTAAATTAGGACGTACCAACATATCAATTTTTTTAAGGTAGGGAATTTGGAACATTAATTGGCATAAACCACCAATAAACGTCGCCCATGCCAAAGTTAAAATTGAAGGATCAAAAAAATGACGGAACACCAAAATAAAAATAATAAAACTGATATTAAGAATTGTTGGTGTAAAAGATGGAATTGAAAATAAACCCCAAGTATTTAAGATTCCGCCCATCAACGAAGCTAAGGAAATAAATAGAATATAGGGAAAGGTTATCCGTAATAACTCAACCGTGATACCAAATTTAACCGGGTCGCTAGTAAAGCCAGGTGCCGTAATCCAAATTACCACACTGGCAAAGACCATTCCAAGCAACGTTACCATAATCAAAACAAAAGATAAAATACCAGTGATTGATGCAACAAAAGCCTGTGTTTCAGAGTGAGTCTTAGTATTTTTGTACTCCGCCAAAACAGGAACAAATGCCTGCGAAAAGGCACCTTCAGCAAAGATGCGTCGTAATAAATTGGGTAACTTATAAGCAACATTAAATGCATCGGTTAATGGACTGGCACCAAAATAAACCGCAGTTAACATATCTCGTGCAAAACCGAACACCCGCGATATAAGCGTCATGCCACTAACATTAGCTAACGAGCGTAAGAGATTAGTTTTTTTTATGCTCATTAATGACTACTCAATGAACTTAGACCATGACTTTGGTAACATACGGCTTAATATTGGGATTTTATGGATAAACTGATGCCCAATCGCAGCCAAAGCATGTAGCAATGCCAGATAGAAAATACCATTTGCCATATATTCATGAACTTCTTTAATTGTATGACGAGTGTGATAGTTTAGAGGCTTCATTAGTGGTTCAAAATGAATCCCAAGTAAATCAAGTGGTACACCCTTAGTAAAAGCCAAGACTAAACCAGATACCGGAATCAAAAACATTAGCAAATATAAAGTATGATGCCCCGCATGTGCCATCATCTTATTGATGCGGCTAAGACGTGGTTCCATCACCGGATAAACATGAGTTATACGCCAAATTATACGGCATAAAACCAAAATCAAAATAATACTTCCGACTTGAAAATGTAACCATTTCCAACCAGTATTATCTATAGTAATACCAATAAAATACTCACTAAAAATCAGCAACGCTATTAGCCAGTGAAGGGTTTTAGCAACTCTACTATATCCTTGTTGAATTTCCATTACAGCCTCATCTTTCTTTATTGTTCTTTAATATTGTTACAAAACAGCCTAAGTAGGTTAGAGTGTTTCTTTATAACGAGTTGGATCTATGTAATTTAGCACCTGTTGATGATACACACTATCACCAAATTGTTCCGAGATAATACTAGCAACAAAGCATGACAACAAAATCGGCAAACTAAATTGGCTTGAACCACTCATTTCAACTACCATCGCAACAGCAGTAATTGGTGATTGAGTAATTGCCGCCAAAAATCCAGCCATTCCAAGCAAATAAAACTGAACTAACGGAAGTGTATTAAAAAAATGATGCACCAAATCACCAATTCCAGCACCAATTGATAATGCAGTTGAAAAATATCCACCTGGAACCCCAGCAGAAACAGATGCTATTGCACCAAAAAACTTCGCGATTGCATAATACCACGGAGCATCAGTTGAACTATCCAGAAATTGGGTAGTTGATCCAGCTCCATTGCCAAAAGATAAACCGCTGCTTAAATGACCAATAAAAGCTACAACCAGACCAAAAATTAAAGCATTTATTAAATAATGTTTCTTACGCCAGCTATTCAAAAAAAAGGTCTTATTGACTGTCATAAAAACTATTGCTTTAGTAAATAAAGCACCACTTAAACCGCACAAAGAACCGATCAAAATTGCAAATGGGATATGATGCCAGCTATGTTGTAACTGAGCTGGACTAACCTGCCCCATATATGGCTCATTCCCAGTTAGTAAATTAGATATAAAAACCGCACCCAGTGTTCCACCAACTAAAATTGTTGCAATTTTTGGACTAATTTTCTTAACATATTCTTCAATCGCAAAAACCATTCCACCAATTGGAGCATTAAATGCTGCCGCAACACCAACTCCAGCACCAAGTTTAATTAAAAGGCGCTGCTTAACCACACTTATATTTTTCATCTGCGCAAATAAGGAAGAACAAATCTGGATAGTTGGACCTTCTTTACCCAGTGAAGCACCGCCAGCAATACTCATAAAAGTCAGTATAGCTTTACCAATTGCTGAGCGGAGTGAGTAGGTTTTATTTAAACGATACTCATCAAAAATATCAACTGCGTATCCTTGAGGTAAGCCACTGCCATCTGCATAGGGAAAATATTTTTTTAGCAAATAAACTGTAATGACAAACATAGCAGGGATATAAATATAGGTTGCCCAGCCACCAAGAGTGTAAATATAATGACAGATGTGTTCAGCAAAGCTAATTGCATAAGTTAGTAAGCCACTTGCCAGCCCAATAACAATTACCAGCACCAAAAACTGGACTGAAAACTCTTCTTTTAATTCTGCAAATTTCATGAATTAGCCTTTAACCTCTTAGTATAATTACGATAGAATAAGCCGCCACTCATAATTAATGTAGAAATAATAACTACAAAGAAAGTTATTCCTTCATCAAAAAGCTGTGATTGCAATTCATCTGGAATTTGGAAAAATAGTAATACAGTGATCAAGCCACGCGGTGCCATAGTAGTAGCCAACAGTACATCACTCTTTAAAGTACGATGCACTACTACCCAACGAACTGCATAAATAGCCAAAACTATCATAAGACCAAGCAAAATTACTTTCAAGCTCATCAATCCTGAGAGTTTAATTGAATAACCAAGTAAAACAAAGAATATACTCCGAACAATAAATCCTAAATCCTCAATCAAATCTTGCATGCTATGTAAATTCTTATGTATTGTTAAATGATTTAGGTGCTTGGCAAAACATTTTGTTCCCAATCGAGTATTAAGAATCATTGGCAGATTACGCAAGAATACTCCAAAAATTAATATTAACAGTAATGCAGATAAGTGAAACCACTTAGCAACAGAATAAATTAAAATCAGCACTGCCAAAATTAATATATGGAGATTTTTAACTTTATCACGACTCAACGCTATACCCAGTACAATTGTCGTGAGTAAGGAAAGAACCATCATAAAAACAAAGTTCATACTAAATTTGCTAATATTTATCAAATCAATTTGATTTGAGCTAATTAAAAAATTAAATAATAGTACACCAACAATATCGGAAAAAATTGACTCAAGCACTAAAAACTCTTTAGTAACTCCCTCCAAATTACTCAAACTAGGGATAACTATTGCACTGCTAACTATTGACAAGGGAATCGCGTAGATAACCGCACTATGCAGCGATAAATTATACGCAAGCATAAAAGCCGAAGCAATCAATCCGCTACTCAAAACCACAATTATTATTGATATGACTAAGGCAAGTAATAAGGTTTTGTAATTCCCTCGATGCACCTCCAAATCAACAACGGCTTCTAAAACAATGATTAATAAACCCAATGTCCCGAATACTTTCAAATAAGCATCTGGCATGCTCAAAGTAGGCAATACAAACTGTAAAACAACACCACTAAGCAACAATAAAATTACTGAAGAAATTTGCAACTTCTTCTGGATATAATTGAAAAAAAATGAAGCAATTAAAATCAAACAAAAAACTATCAAAAACAAATAAGTATTCAAATCCCAGAGCCCTTAATCTAAAATTATTATATTAACTAGCGGCGAATCCGCCCAGCTTTAACCGATGCCATTCCAAAAATTTTACCAATTTTAGCATAATGCTGGTGCGCTAAGGCACATGCTAAAGCATCTGCTGCATCGGCTTGTGGTGCACCATTTAACTTCAAATAATGCATTACCATTTTGGTAACTTGCTCTTTTTCCGCATGTCCGTAACCAACCACAGCCTGTTTAACCTGCAGTGCCGTATATTCTGCAACAGGTAAATTCTTCAATACACAAGCACTAATGCATGCCCCACGCGCTTGCCCAAGCAACAAAGTTGATTGAGGATTAACATTAACAAACACTTTTTCAATACTTACCATATCAGGCTGGTATTGATCGATTATACTCATTAACCCCATCACGATACTTTTAATTCTTTGTGACAGCTCTTCACTTGAATCTGTCTGAATTACGCCCGAACCAATGTATGCTGCGGAGCTCTGATCTAATTGATGAATTACTCCAAAGCCAGTATTCCTTAGCCCAGGGTCGATTCCTAATATTATCATAGCAATTTTACCACTAAAGATGTAATTATACTTGGATTTAGAGCAGCCATCAGCACTGATTATAATTTTTGTAAGCAATTAACGTGTAATAAAGAAACATAGACAAAATGATCGCGCAAAACTTAACTGAGTTAAACTTGCTATTGAAAAAAGAAGCGGTAGCACCCCGCCTCATTTTTCCATCAGACTTGCACAATTTTCGGAAATTAGCGATTGATTGATGACGCAATCCGAGTATAGGTATGACGTTTACCACGAATTGCAATACTATAAGCAAGAATATTTTCTGGCAAAGCCATACCCACATAACCAGAATCACCAATATGATGCAAATCGGTACCGCACATTTTACACATCAAAGCGATTTGACGAACAGTTGATTCGTCGGCACCTTCCTGTGATGTTCCGATAGCCGTCATTGTGATTACACCTAGACTATGGGCATAAGCAACCAAATCACGAACATATTCTAAAGTGATCCCCGGAACTGTTCCCGGCGCTGGTAACAAAATTACGTCAGCACCGGCAGATACAAATTCTTGAATGTCCTGTTTAGTAATAATATTTTCTGCTGATTCACCCAAAATCCCTGAAGCGTGCATTTTCCCTGCTATCAACATTAACTTGTCGCCAACTACAGCATTAATCTCTCGCAGTGAGTTGCATATTGCAGAGTTAGAAACGCCATTGCCTGGATTTCCAGTTAGAATAATGAAATTCACGCCCATTTCAACTGCCCGTTTAGCATTATCAGCAGTACCAAGCCTACCGCTAGTCATTCCGCCCCAAACTTGATCCTCTTCATCCGTGACAAAGCTGTTATCAACAGGCTCAAGATTGATGCCTACAACTCGACCAGTCAAGTATTTAATTGTCCGAATGTAATCATTCTGTGCCGTACCTTTTGGCAAACCATTAATCACAGGATTATTTACATCAAACAAATTCAAAACCAGAATATCTGCCCCTTGACTTGCAGCAAATTCAGCATTACTAACAGTAATTAATACAGGTTGGGTTGCACCTATAGTTTCGCTAACCAGTACGCGCCCCTCGCTAGCATGAATCGCATGAAGCAAATCATGCTTAGAAATATTAGCCAAATCTGATGCATTGCAATCTAAATAACGTTTCATTACATAACTTTCACAAAAAGGCTTCTTATTCAGTATAATCTAAAGCTTAATATTTTAGTGCGTTTCTTTGCAATTTATCACCTAACACCACATATATTTTTCTCTAGACAGCAGTACTATATTATTTAAAAATTGAACTGTGCACCAAACATTAGAAAATTAGGATTAGCACCACTAACTGTATAATCTTCCACGTGTAACTGCCAACTTGGTGCAACATGAAAAGCTACTCCACCACCATATAATAACCCCATGGTTGTATTGTTATTACCACCACCAGTATAATCATTAATTCCTGCACCTAGTTTACCATAAAGATCAACCACCCCTAAAGGTAGCACGCCTTTAATCGCACCATCAAATAAATAATAATTACTTGTACCAGTAACACCACCCTCAATTCCAAAATACTTCATAAACATATAGCCAATATCACCACTCATGGCTAAGTTATTATTACCCGTATCAATACCGATGCCAGCATCAACATATACCGGAGATCCTGCTACAGCAGTGAAAACACAAGAGGTTAATGCTAGCGCTAATATTTTTTTCATCACATAAGCCCTTAAATAATTCGTATAATTTTATTGTGCGTAAAAATACGCAGGTACGAATTGTACCATAACAACATTTTAATCAATCAACGAGTACACAAAAATACTTGTATCCTCAAAGATAAACCATTAAGTAAGAAAATATAAATCTATTACTATTATTTTTGATATAGTTCAAGAGGAAGATTATCAGGGTCACGAAAAAAAGTGAATTTTTTACCAGTAAATTCATCAACACGAACTACTTCACACTCTACGTTATGACTAGCCAAATGAGCAATCGTTTGCTCCAAATCATCTACAGCAAAAGCTAAATGGCGCAAACCACATGATTCAGGAGTTGAAGGACGCGGTGGCGGACTAGGAAAGGAAAATAATTCAATCTGAGTTTGCGCGTTAATCTGCAAGTCAAGCTTATAAGAATCACGGCTTTCACGATAAATTTCACGAATGATCTGTAACCCAAGAATTTCATTATAAAATTGTTTGGAGCGCTGATAATTAGATGCAATAATTGCAATATGATGTACGGAGTTAAAAATAGAATTAGACATATATTTGTTGGTACTTAAACAAAAGGTTTTCAAATTGTAGTTTATGATTTAACGGGTGCTCACTCCAGAGCGTTAAAAACACCAGATTTTCTTGTAAATTAAAAAGCTTATCATAATTAATTTTTACTACTAACTTGTGCATATCTTCAGTATCCTCAGCAAAATAATTAGCAGCGCTGCCTTGCTTAACTAAGAGTAAGTCACTCAGCCATTTAAACATAAAATCTAATAATTGAGCCATACCTACTCGCTTGGGATCTAGCTCCTTAACCAATGCAAAAATTGCATCAATACTAGGCTTTAACAACGTTGTTCTCAATTGAACCAGCTCATGATTTTCAAAAGGCGGTATAAATAATGGTTCGCCATGAAAATAACGCAGCCAAAATTCGGCATTATCAAGATTATTTTCTTGAACTACAGCCAAAGCCTCACTCCATCTCGGATGAGCTAGCTGATATTTAAAACAACGACTCTTAATTGTCGGCAATAGTTTATTGATATTGTTAGTCTGTAAAATGAAAATACATTCTGGCACAGGCTCTTCCAATATCTTTAATAAGGCATTGGCACTATTTAGATTAAGCTGCATTGCATCAGGGATATGAATAATTTTGCGCGGTGATAAGTGGCGTGATTTGCTGGCAAAATCAATAATCTCCCGCACCTGTTCAACTTTGATCTGCAAACTCTTACGCTCTTCAGAACTATCCGCGACTAAAGAGGTAATATCCGGATGATTCCCCTCATTCCACAAAATACAAGAACTACATTTTCCACAAGCATTTAAATCTTGTGGTGATTGACAAAGTGCAAACTTAATTAATTCATTGATAAGCTCCGCACGCCCCGAATTTGCTGCACCATGCACTAATAAAGCATTAAAACTGTGCTTTTTAATATTTGTTGCTAAATTTTGATAGTCTTGCGCGTGCCAACTGTACAAACTAATGCTCCTTAGTCAATAAATGTTCCAGATGACGAACCAATTGTTCTCTAGTATGTGCAATCGGATGATTAGTCATAATTCTCTTTATACGCTGTGGCTCATCAGCAGCAAGCTGATGGTAGGTCTTTTGTACCCGAGCAAAAAATTCACGTGACTCAAGTTCAATCCGATCCAGCTCCCGCCCGCGACTTAATCGATCCATTGCCAAAGATAAAGGTACATCAAATAGAAAAGTCATATCAGTAGTCAACATTGGTTCTAATAATCCATAAACCTGCTTAATCTTATCAACGCCTAATTCACGCCCGCCCCCTTGGTAAGCAATTGACGCATCAACAAAGCGATCCGCAATGACACAGACCCCAGCTTCAAGATTAGGCACAATCACTTGCCGGATAATCTCTTGTCGCGAGGCAAAATAAAGCAAGAGCTCAGTATTATGGTGCATATGTTCACTAGTAAGTAATAGTTCACGGATTTTTTCACCGACGACTGTCCCGCCTGGTTCGCGGGTAACAATTACCTCAAGCCCCTTATTCTGTAAATACTCACGAATAAATTCAACATGTGTTGATTTACCAGCACCGTCAATGCCTTCTACTGAAATAAATAATCCACGCTTCATAAGTTCAACCTATTTTCTCTGTAATTACTCATATATAACTGCCGGAACATGAAGCAAAGGCTAGTCGCAAGGCGACGTAGTGTACATGAAAAGTACATGAGGAGCCTTACAACAACGTTATTACGAAATAGTCCGAGCAGTTACTTTTTCTTTAAATATTTATCGACAGCTTTACTATGCTCTTCAAAACTCGTCGAGAATTTGCTTTTACCATTTCCAATTGCAATGAAATAAAGTAGCTTGTAATCATCACTAGGCGCTGCTGCTGCATCTAAAGCTTTTTGCGATGGAGTACTGATTGGCGTTGGCGGTAAACCATTATGCATATAAGTGTTGTATGGCGTATCAATCGCAAAATCTGCACGGGTAATTTTATCACGATTGCCTAAACCGTAAAAAACTGCTGGATCATCCTGTAAGCGCATATTGCTGCGTAAACGGTTGTTAAATACCGTCGAGATTTGCACCATATCAGCTGGATCATTAGTTTCTTTTTGAATCAAGCTTGCCATTATCAATAATTGATATGGATTAGAATAAAGCGCATTTTTATTCTTAGACTGCCATGCTTCAGTTAATTTATCCTGCATGAGTTTGTAACCGTGCTGCATTACCTCAAGATCGGATTGACCCGGCGCAATAAAGTAAGTTGAAGGATAAATTAAGCCCTCCATTCGAGGATAGTTGACTTTAAGAGTTGCCAAAATCTGCGATTCAGTCATTGATTCAGTCAAATGCGCAATCTGCGATTCACTATTTAAAATATTGCGAATTTGTTTAAAATTCCAACCATCTAAAATTGTAATACTGATTTCATCCGGCTTACCGTTACTTAGTCGTTCAACTAGTTCAATTAGTGAAAGTGGCTTATGTAAGATATACATCCCAGCAGTGATCTTTTTGTCTTTTCCCATCATCCGCGAAACCAAAACAAATAAGCGCGGACTACTAATTACATTATCACTCTCCAACTGTCGAGCAATTTTTGATGCCGACTCACCTTTACTAACAACAATTCGATATGGATTTGCAGGTAAATTACGTGGAAAGAATACTTCATAGCCCCAATAAACCACTAACAGTAAAAATGCAATCAAAAACGTTTTGATAAGTGGATGAGTGGATTTATAGGCTAGAGGCATAAGCAAAAAACTTTCTTAAAATAAGCAACAACGATTGACGGAAGAACCTCCGCAAAATATCACTGATATTGCAGCAACTTCGCTACATCTATCCAACTAAGTGTATTGTACCGTTTATTCATCCAGACTTCAAGTACACAAATAGAAAATTTAAAAAGCACCCTTCAATTGATATTAGAACTATCAAAAGCAACGTCAACATCAGTCAACTGGATTTAAAGCAAATAATTCCCTGGATTAATTGGAAATTCAGATAGATCCAGATATATTTGCTCACTAAGCAACCGTTGGATTAACTGGCTAGAATGACTACAATGAAATTCACGGTACAATACCTGTAATTCATTTTTAACCTTGACATCCGTAATTGAGTTGCCCGTAATCGTACTCAACGTTTGGGCAATCTCTTTACGATTACTGATTCCAATCAATAAGCAGAACAAAATTTGCTTTTGTATAGACGTTAAACTAGGTGTAATGCTAACTTCCAATTGATTAGACATGCCAAGAAATTCGCGCTGTAAAAATTTACGGTGTAAATTAGGTAAAACTCGCTCGGTATTTACCAATATCCCCACCGCTTTATTGGTAGCAAGATTTAATAGAATACGTTTACGCACCAGATAATGACGAATTTCCGAGTTTTTCTGATAAAAATAAAACGAAGTTTGCGGATGTCCATCCGCCAAAAGCTTAAGTTCCTGTTCGCGAATGTTTTCACGAATTTTTACTGGAATATTACGTGCGGTATTAAAAGTTTCACCAAGAATCTCTGCTCCAAGATCGAACTCTTGTGCCATTGAGTCAGTAAAAGCAATAAATTCACAAAGCACATTTTTTATCAGTGCCATTTCGTTCTGACAGATATTCTTAAGATACCATATATACTGACACAATGCCTCTTCATCACTTAACACAGGAGTCTTTCCTAGCTTAATCGCATACTCTTCTTTTATAAACATAAGCTCTAGAAACCTTAAAAAGTAGGACAATGTATAAAAAGCAAAACAATCACACAAAATAGTGAGAACACCACCATAAGTCGCCTTGACTTATAAATTCATTATTTGTTTGAATTTCAATAAGTGTCAATTATATTATAAAAACAATCTATGTTAATTATTTATTTAGTACCTATTTCAAGGCAAAATGGGATACGTGGCAATTAACACAACTATGTCAAAATACGACATATTTGCTAAATTTGGAATTAAATTTTCTCAAAAAGTATAAAATTTGGGCAAAAAGCAAAAATAGCTGCACCACAACAATCAAATCTAATTAATAATATAGTCTGGAATATAATAAATTTAGAGGAACTCATTTATGAAAAAATCACTTAATTTTACGTTAGCGCTGGGCTTAGGCGTATTACTTGCTGGCTGTGCAACAAAAATGGATCCAACTACTAAACCTCCAGGCTTTTTACCAAATTATGGCTTATTGAAACCAATTCCTAGCCCAGATGGAACACAAATTTACAGCTACAAAGCTCCAGATGCTAAACTTAGTGATTATCATGCAGCACTTGTTGCGCCAGTTGCGTTATACCAAACTGCTACTGAAAGCGGTGTGACAGCTGAACAAATTGAAAAAGCACGAACTAACATCAATAAAGGAATCCAGCAAATTGTCAGCAATAAACTGGCGATTACAGACAAATCTGGTCCTGGTGTAGCGCGCGTAAATGTGGCAATCACTGGTGCAGTTCTTGAAGGTGATAGCTTTAAACCGCGTGACTTAGTGCCAATTTCAGCAGCCATCAAGCTAGCTTCGATGGCAACTGGCTTAGACAATAAAAAACCAATTATGGTTGTAGAAATTAAAGTTGTTGATAGCCAAAGCGAAAAATTACTGAAAGAAACAGTTACAACTATCAGTGGTGAAAAATTCCGTATGAATAGTAATACTGTGGAAGAATTCCAAAATCTTGCTACCGAATGGGTACAACAAGCTTTAAAATACTCTAGCAGTAACTAACCTCGGATAATACTCTACTATACGGTGCACTTTTATTTAGTGCACTGTATAGAAATTTTATCTATTGTAGCAACATAGCAAAATTGCGATAATCACGACATCCATAACTATAATCGTCAGTGAATTACGCAATGTCTATTAAAAATCGAAAATTAATCATCAGTAGCTTGTTAATCGCCAATTGTGGTCTAATAACATTACCGTGGTGTTTTGCGCTTGTGGCTATCAGCTTGGCAATTTTCAATCTAATTAAAACCCATGATTGCTTATTTAGCGCATTAATCATAATGACCGCAGTTATCAGTGCAATAATTGGTAGTTTAATGCCAGCAATTACAATCAACCTCCACAACTTAACTATCTCAGCCATTCATATTGAGAATCTAAAAATTGTAACCCTGATTATGATTGTTCCGCTGTTCATTAATCTATTATTCATCTCATCTTTTGACGAAACGCACATAATAATTGAAAATCAAGCTTAATGAGCAGGTTAAATCAACGATAATAAATAATTGATTTAACCTTGCGCCTACAATAAAGAACAATAGTGTTTAAGGTAATGTTGCCAGATATGAATATACCGAAGAGCTTCCCGTTGGAATATATACCCCCAAAATATTATTTTGATAGACAGTATTTGCCGAAATAATACTTGCTCCCGGATATGCAATATTAGTCCAGCTGGCAGTACCAAAAGTTCCATCTGCATTGCGTGGCACATTAACAAATGCAGCACCAGCCACGCCGGATGCTAAGGCTACGTCTGCCGCTAAATTATAACCACCATTTCCATCAGTCGTAATGCCCTCAAAATGCGAAACTATCGAATTGACTGGTTGATTCAAATAATTAAAGCTAGTCCAATGTGAGGCAGTATTGGTCGCAGAATCCCAATCCACCAAATAGCCTGTAGTAATTCCGCGAGCATTAGCATCACTATAACCCCCGGCAATAGTGTAGCTGGTTCCTCCATTATACCAGATGCCATAAGCCGTAATGCTCACTGCTCCCGGTTTAGTCAAGTTAGTATAAGTATTCTTTGTAATATCATAGATGAAAGCTTTTCCAGTTGCTAAACGAGTATCATAATTACCAACAACTAAGCCACCCATTGTACTATGAGCAATAGTATTAATCACGTTACTATTATCCGGAGATGGCGGCAACAAGGTACTCCAGGTACCGCTTCCGTCCACTGCGCCTTGATACAAAAGCCCAATTGCAGAACCTGCCGATTCAACGGTGGTATAATTACCTACTATCTGCACCGTTCCTGGTGTATCACCATTATTCGGACCATATAATGAAGTACTAGTTACGGTGACTCCTGTCGAGCTAGGATAATTCAATAAATGCCAGGTTCCACCATTAGTAGATATTGGTCCTACATAAAGTAATCCTGAATTAGTCGTACTACTATAAACCCCACTGATGTAAACATATGACGAACCATTCACACCACGAATCCCAGTCACTAAAGTAGGAGCACTCTCGTCATTATAACCATGAATCGCTGAGTATTGAATTGGCGTAGCCGGAGCAGCATTATTATTGCTTGATGAACCAGAATTACAAGCTGCAATCATGCCAGTGACTAAACTCATTAATAACAAATTTTTCTTCATCTTAATTTCTTACCTTTAAACGTCTTAATTATATTTCCAAAAATCATTTAGATAGCCATTGCTACTAGCCCCATTTCCAGAGCCACCAAAGAGCCATAGATTACCACTACTATCGACCCAGCCAATACCATCCATTCTGGCACCGGGCTGATTGCTTGCCGCAACAGACCCCAAACTACCGTAGTTACCAAAAGCATTACTTTCATTACTACCACCGATCCATGTCCACTGATTATTTGCTGGATTATAACTCCACAAATCATTTAGAATACCAGACGTACTTGCTCCATTACCATCACCGCCCAGCATCAATAAATTTCCACCGCTACCAATCCATGAAATTGGTACTCGATGCTCACGTGCACCAGGAATACTATTTGGCGATGAAACGCCTTGTGTTCCATAGATCCCATATGCACCACTAACATTACTTCCACTATTCCATGTCCAAACTCCAGTATCTGGACTATAACTCCATAAATCATTTAGGTTACCAAGATTTCCAACAGCATCTATACCGTGCCCACCAAACACCCAAACCCTACCGTTGCTTTCTTGCCAGCTAATTGAATCCAACCTTCCACCAGGTTGATTAGTTAATACCCCGACACTCTGAACACCATAAACACCGGGTATATTAACCGCAGATTCGCCACCAACCCATGTCCACTCACTACTAACGGGATTGAATTTCCACAAATCATTATGTACCCGAGCAGTTAAAATATCCTCTGCCCCACCAAAAAGCCAAATATTGCCATTTTTATCTAACCAACCAACTGATCCAAGCCGAGCACCGGGCACATTAGAATTTGAAGGTGTTCCTTTAGTGCCATAAACTCCAGAAGCACTTGTTGTATTCGCCCCGCTAACCCATGTCCATTGATTGCTGGAGATACTATACATCCATAAATCATTTAAAGCACCAGATGCACCGCTTGCTGCATAACCAAAACCACCAAATAACCATAAATTACCAGCCTTGTCTTTCCAACTAACTGCGCCAATTCTAGCACCCGGTGAATTACCTGCAGCCGCAACACCCATAGTTCCATAATTGCCATAAGCATTGGTTGAGCTTGCACCAGTCATCCACACCCATTGATTAGTTGATGGAATATATTTCCATAAATCATTAAGATTACCGCTAGCGCCACTTGCTGCATTACCAGAGCCGCCAAATAACCAAAAATTACCATCATTATCAATCCAACTAACCGCAATATATCGCCCACCAGGCATATTAGTTGTAGAAGGAACCCCTTGCAAACCATAGATGCCATAGGCACCGCTTTCGTTACTTCCTCCTACCCAGCTCCAACCATTAACCACTGGATTAACCACAGTCGAGGATCCACCTCCGGAACCACAAGCAGTAATTGCAGCCACCAACATCATTGGTAATAATTTAATCACACCACGCATAATAATACTTCCTTAGAAAATAAACTAATTTTTGTTTCATATACTCGAAATACTTGATTCTTGGACGCGAAGTATTGTTAAAAAGGCAAAGATCTGTACTCAGAAGTACATGACAAGTCTTTTTTGAAATTCGACAAAGTACAAGATTCAAAGACGATGAATATACTTAATTTATTGTTGCAACATATCCATAATCATATGTAGGAGTTCCCATTTGATACAAACCAAGAATATAGTTTTTATAAATCGTATTAGCTGACGTCCAAGATGCACCCGGATAATAAGCAAACCCAATCCAACTAGGAGTTGCAAAAGAACCATCCGCATTACGTGAAATATTCGCAAATGAAGGCGTTGTTGGTTGCCCGATATATTGCCAGTCACCAGCTAAGTTATATCCGCCGTTACCATCACTCGTAATCCCCTCAAAATGGGTTCCAACCACTGATGCTGGCATATTATTATAATTTAGGGTCTTAAAGTGCGAAATTTGTTGAGTGGCAGAATCCCAATCAGTAATAAATCCAACATTAGTTCCACCTTGGTCGACTGCACTGTAACCACCAGCAATGGTGTAGCTAGTTCCACCATTATACCAAATCCCATATGCCGTAATGCTTGCCGAGCCACCCGGTCTAGTCAATGAATAATATGTTCCGGTATTAATATTGTAAATAAATGTTTGTCCGGTTAATAACCTAGTATCATAATTACCAACTACTATGCCACCCATTGTGCTGTGCCCCAAAGTATTAATTACTGTATCAGAAGTTAAAGACTGGGGATTAAGTGTAGTATAACCGCTGGTAGTTGAGCCATCAGCCGAACCCTGATAAAGCATTCCCAGTTGGGTTAAAGTACCTGATTCAAGTGTAGTATAGCTGCCAACCACCACAACCTTACCTGCACCATTGTTATCCGGTCCGTATGGTGAAGTGCTTGTTACTGTCACGCCGGGAGAAGAAGGATAATTAAATTGATTACACACGCCACCACCCGTTACAGGTCCTTGGTACAAGAAGCCGTGATTTGCACCATACTGAACATATACTCCAGTGACATATACCTGAGACTCCACCCCATCAACACCGCGCACTCCAGAAACGCCTGGAAATGAAACATTATTAGTTCCTGGGCAATTAAATGGCGCATAACTTACTGCTTGTGGAATACTTTGATTGTTGCTACCAGAAGAACCACTACCGCAAGCTGAAAGTAAACTTAAAGTTATTGGGGCACTCATATAAAAACACAATCTACGCATACTTATTTTCATCATCAACCGATCCTCTTAAAATATTTTCCTCGTTGCAAAAACCTACAGCACCAATGATTTAACAGACTACTCTAGCAAGATAACTCGCTAAAACCAGCAAAAAATAGCTTACAGGTACACAACAAATCAGTATAACTTAATTATACCTGATAGAGTATATTTATTGCCATCCAAAATGGATATTCATTCCATTAAAACATAATCTTTTTAAAAAATAAATTTGACTTTCTTTTTAAATTAGTCTTAAAATCTACACATCAGGATTTATTTTTTTAAGATACCTGTTTGACATGGAAATTAAAATGCAAGCACAAATAATCACTTTACGGCATAATGCCCACTCGCACAGCAATACCCTTGTGTCGAGTTCAACTACTCTAGCATTAATCAACGTTTTCTACTTCTCAGCTTCAAATACTTTATCTTGTTGTTGCTAACGCAACACCTACCCAATTTATCACATAAATCTATTACTTTTGTTTTGTTCTTTAAGCAGAATCGCAGCTGCATATATTTTATATAAATTATTTTATTAAAGGCCATTATTATGACTCAAGCTAATTCAGCTACATTTCGTAACCGCATTTATAACAGTATTACTGAAACTGTTGGGGCTACGCCACTGGTACGACTACACAGTTTTGAAAAAAAATATAATCTCAAAGCGCAAATTTTAGCAAAACTAGAATTTTTTAATCCACTAGCATCAGTAAAAGACCGTATTGCTCTCAATATGATTGAAGTTGCAGAAGCACAAAATAAAATTACTCCCGGCAAAACTTTACTGATTGAACCAACATCAGGTAATACCGGAATTGGTCTGGCATTTGTTGCTGCGGCTAAAGGCTATCGTTTAATCTTAACTATGCCGGAAAGCGTTTCGATTGAACGACGTAAAATGATTACTCATCTAGGTGCTGAACTAGTTTTAACTCCAGCAGCAGAAGGTATGAAAGGTGCGGTTGCACGTGCGCGCCAACTTGCCGATGAAATTAGCGATAGTTACCTTGTTGGACAATTTGACAACCCTGCTAACCCAGAGAAGCACCGTAACACCACGGCAGAAGAAATTTGGGCGGATACAGCTGGAGGAGCGGATATACTGATTTCTGCAGTCGGAACTGGTGGCACAATCACCGGTGTAGCACAAATTTTAAAAAAATATAAACCATCATTTAAGGCAATTGCAGTAGAACCAAGCGCGAGTCCGGTATTATCTGGCGGAAAGCCAGCTCCGCATAAAATTCAGGGAATTGGTGCTGGTTTTATTCCCGGTGTGCTGGATTTAGGAATTATTGATGAAATAATCCAAGTTACAGACGATGAGTCTTTTGCAATGGCTCGCGAAATAGCACGCCTAGAAGGAATCCCAGTTGGTATTTCATCAGGTGGTGCCCTGAGCGCAGCAATTAAAGTTGCTAGCAGTGAAGAAAATCGCGGCAAACAAATTGTAGTAATCATCCCATCATTTGCTGAGCGTTACCTGTCTACTGCCTTATTTGCTGAACCAGAAAGTAAATAGATGTTGGAATTAATTCGCCACTATCAGAAGCAGGATCCGGTGCGACCCAGCTTCTGGGAAGTTATCTTAGTTTACCCCGGCTTTCATGCAACTTTATTACATCGGATTAGTCACCGCTTGTGGCAGCTAAAATTACGCCTGCTTTCGCGAGTATTGGCACATTTTACACGATGGATTACTGGAATTGAAATTCATCCGGCTGCGCAAATTGGTAATAATTTATTCATTGATCATGGAATGGGAGTTGTAATTGGTGAAACGACGATCATTGGCAATAACGTTACTATTTTTCATGGCGTTACGCTTGGCGGATTAGGAATACCCTCAACAGCTAACAGCAAACGCCACCCAACGATCGGCGATAATGTAATTTTGGGCGCAGGAGCTAAAATACTTGGCAATACAACAATTTATGCCAATGCAAAAGTAGCTCCTAATGCAGTAGTAATGCAAGATGTTCCGGCTTATGCAACGATTAGCCAGCCACCCTCTCGAATTGTTAAATACGTAGATGACTGGGTAATTTAGATAAATTGTTTAACTGCCGCAACAATGCGGTCTTGCGTCGCATGATCTAAATAAGGGTGCATAGGAAGACTGACAACTTTTGCGGCCGTCTTTTCAGAGACTGACAAATCTTGCCCGTGATAATTATGCGTAAAAATCGGTTGTTTATGGAGCGGAATTGGATAATGAACTGCAGTGGGAATTCCTAAACTCTTCAAATGCTGAATTAAACCATCACGATCTTCAACCATTAGAGTATATTGTGCATAAACCGAAGTATTTCCCTCGGCAATAAATGGTGTAACACAATTAGCATCTTTAAATAACGCATTATAACGCATTGCAACTTGTTCACGTAATTTTACTTCATGAGCAAAAACCCGCATTTTAGCTAGCAAAATCCCAGCCTGCAAAGTATCTAAGCGACCATTAAGTCCAAGTATAGCATGATGGTAACGTTTATCCTGTCCATGCACACGGATCCAACGGATTTTTTGTGCCAGCTCATCATTATTAGTAAAAACTGCGCCACCGTCACCATAGCAACCTAAAGGTTTAGAAGGAAAGAAACTGGTCGTTGCAATCGTAGTTAGATTACAAGATTGTTTGCCCTGATACGTCGCTCCAAAACTTTGCGCACCATCTTCAATTACCGCCAAATTATGCTTCGCAGCAATAGCATTAATCGCCTCATAATCGGCACATTGACCATATAAACTCACAGGAATAATCGCTTTTGTTTTTGGATTAATCGCAGCTTCTAATTTACTTGGATCAAGATTATAAGTTTTAGCATCAACATCAACAAAAACAGGAACAGCACCAAGCAGTGCAACCATTGAAGCCGTGGCTATAAACGTAAATGCTGGAACAATAACTTCATCACCAGCCTTAATATCCAAAGCCATCAAGGCAATCAAGAGTGCCTTGGTTCCATCACAAACGCCAATACAATGTTTACTACGAGTATAAACACTAAGCACCTCTTCTAGCTGAGGTACTTTATCACCCATAATATACTGTCCGGAATCAAGAACTTGATTAATCTCTTTCAGAACATCATCTTTAATTAACTGATATTGTTTTTTTAAATCAATAAACTGCATATTATTTTTCCGTATTTAGGTAAATTTTAATAGTTGGCGCTCTGAAACAAAATAATCCAAACGCAAATCCCATTCTTCACGAGGAACCTGAGGAATTAATTGCTGCTCATAGCCGACACCACACAGCAAGGGCACATCTTTGCGCTCTGCAAAAGTGCTATCATAATATCCGCCACCCTGTCCAAGACGATATCCAGATTCATCAACAGCTACTAGCGGCAACAGTACAAGGTCTAAATTATACCATTTTAATTCAAAGCCTAATTCATAATTTTCGGGGTAGAAAATATCGAGTGGCACAGCTTCAACAATCTGTTCAAAACGGATAATTTTAGAGCTACGCACCGCAACAGGAGTAAATACATTTTTGCCGTCTTCCAGACAATAGCGAATTACAGTACTTAAACTAAGCTCACTACCCGAAGCATGATAAATAGCAATATTTTCTGCAGCTGTCAATAATGGCTTTAACGCTTCCAGCAATTTACTCTCAGCCAGCGCTGCATCTATATGACTGATTTGCGCGCGTTTGCTGCGCATTGATTTACGTAAATCATTTTTGTTTACCATCACTATATCATCCACCTATTCACTATAGCTAAAATAACAAACCTATGATAGCACAATATAGATTTAGCTAACTAAACAATTTTAAAAATTTTAATTTCAATTTGGTATATGGGGGATATTTTGCTGCTAGATCAGGAAAATTATTACTCTTAACTAAGGCCTTGGAATGAGTGAAAACTTCAAAACTATATCTTCCATGATAAGAGCCATTACCACTTGTCATTATGCCACCGAAAGGTAAATTATGATTAACAAAATGATATAAACAATTATTAATACCAATTGCACCAGATTCAATTTCAGTACCAATCTTGCGATTTAACATATTATCATTACTGAAAAGATATAACGCCAGAGGATAACGTTTAGATCTCAGAGTTTTGAATAACTCTTCATCTGTATGATATTTTACCAAAGGTAAAATTGGTCCAAAAATTTCTTCATGCATTAGTGCCGAATCACAAAGAGGATTTTCAAGTATGCTTAAACTTATTTTCAAGGTTTGTTTGTCATTAATCCCACCAAAAATTACTTCCCCCATAGTCAAATAATTTATCAACCGCTCAAATTGTCGTTGATTAATTATTTTACCAAGCTGCTCAAGATTGTCACCATTTAGTTCTTTGGCTGCTATCAGCAGTTGCTTGACAAATTCAGCATAAATATCACTGTGAATCAAAACATAATCTGGCGCAATACAAGTTTGCCCACAATTGAATAGCTTGCCCCAAATCAAACGTTTGGCAGCAATCTTTAAATTTGCACTTTTATCAATAATAGCAGGAGACTTCCCTCCAAGCTCTAAAGTATATGGAATTAATTTTTGTGCGCAATATGTAGCAACTTGGCGTCCTACAGTGGCAGAACCAGTAAAAAATACATGATTAAAACTACCTTGTGCAATTAGTGAGGAAACAACTTGGCTTCCCTCTCCTTCGGCAACAAGAATATATTCTTCTGCAAAAAATTCGCGGAGCATGCGACAAATAATGTTATTGGTGTTATGGCTTATTTCCGAAGGCTTAGCCACTATACAGTTTCCTGCTGCAATTGCACCAATTAAAGGCGCAATCAAAAGCTGAAAAGGATAATTCCATGGAGCGATGATTAGAACACAACCTAAGGGAACTTTAATAATTGAGCTTTGCGAGTAAAAAATACTTAGCGGTGATTTGACTTTTTTCTTACGAACTAGCCTATATAAATTTTGAGACATATAGTCTATTTCGCGATAAACTATACCTATTTCACTTGCGTAACTTTCAAATTCTGATTTGCCCAAATCAGCAAATAGTGCACCAAATAATTCTGTCTCATATTTTTTAATTGCGCATTTTAATTGAGCTAGCTGTCGTAATCTGAATTTTAAATCGAGGGTAGCGCCGCTGTCAAAGAATTCTCGCTGCGAATCAAGTTTTAAAATATAATCCATAGACAACGCTCCTCGGTTTTTTGACTCCAGTGTCAACTAGCATTAAAAGCTCACTAGATGCAGATACTATGGAGTTGTAACAGTGGTAGAACTACTGCCACAATTATATACACTCGTTGAGCCGTATGGTGAAAAAGACGAAAAAGTCCCCCCATCACAAGCCGGTGAATAGCTAGAACCATTCTGGCATAAGCCAGTAGAATTACCACCTGTATAGGTAGATGTACCAGGCTTATCTTCTTGTGCAGTATGATCTAATACACACGGTGTACAACTATGCGTATGTGTTGTTGATACCACCACACCTGATGCATTGTAATGTGGTGTACTAGTGTCATTACAAGTGTTACTGTAGTAGGATACCGTAACCGTTTTAGTTTCTTCTTTAGGATAGGTACTACAATTAGCACCACTATCTGGTGTACCGTTACCATAACTATTATTACTTTGATAAGTACCATCGCCCAGAGATAATTCACCACCACCGCATTGCCCTGTAGATCTTGGAGCGTTAATGTAATTACCAATTGGTTCAAAAGAGTTATTATCAGGATTTAAAATCATCGCAACACTGCTACCAACAGAAGGAATTATGGTGTTAAAATTATAACCACCTTGAGAAAAGGTAAATGGGATATTATTTCGGCAATTTGATGGCACATACTGATCTGCTAAACTTGTAGTATTATTTAGTTTATTTGCGCAGATCCATGTCATACTTCCGCTTTCAGTTACTGTAGGCTTCATAAACAGAAGATTAGTCGGATAGGTTGCTATATTTCTAAACTTCAGATAAATTAAACCACCACCATGAATTTCAATACTTTCAACGTAAGTTGAAGAGTCATTATTACTAGTCAGATTTGCAACTGAATCCGGAAAATGCCCCTGCGAAGCATAATACTCCATTACGTCAGTTTTATATTGATTCATATATGCAAGCCCTTCAGTAACTTTGGCTCGAATTGTATAATTTTGATACGCAGGTACAGCTAACGCCGAAAGAACCCCAATAATTGCAACTGCAATCACGAGCTCAATAATGGTAAAACCCAAAACTCTATTTTTTTTATGCATACTCATAAGTCTAACAAAAAATTTATGTCGATATTATACAATAAACCCATCAGGATTAAGCCGGTGAATCCTGCAAATTAAACGCATATTCAATATATTACAACGATACACTTAACAATATATAGCATTATTAATAAACAATTTAATCATTAAAGCGTAGTTTTTAACAACACCAGCAATATTTTCAATGATCTAAAATAAAGTCATAACTGTAAATATCTAATTGTCATAAAAAAAGAGGTGCTTATAAAGAACACCTCTTTCTTTATTTTTAGAAGTAATTAATCTTCTTCATCTTGAATATGTGTTTTCTTGCCCATAATCACCACAAAGAACAGAGGCACAAAGATGATTGAAATCAAAGTTGAGCCAAGCATCCCACCGATAATCCCAGTTCCAACCGAATGTTCGGCATTTGAATTAGCACCATGAGCAATTGCTAACGGTAGCGCACCCAAAATAAATGCCAACGAAGTCATGATAATCGGTCTAAAACGTTGTTTCGCAGCAATTAGAGCAGCATCAACTGTAGACATTCCCTCACGCCAATGCTCAATCGCAAACTCGGTAATCAAAATTGAGTTTTTGGCGGATAGCCCCAAGAGCGTAATCAAACTAATCTGGAAATATAAATCATTATCTAGACCACGCATAAATAGAATCGCACCAGCACCAAATAAAGCAAATGGAATTGCCATAATTACCACCAAAGGCAGGCGCCACATCTCAAATTGTCCCGCTAGCACCAAGAAGATCATTACCATACCAAAAGCAAAGGCGAAGGTTGATGTTCCGCCACCATTATCTTGTTGATAACTCACTCCATACCAAGTATGACTGTATTCTTTAGGCAAAATCTTGTCAGCAGCTTGCGCCATATCCTTCATTATCTGCGTTACCGTTATACCATTCTTTGGTTCAACCACAATTTTAGTTGCCAAATAATCATTAAAGCGCTCAATTACATCCGGCGAGGTTGTCATTGAAGTAGTAACCAAGGAATTAACTGGAACCATACTTTCATCTGCGTTACGTACCCACAGATTATCCAGTTTTTCAGGAGAATTGCGATATTGGTAATCACCTTGAATAGTTACCCAGAATAAATCACCCATACGGTAGAAATAATTAACCAAATCAGGCCCATAATTGGCTTCTAGGGTATTATAAATATCCATTACCTGTAAGCCATAGAATTTAGCACGATTAACATCAACTATCACACTGTATGCTTGATTGTAAGGATTAAAAATGTAATAACTACGTGCAACATCTGGATTTTTATTCAATTCATCAGTAATTGCCCGTGCATACTTATCCAGCGCATAATAATCACCGTTTACTTTATCCTGAATATACATCTCAATACCATTGGTATTACTCAAACCATCAATTGCTGGTTGATTATAGGCAATAAAACGAGCGTCTTTCTCAGTACTTCCGTATTCATTGGCTTCCTCAATCAGCTGATTAACATCTGCCTTGCGTTCATCCCAATCAACCAAGTCAGTAGTAACTGTTGCAACATTGGTCTTGATTGAACCAGCATGTAATTCATCAATCCCAATTAAGCTAATGGTATTATCAACATTTTTCTTATCACCAAGTAAATGAGTAATGTAGCGATCTACTACTTTACTAGTACGCTCTACTGAAGCGTTATTTGGTAAAGTAATCTGAGTGGTAAAAAATCCTTTATCTTCATTAGGAATAAATCCAACTGGTAAAATAGCATAAATCAGACCAGTTAGCATTAAAACGCCAATAAATACGCCAATAAATGTCTTACGCCATTCTAATAAAAATTTCACCGCATGAATATAAAGATTGGTAAATTTATCAAATAACTGATTAAACTTAACAAAAGCTTTAAACTGATGTGTTTGATGAGTTGAGTCTTTTAAGAAAATTGCACACAATGCCGGAGTTAAAGTCAGAGCAACGATCCCTGATAAAACTACTGATATTGCAATAGTTACCGCAAACTGCTGGTATAAAATCCCAGTTAACCCGCCCAAGAACGCTGAAGGAATAAATGCACAACAAAGAACTAAGACAATGGCAACCAAAGCACTGGCAACCTCTTCCATTGACTTTATACTTGCTTGTTTGGCACTACATTTTTGCTGCTCCATAATCCGTTCGACATTCTCGATCACGACAATTGAGTCATCGACGACAATCCCAATCGAAAGAATTAATCCAAACAAAGTCAAATTATTAATACTAAAACCTAAGGCATACATTCCACCAAAAGTACCAATTACCGCAACCGGAATAGTTAAAATTGGAATTACTGTTGCACGCCATTTTTGTAAGAAGATAAAAACCACCAGCACGACAAGAATACACGCATCGCGTAATGTGTCAGCAACGTTACTCAGCGCTTTTTTAATAAATTTAGTATTATCAAATGAAACTTTATACGTCATACCATCAGGGAATTGACGAGATAATTTCTCCATGGTTTGCAAAATAGCGGTGTGTGCTGCTAATTGATTGGCACTTGGATCTAAATATATCTGTAAACCAATAGTTGAATCGTGGTTTAGCTTATTAATGGTATCGTAGCTAAATGCGCCTAATTCAACTCGAGCAACATCTTTCAACCTAATATATTGCACGCCTTGGGCTTTAATTACAATATTCTCAAACTGTTTAGGATCACTATAGTAGCTCTGCCCAACCAAATTAATTGCCATGAGACTTCGTCCGTCAGTTGGTGGGGTAGCAACCTGCCCCACTGCAACCTGTACGTTTTGCTCATTAATTGCATTCTCAACATCGTTAAGAGTAAGACCTAATTTAGCTAATTTATCAGGTTCCAACCAAATCCGCATTGAGTAAGTACGAGCACCGACCATCTCAACATCACCGACACCTTTTACCCGCACCAATTCAGTATAAACCGCACGATAAGCATAGTTACTTAGATAAATCGGATCAATTCGCCCATCGCCCTGCATTGATAATGACATCAATAAATTCTGCGAACTTTTACGCATTGTTACACCAAGATTTTGCACCACGGTTGGTAGCATTGGTAAAGCAGTATTTAAGCGATTTAATACATCTCCGATCACAGCATTTAAATTAGTTCCGGTAGCAAAAGTTACAACCAGGTTATAATCACCATTACCAGACATCACTGAATTCATATAAATCATACCATTAGCACCATTTACCTGATCTTCAATTGGTGAGGCAATCGTCTTTTGCACAGTTTCAGAATTAGCACCCGGATAATGAGCACTAATCGTGATTGTTGGCGGAGCAATATTTGGGTACTCTGCTAATGGCAGATTTACAATCGCTACCAAACCACAAAGTACAATAATAATTGAAATTACCGATGAAAAAACCGGATTATTAATAAAAAAACGTAGCATTAATTCTTTCTCCGCTTCATAATCATTGCAAAAAACGTTGGGGTTAATAAAGTTCCAATAAAGACTGAACCAAGGATACCACCAATAATTCCCAAACCAACTGAATGTTGAGCATTAGCTCCGGCACCACTGGCAAATACCAATGGTAATGTACCAAAAATAAACGTAACTGAGGTCATCACAATTGGTCTAAAGCGCAGGCGTAAGGAGTAAATAGCACTATCTTCTGCACTATGTCCTGCTTTAAAATGCTGAAGTGCGAATTCAACCAAAAGAATGATATTTTTGGCTGACAAGCCCATAAGAGCAATCAGACTAATCTGGAAATAGAGATCATTGGTCTTACCACTTAGAAGTAAAATTACCGCTGAGCCAAATAGCGCACAAGGAATTCCAAGCAATACAACAAACGGCAAACTCCACATTTCATAAAGCGCTGCAAGCACCAAATAGATCATGATTATGGAGAAGATGAATGCAACTCCCGAGGTCGATTGTGACTGACGTTGCATATAACTAGTACCGTACCAATCGTAATCATAGCCTTTTGGTAAAGTTACTATTTCTTGCTGAATAACATTCATCACATCTCCAGCAGAATAACCCGGTGCTGGATTAACCACAATTTTAGATGCAATATAATCATTAAAGCGTTGAATTACCTGCGCATCACGCCCGTTAGTTACATTAACCAAGCTATTAATTGGCACCATTGTTCCATTGCTTGAATGAACGAAAACATTGTCTAAATTAGCTATCGTCGCTCTAAAGCGATAGTCAGCCTGCATAATAACCCAAACTAAATCCTGCATAATGTAAGCATAATTGACGTTATTATTACTATAAATCGTTTGGATTGCGTTATACAAGCCATTCAAATCAACACCATACATTTTGGCACGATCGATATCTGGTAAGATACTAATTTCTGCCACATTGGTATCAAGAGTCTGAAAGGAAAGTGCAACCTCTTTGTGCGTTTTGAAGCGCTTCATTAATTGTTCGCAAATTTCCTGTAACTTATGTGGATCTCCAACTACCCGATCTTCAACATAAAATTCAACTCCCCCAGTAGTACTAAGTCCACGCATCGGTGGCTGATTAAATGCCCGTACAACTGCACCGGAAATTCCAGCTCCCATCATATTGATTTGTTTGATAACATCATCAGCAGAGCTGCCCGGTTTGGTACGCAAATCCCAATCTTTAAGTACAATAAAAAATGATGCCGCATAGGTCTTTTGGTTACCAGAATCAAGAAAATCATAACCAGAGACACTAACCACAGAATCAATCGCCGAATTTTTGGTTAATTTTTCAACCATCATATCGACTTTAGCCTTGGTTTCAGCTAGCCCACTAGCAGATGGTAGATTAATAGTCGCAAACAAAAGACCTTGATCTTCATTCGGTACAAATCCCATTGAAATAGACTTAAACATGGCAATCATAGAAATTACCACCGCAGCCCACAATAACACCGCCATCTTTTTACGATTAATCAAATACGTTGCCATCCGCACATAAAGCGCAGTTAGTTTCTCAAAGAAATAATCAAACCAAGCCAAAAACTTCGGTTTTTCTACCGTTTTCCTTAAAATCAAGTGACTGATTGCTGGTGTAAATGTCAATGCGCTTATCCCAGAAAGAACAACAGCACAAGCAATAGTAACCGCAAATTGACGATACATGATCCCACTAAGCCCCTGCAATGCCATCACTGGGATAAACACTACACTTAGGACTAGAACAATCGCTACAATTGCACCAAATACTTCTTGCATGGTCATTTCAATAACTTGGCGGAGTTTTAACTCCGGATGAGTTTCGCGTAAGCGCTCAATATTCTCAACAATCACAATTGAATCATCGACGACAATCCCAATTGCCAAAATCAAGGCAAACAAACTTAGAGTATTAAGTGAAAAGCCAAATACATACAAACACGCCATCGTACCAACAATTGATACAGGAATTGAGCAAATAGCAATCAGACTAGCACGCCAGTTTTGCAAAAACAAGAAAATTACCAAACCTACTAATACAAAGGCAATTTCAAGTGTTTCGACCACATTATGTACTGATGCCTGAACAAAACGAGAGTTATCAATAGTAATCCGATAATGTAACCCATAAGGAAAGCGCTTAGAGTCTTCTTCCAACTTATTCAGAATTTCTTGCTTAGCTTCAAGCTGGTTAGCACCTGGAGTCAAATATACCTGCATAATACTACATGGATAATGCTTAAATTTATTTTTTTCATCGCGGAAATTAATTTGACCAATAGTACTATAGGTACTCGCACCTAATTCCACACGAGCAATATCCTTAACCCGTATTGTTTCATTTTTATCATTGCGGATAATAATGTTAGCAAACTGTTCTGCACTATCATACATGGGCTGCCCATGGACATTTAAAGTAAGCATCTCTTCTTTGGAACCCGGCACGGCATTAGTTCGCCCAACGATATACTCTTCGTTCTGGTCATTAATCACGTTTTGTAGATCATCTACCGAAACATGTAATTTTTGCATTTTATTTGGATCTAGCCAAATGCGTATCGCATAAGTACCAGTTCCAAATACTGCCACATTTCCAACAGTAGGCAATAGCAATAAATCATTCTCTACTGTACGACTTAAATAATTACTTACCCACAAAGGATTTATATACGGATCAGAATAATACGCGATTGTTAATAACATATCTGGTGAGCTTTTCCGCGCTGTCACCCCCATCCGCTGTACTACGCTTGGCAATAACGGCATTGCAGCTTGTAAGCGGTTTAGAACCTCATTGATTGCGTAATTTAAGTCGGTTCCGACATTATAGGTCAGAGTTATTGAGATCGATCCAGTTGATGAAGTAGATGTTGCCATGTACATCAGATTTGACACACCGTTCATCTGATTCTCAATTTGAGCTGCAACAACTTTTGCTCCGGTTTCAGCATTTGCACCTGGATAGCTAGCATTAATAGCAATTGACGGAGGAGAAATATTAGGAAACTGACTAACTGGCAAATTAAATACCGCAACCACCCCGCAAAGCATGATAATCAACGATACTACGGTGGCTAGGATTGGGCGACGGATAAAAAGATTCAAACGCATAACTTATACTGTATTTCTATGTCTTTATTTTACATTAGACGGAGTTACCATCTTGCTTATTGATTAACGCAAACGAATATGTTATCACATTTAGCAATGACTTCCGCCATCATTTTGGTTCATAAATAGCTAACTGACTCTATTCACATCATAACTTTAAGTATTTAATTTCGCTACGACGCGTAATTTCTGGGTACTAATTTTCACAATAAAAGATTTACTCTTAGCTACTTAGCAAGACTGAACCACTTGGTCTGAACGTTATCCAAATAGTTACTATCAATATTGTATCCTTTGACTCTTGGATTTACCAATCGTTGATGCGTTGGTTCAAATAAAGGAATAATTGGATAATCATTAAGTACTAATAGCAAAGCCTGTTTATAGAGTTTTTCCTGCTGATTTAAATCAGCCGTCGCTTCAGCTTTAGCAATTAATTCATCATAAAGCGGATTACAATAGTGTGAACGATTATTACCATTATTACAAATAAACAATGGCGTATAGGTAGTAATAGAATTATAATCAGCACCCCAACGACCTTGGGCGATATCATAATTACCGCTTTTTAGATCCGGAGTTAAAACTTTTAATTCTTCATTAATCAAATTAACTTTAACCCCTAAAACCTCCTGCCACATTGACATAACCGCAACCATAACTTTTTTGCTCAGGTCATTAGTCTGATATTTCAGATTTACTGTCAACGGATGCTCTTTACTATAACCAGCCTCTTTATATAGCTCTTGGGCTAATGCAATCTGTTTGTCGCGAGGCCAATCGCTCCAAGAATAGTGAATATCCGCATATTTACCATTTTCAATCGTCGGAGTTACTACTGAATAAAGCGGAGTTTGTCCTGCACCTAATACCAAGTCAGCCAAATTAGTACGATCAATTGCCAAAGCCAATGCCTGACGTAGTTTAGGATTTTTAGCATATTTAGCTGATTGCATATTCAGGTTAAGAAACTCGATTCTTTCCCATTTAAAGGTATGCAACTCTTTAGGATAATCGGTGCTCAATTTTTTATATTGATCAATTGGTACAGTTTGACAAGTTGCATCTAATGCACCAGTTTTATAATTAGAAATTGAGGCATTTCCATCAACAAATGGAAAGTATTTAACATTGGCAATTTTGACATCATTTGCAGCATAATATTCTGGATTCTTAGTTGCCAGAATATAACCATTCATCACATGTTCTTTCAGCACATATGCACCAGAAGTAACTATATTTTGTGGTTGAGTCCAAGACTCACCATATTTTTCAATTACTGCTTTAGAAACCACAAAAACATTAGGTGTAGTAATGTATGATAAAAACGCATTGGTTGGATGGATTAACTTAACTACAAAGGTTTTATCGTCAGGCGCAGATACGCCTAGATTACTAGCCGCGCTTTTACCGTCAATAATTTCCGGAGCATTTACCACATCCTTCAACAAAAAAGCATAAGCGGATCCAGTTGCAGGGTTAACCAGACGCTGCCAGGAATAGACAAAATCACTTGCTGTAATTGGCGTACCATTAGAAAATTTCAGGTTCGGGCGTAGATGAAAGGTATAGGTTAAACCATCAGAACTGATTTCCCAACTTCCTGCCATTCCAGGTATCGGACGATTTGCTTGGTCAAAATCAACCAATCCGGCATAAAGATCGTTAATCACTCGGTAAGTGTACCAATCTTCAGCCATCACCGGATCAAAAGTTGGAATTTCTGCACAAATATCCACGCGAAAGGTATTTGCATCAGTGTTACCAACCTGTGCATTTGCGACTGTTGTATTTGTAGATTCCGTATTAGAAGATTGCGATTTACTGCAGCCAGCCACAAAAAAAACTGCGACCAAGCAGCCAACGATACAGGAATATGTCCGCATAATGATTACTTTCCAAAGATAAACTTAAACAGCGTATAATTTATTATAATCTGCTTATTTTATTTAAACATCATTGTATCAACACCATCACAGATAGTATGCAAAGTCAAAAGATGAACTTCCTGAATCCGTGCTGTTCGTTCTGCAGGTACACATAGATTAACATCTGAAGCAGATAATAATTTTGCCATCTTGCCACCATCACGCCCAACCATGATAATGATATTCATTCCACGCGCTTTGGCTACTTCCATTGCCTTTATTACGTTTACCGAATTGCCAGAGGTTGAAATCGCGTATAAAATATCGCCAGCCTGCCCAAGTGCCTCAACTTGCTTGGAAAAAACCACATCAAACCCATAATCATTACCGATTGCGGTAAGCGCCGAAGTATCAGTCGTTAATGCAACTACTGGTAATGGAGTGCGTTCCATCTCATAACGCCCAGTAAACTCAGCTGCAAAATGTTGAGCATCAGCAGCAGAACCGCCATTACCGCAAACAAGCATTTTATGTCCAGCTTTAAAAGTCGCAACTATTAACTCTATCGCTTGCGTAATTGGCTCAGCTAAGGCAGCCTGTGCATTTTGTTTAGTTTCAATACTTTGGACAAAATTCTGCTTTACTAATTCTAAAATACTCATCAATCCCCCTCATTATTCATAAGATAATAATATTTTTAAGCCACTCAACCTGCCCCAATTCATTAATGACTACCGCATCAAACCGACAATTGACATCACGTCCGAGTTTTAATAAATAGAACTGGGCAGTTTTTACCATTTTACGTTGTTTGGCTGGTGTAATGCTTTCTATGGCATGATTAATTCCTGCTCGGCGCTGCTTTACTTCAACAAAGACCAAACTATCCTCATCGCGCATAATCAAATCAAGCTCACCAAAACGCGAATAGAAATTACGCTGTACTAGTTTTAAACCTTGCGCAAGCAAGTATTCCGCAGCCAAATCTTCAGCAGCATCGCCAATTAGTTTAGCACTAGTCATAAAAGCCTAATTATTTGCTGCTCTTATAATCAAACAAAGTAACAACCTTGCTAGCCCCACCGACTTTAGCAGCAACATTAGCTGCTGATTCTGCTTCTGCTGGTGTAACCATACCCATCATATAAATAACAGTTTCAGTAGTAACAACTTTGATGTTATTACTTGGTACACCACTGGTTGTCAAAAGCTGAGTTTTCAATTGAGTCGTAATCATCGAATCCGTGCTCCGTGAACCCATTGAAGAAGGTAGGCGAACGTTTAAATAATCATAAATTTTAATTACACCAGGATAACCGCGCGCGATATTTTCAGCAAATTGTTTTTGTGCATCATCCTTAACTTGTCCAGTAAGTAATACTGATTTGTTAAATACATCAACATAAATATTACTGTCAGGAAAATTATCAGAATTTCCATATTTACCTGATAGCTTAGACTGAATGGAGTTATCATCAACTAGAGCTCCTCCACTACGCGGATCAGTTCCAACTGCTGCTCCAGTTGCAGCGGCTGCACCAACTGCACCAACAGCAACTACTGCACAGCTATTTAAAAATCCTAGAGTTACACAAGCAGCTAAAAAATTTAAGATTTTATTCATACTTCCCCTCATTATTTATCTTCACTCACATATTCAAATAAAGTAACTACTTTCTTCACACCATCAACCTCACCCGCTGCCTTGGTAGTTTTTTTGGCTTGATATGGATCAAGTATCCCCATTAGATATACTACGCTATTACTAGTCACTACCTTAACATCGTTGGTGCTAACTCCTTTGGAAAAGACCATATTAGACTTAACTGCTGAAGTCAAATATGCATCTTTACTTGATTGGCTGGCAGTTTCATTTGCACCAACCTCAATATAATTATAAATTTTCTGCACTCCCGCTACCTGACGTGTCATATTTTCAGCTTTTACCTTATTAGTAGGACTAATTACCTGTCCGGTCAACAATATATTTCTATTATAGCTAGTAACTTCAACATTATTACCAGGAATCGCAGCATCAATCGTATCTTTAGCTTTTCTCCGTAAACTTTGATCATCAAATACACCATCGCCACTACGAGGATCAGCTGCTACCGCAGCACCAGTTGTCGCACCGGCTGCAACGCCGCCAACTACCAAAGCGGTACAACCATTTAGAATTCCTGTAACCAGCATTATACCTATCAGTTTTGTAATTACTTTACTTTTCACTCGTATTTTCCCTTAAAAGTCTGTATCTATAATTGCCCCATTTGCCTGGCTATCTCTTCCAGACGTAAAATCCGATTGCCAGTACTAGGATGTGTCGCAAATAAATTATCACTACCAATCCCTGCCAATGGATTAATAATCATCATTTGCGCAGTTGCTGGATGATCTTCGGCAGTTTGTAACGGTACGCCCCGCGCAATATTTTCAATTTTATGCAATGCCGAAGCTAATGCCAGCGGTTCATTGGTTAATTCTGCAGCTCCCTGATCTGCCATATATTCACGTGAGCGAGAGATCGCCATTTGAATCACCGCTGCTGCCATCGGCGCGAAAATACCGATTAGCACACTTGCCAACCAATTACGATTACCATTTTCATCACGCACACCAAACCACATTGCCATACTCGCCATCGCGGAAATCGCTCCCGCTACAGTAGCTGAAATTGTTGATAATAAAATATCCCGATGGTTGACATGGGAAAGCTCATGTGCCGCTACTCCACGTAGTTCAGAATAATTTAAAGCACGCATGATTCCAGTCGTAAATGCGACAGCAGCATTTTCCGGATTTCGTCCGGTAGCAAAAGCATTAGGTTGCTCTTCATTTATCACGTACACTTTGGGCATCGGTAAATTAGCTCGAGTGGCTAATTCTGCGACCATTTGGTATAAATCCGGTGCATTATGCGGTCCAACTTCCTGTGCCTGATACATTCTAAGCACCATGTCAGCAGAATTCCAGTAAGCAAAAAAATTAAGTGCACCACCCAAAAGTAATGCCATCAACATTCCACCCTTACCACCAATCAAACCACCAATTAGCATAAATAACGCAATAATCGCTGCCATTAAAGCATAAGTTTTTACTTGATTATTCATTTTAATTACTCATCACAAATCGTTGCCCAACTAGGTCTGATTTACCCTGTAGATATTGGGCACTAGTTTTACGTTTAGCCCCAGCCTCTTGTATCTCATTTATACCAATTACAGAGCCGTCACCACAAACAATCCAGAGCTTATCATTTGATGCATACGTAATTGTACCACTTTGAGCTTTGCTTTGAATACCTTGGACTATGTGAGCCTGCCAGAATTTATGCAGCTGTCCATCTAAATAGCTATAGCTCCCTGGAAAAGGGTTATAACCGCGAATCTTACGCACAATTAACTCTGCTGGTTCGGACCAGTTGATCTGAGCCTCTTCTTTACTAAGTTTTGCAGCATAACTAACGCCATCGCTACTTTGTTCTTGAGGAATATAATGTGATGGATTTGCGAGATATTCAACTACTTTTTCTGCTCCAAGATGCGCTAATTTATCATGTAAACTACCTGAAGTATCATCATCACTAATTGCAATTTGCTCAGTTAACAAAGCCGCACCAGTATCCAACCCCTCATCCATCTGCATAATCGTTACACCACTAAATTTATCGCCAGCCAATACCGCACGCTGAATTGGCGCAGCACCACGCCAGCGTGGCAACAACGAAACATGAATATTGATACACCCCAAACGCGGAATAGATAACAATTCTGCGGGCAAAATCAAACCATAGGCAACGACTACCATTATATCAGGCGCAAAATCACGAATTTTCTGGAGTGCTTCAGGATTATTTCTAAAGCTATTTGGCTGAAAAACTTCAATCTCATGCTCAAATGCCAAAAGTTTGACTGGTGACGGAGTTAGTTTCATTCCTCGTCCCGCTGGACGATCTGGCTGGGTCAAAACCAAACCCACATTAAATTGATGTTTTAAAATATTTTCTAAAGTTAAACGGGCAATTTCCGGAGTTCCGGCAAACACTATTTTTAAGCACTTGCTCATATTATAAATTTCCTCGGTGTATCATCGTTACTGAAGAATCAGATTCTAAGCTATTGGTTTTATAGTTATCAAGCGCTGGACCGCTTTCCAAAGTAGCTACCTCATGACTGAGATAAGCGCCGTCTAATTCTTTATTTAATTGATAATTGAATGTACTCTCACTTAATTTTTCAAGCTGAACATGACCTATACCGCCATAAATCCCAATTTGCTTGGCTCCGGCTATCGTCAAATCAATTACATGCCCGCTACGTTTTGGCATTCTATCATTTACCACCACATATACGGATTTACCATTATTGACATTAGTAACTTTTAACTTTGTACCCATCGCAAAAGTGGGATGCGCTGCACTAAAATCTTCCATATTCAGCCGTTTCCCGCTACTTGTCTTACGCCCAGCAAATCTTGAAGCATAATAACTAGCAACCCCATTCATATAATCATCGCTATGTGACTTCGGTTTTATTTTACTCTTTTTATGTCCATTTTTTTTGTTATGCTTGGACTTATTATGCACTTTTGCTTTACTAGCAGAAGAAGAGGTTTTAGCAAACCCCATCTCGGGAAAACTCCAAAGCAATATTAAACCAGTCAAAAAAATTAAGCTCTTTTTTGCCATTAATTTTGTTCCCCATTTTGAACATTATAATAACGGTTACCCACTGTTTATTTTATTCTTTATGATAACAGTTATACTCCACCATTAAATCCATATTGTCGCCATACCTCGTAGACTGCAATAGCTACTGAATTAGACAAATTTAAACTACGCTGAGTTGGTAACATCGGTAATCGTAGTACCTGTTCAATTCCTATTTCTTGCAAAATTGAATCCGGCAAGCCACGTGTTTCCGAACCAAATAACAGCACACAATCTGCCGCATATTCGACTTGGTGATAGAGTTTTTTACCACTGGTTTCAATCGCCCAAATTTGCCGACCTTTAAAATATTGCTGACAAGCATCCCAATTTTCGTGAACTACAACACTCGCAAATTCATGATAATCTAAACCCGCACGACGTAATTTCTTGTCATTAAGCTCGCCCCATCCTAATGGTTTCACCAGATGAAGTTCTGCTCCGGTATTGGCACACAGACGAATGATATTACCACTATTTTGCGGTATGTCGGGCTCATGCAAAATTACCGCAATTTTTGCCATAAATTACGCTTCCATATAGAGATTATAAAGTTCAGTAATATCATTTAGTAAATACTTCGGATTACATGCTGACAATTCACTACGCGCTTGTGCACCGTGGCAAACACCAACAGCATCAATCCCCGCATTATGTGCCATATGAATATCATGCGAAGTGTCACCAATCATTAGCGCTTTGGATTTATCAATCATGGTAATCTCCAAAATTTCTTCAATCATTTGCGGATGAGGTTTTGAAAAGCACTCACATGCCGTTTTAGTCAATATAAAATAGTGACCAAAACCAGTACCCTTCAGAATATCATCCAGCATAACCCGACTGCGACCAGTTGCAACTGCTAATAATTTGCCATCCGCACTTAATTTATCCAATAACTCTTTAACATGGCTAAATAACGGATTATCCAAAGTATGATCATTCAAATAACGCTCATAAACGGCAGTAAAGCGCTGTAATAACTCAGGATTACCGCGTAGCTCTGGAACAATATCACTGACTACCTCAACAAAGCTTTTACCAATAATCGATCTGGCATCTTGATCACTTACTACTGTCAAATCAAGCGCTCGACAAGCGTGGATAGTTGCATCAACAATTGTTTGGGTGGTATTCATTAACGTACCATCCCAATCAAAAATAAATAAATCGTATTGCTTCACTTCATCTCCATCGTCAAAATAATTACGGGTTATTAATCAAAATAGTCTTCTAAATCAGCTCTGCTTAACACGAAAACAAAACCATCACCGCTCAGAGTTTCCATCCATTTAAAATTTAAATCTGGATATCTATCTTCAAGCTCATCTCGATTGTCACCCATCTCAAGCACTAGAATACCAGTGTCTGTCAAATAATGTTTTGCCTGACGCAGAATCTTATCGACCAAATCCAAACCTCCACTACCGCCAAAGAGCGCCAGTGAGGGTTCATACTTGTATTCAGGAGCTAAACTTTCCATTCTGCGATCATCGACGTATGGTGGATTGGTTACAATTAAATCAAAGGCGCCCAAATAGTCACCCAAGCTTTTAAATAAGTCTGACTTTACTAAATCAACTTTACCATCTAACTGGTTACGTTTTAAATTAATTTCTGCAACACTCAATGCATCGTCGGAGATATCGCTGGCAACAACTTCTGCATCATAAAAATAATCAGCAACTATGGTTGCCAAAGAACCATTGCCTGTGCAAAGATCAAGCGCACAATGTACTAATTCAGGATGCTCAACCCACTCAGCTAATTGATCATTTAAAATAATTTCTGCGATAAATGAACGTGGAATTATTACTCGCTGGTCAACATAAAAACTATAGCCCTGCAACCAAGCCTCGTGAGTGATGTACGGTAAAGGAATCCTTTTTTCAATTCGCTCTTTAATTCGTTCAAGTAATAAGTTCTTTTCATCAGCAAGCAATTTAGCATCTAAATAAGGTTCAAGCTGATCAATTGGTAAATTCAAAGATTGCAAAATCAAACAAACTGCTTCATCATAAGCATTAGTAGTTCCATGTCCAAAATATAAGCCATTTTTCTTAAACTGAGACACCGTGTAACGCAACCAATCGCGAATTGTAACTAGAGTATTTTCGGGCATAATTCATCATCCTTTATTCAATATGATTCATATTTTAACTAGCAAGTATATAATAATATCCAAGATTAATGTAGTTTTTTTGCTATGCAAGCCTAATTCATATTAAAATCACGTCTGTTTGTGCGCTGCACTACAACATAGCTGCCTTTTTATATAACCCAATAATATAGATTGATTATTTATTAGTATGAAAAAACTCTTAAGCATTATTTTATGTAGCGCGATTAGTATTGCGAGTGCTGCTAATTCTTCAAACTCAAATTCGGTTGATCCGATTTTAGATGCTGCAACGCCACAGAGCTCACCGAGCAAGAATACAACGACAAAAACAAAAAAGCACCACAAGAAAAAAGCTAAAGCTGCCGCCGCGCCAAAATCCAATAGCAGTCAAGCAGTAGCAACCAGCAACCGACAACCGAAGCTGTATTCATATTCTGGCTACGCAATGGATGTCTCTAGCGGAGAAGTACTAGTTAGTAAAAACCCTACGGCTCAACTACCAATTGCATCAATTACCAAGCTTATGACAGCAATGGTAATGCTTGATTCCGGAGATGATTTGGATGAATATATTGCAATCAGTGAAGATGATGTTGATCATCTACGCAATACATATTCAAGACTAAAAGTTGGAATGCAATTACGTCGTCGTGATTTATTACTATTGGCTCTAATGTCATCAGAAAATCGTGCGGCATTTGCGATTGCCCGTACCGCATACCCAGGTGGAATAAATGAATTTATTCGCCGAATGAACGCAAAAGCAAAAGCTTTGGGAATGACAAATACTCAGTTCTTTGATCCAACCGGATTAACTGCGCAAAATAAGTCAACCGCAATTGATCTAGCAAAAATGGTCAAAGCAGCTTACGGCTATGAATTAATTCGTGAAGATACCACGACTAAAGGTGCAGATGTGATGCTAAGCTCGCATTATACTCATCATTATTTGAACAGTGATGCGTTAGTCCGTACCAGCAGATTCCAGATTGAAGTTTCCAAAACTGGCTTTATTAATGAAGCCGGGCATTGTCTAGTTTTATATGCAATGGTTGATAATCGTCCAATTGCAATGGTTTTTCTCAATAGCTCAAAAAGTGGACGTTTAGTCGATGCTATGGCGGTCAAATCATATATTGACCGGATGCAATAATACTCAACTTCATCCACAAATTTTAAAGTACTTAAATCTGATATAACTTTCTGGGATTTCACATCCCTACAGTTATCTCTTAAGAAAAATAGGACAAAAAAGTGAATCAATATCGCATTTTAATTCAAGCGCAAGATCGTGCTGGACTAGTATACAAATCAGCCAAAGTATTTTATGAAAATAATTTAAATATCATCGCTAACCATGAATTTGTTGATAAAGAGCATAACTTATTCTTTATGCGCACAGTTGTGGCAGGAGCAATTGATGCTAAACAATTAGGTGAGGAGTTAAGCCGCGAACTACCTTCAGAAACTAATATCGTTATAAAGCTTCCACGCAAGAAGAATATTGTGCTGATGGCAACCAAGGAAGCTCACGTCTTAGGCGATATCTTAATCCGCTATCAAGAAGGTTTGCTGGATGCAAATATCGTAGGGATTATTTCCAACTATAATAGTCTGCGCCCGCTTTGTGAACATTTTGAAATTCCATTTTATCACATTTCAGCAGAAAATATCAGTCGCGAAGAGCATGAAGCTAAAATCTTAAATACGTTGGAAATGTTTGATTCAATTGATTATATTGTTCTTGCAAAATATATGCGAATTTTATCCGCTAATTTTACTTCTCGTTTTGAAAATAAGATTATTAACATTCACCACTCTTTTTTACCAGCATTCATTGGTGCTAACCCATATAAACAAGCCTTCGAGCGCGGCGTAAAAATTATTGGAGCAACTGCGCATTTTGTTAATGAAAACCTTGATGAAGGACCGATCATTGAACAGGATACGATTCATGTTGATCATGCTTATGACTGGGTTGATATGCAACAAGCTGGGCGTGATGTTGAAAAAATAGTTCTCGCACGTGCGCTAAAATTAGCGCTTGAGGATAAAATCTTTGTCTATGGCAATAAAACTGTAATTTTCTAATTTCTGTTCGCAAGCCGTGCACGAATTAAGCTGCATGGCAATCTTCCTAAGCTCAAAAAACCGCTCAGTTACGCACAAATATGATAGAATTAGCGCTAGTTTAATAATATTCAGATACTCTTATACTCGACTTTACTTAACCTAAACAGAAGGAGATTTCGTTGCTACATAATATTGAACTACGCCATTTAGACAATACCCAATTAGCTAATCTGTGTGGTGTAATGGATGAAAATTTAAAACAAATAGCCAATCATTATGATGTAACGATCCAACGACGAGATACCCAGTTTGCCATCCGTGGTCAGAAAGCACAAGTTGCTGCCCATGCTATCGAGGCGTTCGCAATTACCGCGATCAAACGTGAACTCTACCTCGAAGAAATCCAACTAGGTTTAATCGAACAAGCTAGTAAAGCTAATGATAATAGTAGTGACAGCAGCCTGCAAACCATCCAATCGCGTAAAGGCGAGATAAAAGGACGAACCCATAATCAGAACACTTATATTTCAGCAATTTTTAATAATGATATAACCTTTGGCATTGGACCTGCGGGTACAGGAAAAACTTATTTAGCGGTAGCCTGTGCTATTGATCACTTTGAACGCGAGATGGTTAAACGAATTATCTTAGTTCGCCCTGCTGTCGAAGCTGGTGAAAAACTTGGTTTCTTACCGGGAGATCTTAGCCAAAAAGTAGATCCATACCTTCGCCCGCTCTACGATGCTTTATATGATTTGATGGGCTTTGAAAAAGTTACGCGTTTATTCGAGAAAAACCTGATTGAAATCGCCCCACTGGCATTTATGCGTGGGCGGACACTGAATAGTTCGTTTATTATCTTAGACGAAGCGCAAAATACTACACCAGAACAAATGAAAATGTTCCTAACTCGGATTGGCTTTGGCTCTAAAGCGGTTATCACTGGTGATCTTACTCAGATTGATCTGGATAAACGCCAAAAAAGTGGATTAGTTGAAGTTGAACGCATCTTAGGTAAAATTCGTGGAATTGAATTTCACAAATTCACCAAACAAGACGTCGTGCGCCACCCTTTGGTTCAAAAGATAGTTGAAGCCTATGAAAACGAATAACGTAACTATTCACTCTGTGTTGTAATAGCGTCGTCACAAGGCTCCTCATGCTACTTCTCATGTACACTACGTCGCCTTATTTCTAGCTCTTGCAGCATATTGTGGCAGCTATGGTAAATATTACTAAATAACTAAATTAATCGTCAGTATGACATTTTTCTAACTGACCGCCAACAAATTTACAACGGATAACTCCATTAGTTTCAGTTTTAATCTTTAGCACAGTTCCACCGTTTTTACCTTTACGCGATTCTAAGACATTGCAGTAATTGGTGACATCATTCAAACTTGATTGTGGGTTCAAAGTATAGCGCCCACAGCTCACATTATTGTTACCTAAATACAATGATTCAGCACCAGCCAGCCCAATAAAACTTAAACTAAGGAATAAAAATCTAATCATTTTGCACCTCCTCTAACTTAGCAGTTAAAACCTGACGTAATAATAAAGCCAATGCCAGATATTTTAGCACTAAAATACTTTGTATGTAATATGGATTGTTTTTTACTGCAAACAGAAAGAAACCTTGGATAAAGTTAGGTAGTTCCAAAAGATAAAACCAGCGCCAATCAATTTTATAATCCACCAAGACTAAAAATGGCAATAGGTATAGATTGTATTGTGGTGAATAAACTCTGTCAGTGAAAATAAACAAAATCATTACAATTAATAGCTGACGTGCTATAGGCAAATAATTATATTTACGGATAAAATATAGATAACTTCCAGCAAATAAGACTAAACTAACTTTGCCTGACCATGAACCGACTCCAAAATGGTCAAAACACATAAATACTAGCCAAGTCCAAGAACCATCCGCAGCTGTTCGCGCATAATTTTCCTGAATCTGCCATAAATATGGATAGCTCCAAGCACTCCAATCAGTCACCATAAAAGGTAAATTTAGTGCAAACCAAACTACAAGCATAAAAGAAGTCAATTCCAAACGTTTCTCTTTTGGCGTAGCAAGGAAATAAACTGGAAAAAGAAATACGGGGAATACTTTTATCGCGGTACCGAGTGCAAGCCAGCTAGCTGACAAACTATATTTTTCGCGACTAAAACAATAGTAGCTTAGTACAATAGTAGCAATAGGTAATACATCAACGTTCATTAAGCTATAAAATAAAAAACTCGGTGCCAGTAACCAATAGGTCAATAAGCGTTGCCAACTTCCACGAATGATAAACAAATAACACGAATTAATAACGGCCGAAACAGCTAAAATTGCAACAATAAACCAAATATAATAATTGTAATCCTCAGCAACCCCAGGAATTTTAAATAATATTTTAAAAATAGCTTGAATTAGTGCAGGATACTCCCTAGGATAAGGAAATCCCTTGTTAAGATAATTGCTCCAGCAATACCATAAATCACCAAAGTAAGTCGTAAAATGCCCATATATATAATATAAAGTATCCATGTTTCGACGAATAAGAAACTCTGGCAGTAAAACACCAAGCGTAACAACTCCAACGATAAATAATTGCCAGCTACTTTTAGATTTATTCATTATTCAGCATAACCTCAGAAACCATCAGAAATTCCACCCTCTCATCCACCACAACCAATTCAGCGTATAGCTCCGTGGTACTTCCAAGCCTGACAAACTTGAAAAAAAGAGTACAAACAGAACAACATTAATTAGTAAATACACATACACCAAATAACGATGCAGCACTTTATTACTTCGATATGCTAAGTAGATAAAATAACTAATTCCCAGAATTAAAAAGGGAGTTACACTATAAAAATAATAAATAAAGCTGATCCGTGCAACCAATGCATACGGCAAATACTGAGCACAAATGGCTAAAAATAAAAAGCCTGCACGATAATCTGCCTGACGTATAAGCCATAAATATCCCAGCATAATGGTAGTGATCCACATTAACCAATACACGGAAGGATTACCCAATAGTGCAATCGAAGAAGATAATCCCGTATCATTTTGCCAATAATAGACGGATAACGGTACTTTATCCAACGGCCAACTCCACCAGTTAGAGGCATAGGGATGGGTAGCATAAGTTAATCCGTGCAGATTAAAATCTAATATCCCCAACTGTGTTGTATAAATAAAGCTAAACATATTATCCGCATGGTTAATTAAAATATAGGGAATATACATCAGCAAATAAATTATTAGCGGTAAGACGATAAAGAGTAAGGCTAAGTTAAACACAGTTTTAATCAGCACTGCAACCGTCAATTTCTGCTTAATTAATTCACCATAAATTAAAATACAAACAATAAAAGGAGCAGAATAAAGCGCACTCCATTTGCAGGTAAGCGCTAATGAGAAACTAATTGCTGCCGCAAATAAGTAGCGTAAAACAGCAGCAAAAGAAGCCCCTGATTTACGTGCCTCGATATAACGATATAAGAAAAAATATTCAATAAGTAAAAATAATGTCACAAAAGGCTCTATTGAAGCAGTGCGCCCAATTGAGAAATGCATGAACTCAAACATCATCAATAAAGAAGCTGCAATCGCCACCCGACGATCCTTAAACAGAGCCTTAGCAAAAATATAGGTCATGCTAACCAGAAAAACACTGCTTAAATCAGGCATAATTCGCCAGCCAAATGGTGACATCCCAAAAATTAAAATACCGATAACAATAAGCAAGATACCTAATTGCGGATGCACCCACGCATCTGGAGATTTATCATGCAAATATTGGTATGCCGAAGTGGCATAGTAAATTTCATCAAATACGGTGCTAGATTGCCAGTTATTATCCATGTGCTCAGGAATGCTAGTTGCAATAAAGTCATTTAGAATCAGATTATCAGGATTATCGCTGCTATCAACATGATAATCTGTTACCAAATTATTTTGTGCATCCAATACGGCAAATTGATTTATTCCAAGCGAGCCTTGCTCCAAGCGAATCACTACTGAAGAGACGGGTTGTGTATTATTGAAAGTTAGTTTATTCCAGCGAAAAAATGGCGAGTATCCCAAATTAGCGCTTTTATCAGTAACAGGAATATCATGATTCAAAGGATCAACTGCGCTAGTTATGTACTTTCCTTTAACGAAAGCCGTAGAATAATATAAAGCACTAAGCTGTTGGGGATGATTAAAGGTTACAACTAATTGCGCACCAGAGTTTTCTACCTGCCATGCCTTATCATAAGTCCGAAAATCAGCAAAATGAATTAGCGAAATCAAAAAATACGTGATACTTAATCCACAAATCCACCATTTGTCACTCTTATCTAAAATAGTGCTGTTAGGGATGGGGGAACTCTTACGCAGAAGAAATATAAAATAAAAAGAAATTGCCAACAAGGTAGCAATCAGAAATAAAATTTGTAGGTTTACCATAGCTTATACTTCATGAATTTATTGTAATTTATACTCGTTATACTGGCGCTTTGATTTGTTTTACTACTATTTTATACACATCGGTCATTACCGTACTAAATAAAATCACAAACCCACCAACTAGAACACTGGAACTAATTGGCTCACCCATCCAATAAGCAAAAAAAGTCGCAGTTACTGATTCAAGGCTAAAAATAATTGCTGCTTTATTTGAGCCAATTACGCGCTGATATTTGATTTGTAAGAAAAAAGGAATCACCGTTGCAATAATCGCACAGTAAACAATACTCCACCAAAACAAATGACTTTCTGGAAAAGTAATATTGTGTGGAGCAAGGATAAACCCAGGAATTAAACTCGTAAACAAAATCTGATAAAAGGTTAATAATTTGAGGTTATGACTGACTAAGCTTGATTTTTCAGCAAAAACAATTCCCAAAGCGATACATAAAGCAGACGAAATTACTAATAATTCACCACGACCAAAACCACCGTGTAAACCAGCACCACTAATTAAATAGATACCCCATAGACAAAATAAGGCAGCGACTATCTCAATCATGCGTGGACGCCCCATCTTAAATAATGGCAGAAGAAATGGTACGATTACTACGTTTATCCCGGTTAGGAACGCAGCTCGAGAAGAATCCATATACTTTAACGACATCGCCTGCAAAATAAATGAACCACTATTAAGGATACCAAGGATTAAACCATAACGAACATCGCCCCACCTAAATTTACGCCTGATTATTGCCGAAATAAATAACGGCGACATAATTAATGCAGCTAAAATAAAGCGCCAGAAGACAAATAAACTCGGTGCATAATTTGCAACGATTTGATGCATAAGTGGAAAAGTTATCCCCCACATCACCGGAACCGTCAACAAAATTAAATACGCTTTTAATTCACGATTCATCTGCAGTTATTTTCACAAAAAAACTCAATCATTTATTAGAGCCAATTCTGCAATAAATTAGCATCAGAAAGAAGCAAATTTAAAATAGTTGCAACTGAAGGCGCTGGTTTTAGCTTAATACTTCGCAACTGTTCTTGCCTAAATAACGTAAGTGTAATTTCTTCATTAGGCTGAACAAATGCTAATTGCTTGTCGAGATTAGTTAATTTGACGTTATTTAACGCAATGATTAAATCCCCTGCGGCTAAACCAGCCTTTTGTGCCGGAGTATCCGCATAAACATTTTTGACCAAATAACCTAAAGCTTGCTTATCTAATTTAGCGCCTAGGTCTAAGGTAGCTGACGTTATTGCAGTTGTCAAATCAGGCTGTGTCGTATATTTACCGCTATCCTGATGATTCTTGGCAATATGCTCAGTCAAATTTAGCCCAAATTTAGCCAATAAATCTTTAAATGGTAGCGGTTCGGTCGTTTCTGTTGCCAGATGAATAAATTCTGTCAGATCAACTCCGGTTGCAGCTTTAATCAAAGCAGGAATTTCATCCTCACCCACCCCAACTGGGTTTTGTTGCCATTGCTGAAACAAATAACGCATTACATCATCAAGGCTAAATTTAGATTGCTCACGAATTAATAAATCCAGACACAGCGCAACTAAAGAACCTTTAACATAGTAACTCACAATACTATTTGGACTATTTTCATCCTGACGATAATATTTAATCCAACTAGTCAGGCTGCTATTAGCTAAGCTTTGCTCGGTTACGCCGGCAAATTTATAAACATTATTGAGATTATCAACCACAAAACTCAGATATTTTTCCTGATTAATCACACCACTACGGTAGAGCACCAAATCATCATAATACGAAGTCACACCCTCAAACCACCAGAGGAGTTTGGTATAGTTTTCTTGCTCAAGATTGTAAGGTGTAAAGACCTGTGGTTTAATCCGTTTAACATTCCAAGTATGAAAAAATTCGTGACTAATTAAGCCAAGCAATTTGATGTAGTCTTCGTCATTTGAACGGTTAAGATTGGGCATTGCATAATAAGGTGCCATTAGCAAAGTTGAATTACGATGTTCCAAACCTGTATAAATTTCACCAGAGAGATTTAAGATAAAGCCATAGCCTGAATAAGGAGCTACCCCACCAAAAAGTTTAATCTGATAATCGCAGATTTTTTGCATATCACTGATCATTCGCTCACGATCAAAAGGAGGAATCGTTCCAGATAAAATCAGATAATGACTAACTCCGGCAACAGTAAATTCCAGCCGTTCAAAAGCACCTAGTTCAAATGGGGAATCAATTAGCTCATCATAATTCTGCGCAGTAAATATCTCATTTTCATCGACAGTCAAACCACAGGCAACTTGCCAATCTATCAGCAAGTCAGCAAACTGCACATGATGAGCTTCATTTTCATATCCTGCAACACTCAGACATAAACTGGTTGGATTAAAGTAGCCACGCTCGGCATCTAAAAAAGCTGTGCGGATACCATATTCATAAGCATAGACACTATAGCTAACCTCAACATCTTTTCCAGTAGTAAGTCCTTCCAATAACCAGTTATTTTTATCAATCTGACGACTGGTAATGGTTTGGCTAGTTTGGCTTGCACCGAGCGTAATAATATTTTTACTAAACTCGCGCACCATATAACTTCCCGGAATCCATACTGGTAAAGTTAACTTATGCGAGCTTGCCTCAGCAGTAAAAACTAATTTCACCAAATAGTGATGTGCTGCTGTTTGTGGAGTAATGATGTATTTGATTGCCATGAAGTAATCCTTTAAACATAACTGCTCGGACTATCCATATTCCGGCAGTTGCAGATTTTAGAGTATGAGTACTTACTTTTAAACTTAATTTTCACTGCCATAGCTACCTCACTTTCATTTGGGCTTTTTTGATATCACTCCTTACCTATATTTTATAGGCGGCGTCGCTCATCAATGCAGCTCAATTGATTTGAGGTTAGCTATAAACTTTCAAAAAGCAATTATTTTGGTTTTAGGCTAGGAGTAGATACTTCGAGGAGCGCAATGTACACGAAAGTACATGAGCACCGCACCAAGGATTTACGACAACGCGTAAGAACAAAAGAAGCCGCTTTTTAGTGGATGTTTATAAATTTATGTATCTGAGTACTTACCCGCCAATTATTCGCCAATGCTTGCTCAATACACAATTTGGTCGGTGTTTCTTTACAAGATAATGGCTGCAACCAAATCAGTTGCGTATTAATCGTATATTGAACAAGCAATTGTTTAAGCTTAATTATATCAGCCATTTTACCGATTGGCATTTTAATTTCATTTGCACGGGCAACATTTTCTGCTAAAATCTGTTTGTGCCCAGGCATATCAATCTTGGGAGATAACGTTACCCAAGTTTTGTCGCTCAGACGTAAGGGTTCAGTGCCACTGGTTTCAATCTGAGTGGTATAACCCTGAGCATGTAAGTCCTCAGTTATAGAGCGTAAATCGTACATCGCTGGCTCGCCGCCTGTAAACACGATATGTCGGCAAGCAGGATATTTTTTGATTTCACGCCAAATATCTTCTGCAGTAAAATAAGCCCACTTAGCCGAATGCTCAAAAATTTTGCCAACCACCGCTTGTGGTGTTTGTTGTGTAGTGGGATCTAATTCCCAAGTGTGTTTAGTGTCACAAAACGCACAACCTACTGCACAGCCTTGCATCCGAATAAATACCGATGGTAATCCCGCAAAATTAGCTTCGCCCTGCAGACTATAAAAAATTTCATTAATTGGATATTGCATAGCTAGCACTGCATTTAGAGGTTTCTTCCAACGTTACTTCGCTGAGAGTTATAGGTAGATGTGCAAATAATTGTGGACCAATTGTTTCCACTAAATAACGCGCCAAATTTTCCGCGGTTGGGTTATAAGGAATACTCACCACTGACGAGTCTAACTTAAGCAACTCAGTAAACAATGGATCTTGATCCCATAAGATCATCTTATGATCCCAATTATCATCCAGCCACTTGCAAAGCAGTTCTTTAATTACTGAGAAATCAATCACTCTTCCAAGATTATCCAGATTGTCACTACTACATTTGAGATGAAAAACATAAGAATGTCCATGCAGATTGCGACATTTACTTTCGTGCTGATAAACGCGGTGTCCACAGTGAATTTCATGCTTACGTACGACTTGATATTTACCCATTAACTTTACTCGCGATACTTAGTTGGATCAGTGATATTGGCGGCAATAAAAGCTTCTTTGCGCTGACGGCAAGTACCGCATACCCCGCAATGTTCTTCAAGTCCATCATAACAGCTCCATGTTTTGGCAAAAGGAACATTAAGCTCCGCACCACGGCGAATGATATCAGTCTTACTCCAGTTTAAAAACGGAGCAGATAAATTCAAATCTTCATGGCGACTATCAATCGTGCCTAAACGCAAAGATAGATTCATTGCCAAGAAATAATCTGGACGACAATCAGCATAAACGTAATTATCGCCCTTGTGCGGACCGAAAGCCAAGACTTCGGCATTTTGAGCGCAGGCAATCGTCCATGCTAAAGATAACATCATAGTGTTGCGATTCGGTACTACAGTCACTAGCATATTTTCACGTGCGTAGTCCTGCTTGGGATTAGCCAAATCTGGATTAACCAGACTTGATTGCTGTAAAAATTGGTGCATAAATGAGAGATTAATAATATGATGTGGTGCATTTAATTCTTTGGCAATAAATGCCGCACTTTGTAATTCTTTGATGTGTTTTTGACCATAGTCAAAAGAAACACAAATTAAATCATAACCCTCACTTGCCAGATGATAGGATAGTGTTGAGCTATCTAAACCACCGGAGAGAATTACTACTGCTTTTTTCTTCATATTACTGCCTTATCAAGCGTAAATTAGGATAATTACTTAGTGGCTGACTCGCACGAATTGGGTTAATATCCAAGCCACCACGGCGGGTAAAGCGCGCCATCACAATTAATTCATCTGGTGCACAAAATTTACTAATATCATTAAAAATACGCTCGACACATTGCTCATGAAACTCATTGTGATTGCGAAAAGAAATAATGTATCTAAGCAGCGCTTCACGATCAATTTGCGCACCCCGATACTCAATTAGCAAAGTTGCCCAATCTGGTTGATATGTCACTAAACAGTTTGATTTTAGCAAATTAGAATAAAGCTTTTCTTTTACCTGTTTATTTGGGTTAGCACCAAGTAATTGCGGATTAACTGTATAATCTGTAATGGTAATATCCAAATCATCCAGACATTCTCCAGCTGGCTCGCTAATCGCAAAACCTTTATGATTCAACTCATATAGCTCAACGCGCACAGCTACGTTAGCCGCTTGCGATAAATCTTTAGTTATAATTTCAGCTAATTCTTGCTTGGTGGCAAATTTATGATTATTGAAACTATTAAAATAAAGCTTCATTGATTTGGATTCGATGATGTTAGAGCTGTTAGCTGGAATATACAGTACCGCGCAGGCAACCATAGGCTTACCTTTGAAATTAAGCCATGATACTTCGTAGTGATTCCAGATATCAACACCATAAAATGGTAAATTATTCTCATCAATTCCAATTTCATCACGTTTGATTTTACGCGCGATTGGAAATAGTAACTCTGGTGCATACTCGCTAATGTATGCTGATTTTTTACCCAATGCAGAATTTTGAATATTCATATTACCCTAACTATATTCCTAATAAACTACGAAACTCTTGTTTCATACCTGTTTCGTTAAATTTACCACCAAATTTATAAGTGATATTCTCGACATTTTGATCATTCACCCCACGCATGGTTATACAGTGATGGCTGGCTTTAATCAACAGCGCGATATCTTCAGTCTGCAAGATATATGCTAAAGCATGGAAAATTTGCAAGGTTGCGCGCTCTTGTACCTGTGGTCGTCTGGCAAAAAAATTCACAATACGATTAATTTTACTTAGTCCAATTACATTATCTTTGGGGATGTAAGCTATAAATGCTTCACCACTAATAGTTACTAAGTGGTGTTCACAAGTTGATTTGAAGGAAATATTTTTCGAGATTACTGGCTCTTGGTAGCCGTATTGATTGTGATTAAAGGTAATTTTGGGAAAACTATTATAATCTAAACCATAAAATAATTCATTGACAAAAAATCTGGCTACCCGCTCAGGGGTTTTTTGGATTGAGTCATCATCCGGCACAATTCCCAAACCTTTAATCAAGTCGCTAATACTTTGGGTTACTAACCCAAAATCCATCGGTGCTTTAATTGGATTATCAATCCCAAGTTTTTGAAGATGCTCTGCTACTTTGTGTCCTAAAATCGGATCTTTATCATAGTTATTCATTACTGCCCTTTGCTTTTATACAGGGGCTATTTTAACAAATAACTTACGCCGTAATAAATGAATTAGTGGCAGGCTCAATACCACCATCCACATTTTACCAATAATCTGCCCCTCTAGAAACATCAGGCTATGAAATGCTAGCTGCAAAAATACCAGCGAGTCAATCAGTAATCCAATACTGGCTGAAATAAATATCGCCAAAATCCAATTATAGCGCTGGAGAATACTATAGACTACAGTATCACTTAATTCAGACAATAAATAGGCTGAACACGCTGCAATCGCTAACTCCGGTGCTACGTAAAAATAGCTAAGGAATGTACCCAAAATAACCGCAATCAATGACAAGTATAAACCAGCCAGACGCTGCAAAACATCACGCAAAACAAATGCTAATCCGGCAAATAGCACTCCAGATGGCGCGTAGATAACTGGTGCAAACCACACCGGAATCACACAGGGTTCATTTGGTGGACACTGTGTCCCAAAGTGTAGCAATGTATAGGCTGCCAGTGGCATCATTGCCAGAAATAAAATAAAGAAAATAAAGGTAAGGATCGTTCTTTTTGACATAGTTATCTTATAGTTGATTTTAATTTAGAAAGTTATTGGAGGCGCTATTATAACAAACCTCATTATTTCATTTTTGCAATTTCAAACATAAAGCACCCTAGCGACTCTAAGCCATAATTTATACATTTGTTAGAAGGATTGAATATTATTTTAGATTTCTCTAAAATAATGCTTGACGAACTATATTAGAATAATCTAAAATAACTACATCAGACTCAACTCGTAATCTTAGTAAGGAACAAATCATGTTAATCCGCCAATTATTTGATACACAAACTTTTACTTTCACATATCTTGTTGCCGATGGGATTAATAGTGAAGCGATTATTATTGACCCAGTCAATACCAAAATTGAACAGTATATGAAATTGCTAAAAGAGTTTAATCTAAAATTAAAATTCGTCTTTGACACACATGTTCATGCAGACCATATTACAGCAGCTGGTAAACTCCGCGAACTAACTAATTGTATAACATTATTGGGAGAGTCTACAGGTGCTAATTGTGTCAGCAAAACCGTTTGCGATGGTGAAAAAATTCAAGTCGGAAATATAGAGTTTACTGTATTAGAAACTCCTGGGCATACGCAAGACTCGTTCTGTCTATATACACCCGGTATGGTATTTACAGGCGACACTTTATTTGTCAGAGGAACAGGAAGAACAGATTTTCAAGCTGGTAATCCAGTCGATCAATACAATAGTATCATCCACAAGCTATTTACATTGCCAGAAGAAACTATTGTCTATCCCGGACATGATTACAATGGCAACACCTGTACAACGATCTGGGAAGAAAAAAATTTTAATCCACGTTTGGCAGGTAAAACAGTAGAAGAGTTTAAATATATCATGGATAACCTAAATCTACCGAATCCTAAATTAATGGATGTTGCGGTTCCCGCAAATCTTGCTTGCGGATTAGTATAGCTACTCCATTGATAGCTCGATTAAATTAGGACAAACTATGCTGATCACTCTACTAGGAATCTTTTCTGGATTATTACTAGGTCTAACTGGTGGTGGCGGAGCCATTGTTTCAGTACCTGCATTGGTGTATGGCTTACATATACCAATGCAGGTAGCAACCACGCTATCATTATTTGTCGTTGGTGGTAGCGCAATGCTCGGTGCATATTTAAAACGCAAGGAGGTTGATTGGAAAAAAGGAATCATATTTGCCATATTTGGTGGATTAGCATCACCAATAGGTTCATACCTAGCAAAGCATGTTAATGAAGACGTATTAATTGGTAGCTTTGCTATATTAATGCTCCTAGTATCCTTTCTCATGATCCGTAAAAGTATGAGTAAGAATAATTTATCAAGTAAAAACAATCGAATTAATTATAAAGCCTATAGTATTTGGCAAACATTGCCAGTCGCATTAATTACAGGTCTCTTAACTGGATTTTTCGGAGTCGGTGGTGGGTTCATGATAGTTCCAGCCTTGGTTCTACTTAACCGCATGGAGAATAAATCAGCAACCGCTACATCACTATTCATAATCACCTTAATCTCACTAATTTCTATTATGGGTAAAGCACAGGAAATAGAGTTAGATTTTAACTTAATTATAATTTTTATGACAGGAAGTATTGTGGGGATGATAATAGGAAACATCATTTCACAAAAAATAAGCAGTCAACTATCTCAAAGAATTTTTGCAATAGTTGCATTTATACTTGGCATATACATGTTATTAGATAGCTTGTTCCTTTAAATATATAAGCATTTATTCACAACAGTAGCGGAATAAGCAAAAATAAGACTCTAAACCAAGCTGTTAAAACAAAATAAACTATTCTTTAATAAACGTAAAAAAGCTTCGTAAAATTCAAAACGAAGCTTTTTCTAGTATAAACCAACTAATAAACTACCTAACCAAAATGACATTTTTCATAACATGACGTGTCATATTTACTAAAACCCAAGCAATTACTACAACAGCAAGAACCATTTCAGCCTGACCAAGCAAGTGCCAAAATTTAGCATTCTCAGTACTTGAACCAACAAAATGTGAATATTTAATTAATCCTGTCGAACCAATTGCCAAAGGAAATGTAAATGATGCATAAATTGGAATAAAGGCAATTCTAAAATGATTGATTCTAACCATCGACAAGATTACCAATGATGTCATCATTAATGCCAAAGCCAATAAGAAACCAACCAAAGTCGGATTCGGATTACTAAAAGCAGTTAAATATCCTGCTAAACACAAGCTTGCTGGAGCACCCATAATCGCAAATGAAGGTAATTGCGCATCATTAACTCGATCACCAAAGATTAAGCGATACATCATAACTGGTAACATAATTATATAAGCAATAAAACCAACATAAAAAATCACATGAGAAACAGTTCCCATCTCCATATGCGAACCAGTTACGCAGGCAACTACAATCCCAACTGGTGGGACATACCAACTAGGTAACATATGATTCAAATCAAAATCACGAAAACGGTGAAAAAGAAAACTACTCGCAAATCCAATATGAAGGATGATCGCAAAACACCATAAAATTTGCCCCGCTAATAACGAAAAATTAGTTACTACATCCGCAATAACCATCAAACACATATCAAAAGCAGGAATAAAACTCCCCAGTACTGGATGTGCAATCTCATCCCAGAGTAATTTAGGGTGTGCTAATTTCTTGATCGCAACTAACAGCAATATAATTGTTGCTATTGCCGCACAAACATAACGTAAACTTGAATGCACTTCAAGAGCTAACACATTTCCTATCCCCGCGGTACCCAGTGCTAATCCTGATACAGCCACTGGTAGTTTATTCAGATTATTAACTATTTTTTTCATTATTTTATTCCTAGATTATCCTAATAGCGTTATTTTAAGACGTATTTACTATTCATCACAATAGATAAAATGTCTACTCACAATTTGTTTAACAAGAAATCAGTTACAGACAAGAGATAAGTCAAAGCTATGAGTCTGAATATACTAAGCAAAATAGTCTATAATAACGCCTTAATAATCTAACTTATATAGAAATAGCAACATGACAAAAAAAGTTCATATTAAAACCTACGGCTGCCAAATGAACGAATATGATTCGGATAAAATGGCAGATGTACTTAAACAATTTGAAGGTTATGAGTTGACCGATAATCCGGATGAAGCTGCAGTAATTTTATTTAATACCTGCTCAATCCGTGAAAAAGCTCAGGAAAAAGTATTCTCAGACTTAGGTCGAGTTAAACATCTTAAACAAAAAAATCCAGACTTAATCATCGGCGTTGGTGGCTGCGTTGCCTCACAAGAAGGCGACGTTATTGTGAAACGTGCGCCCTACGTTGATATGGTATTTGGCCCACAAACGCTCCATCGCATTCCTGAATTAATTCAGGAAAAACGCAAGACTGGTAAATCACAAGTGGATATCAGCTTTCCTGAAATTGAAAAATTTGATAATATGCCTGCAGCTAAAGTTGAGGGCGCAAGTGCTTTTGTGTCAATTATGGAAGGTTGCTCAAAATATTGTACCTATTGTGTAGTGCCCTACACTCGCGGCGAAGAAATTTCCCGTCCATTTGAAGACGTTTTAACTGAAATTGCCAAACTTACCCTACAGGGCGTTAAAGAAGTCAATTTGCTTGGACAAAATGTAAATGCTTATCGCGGTAAAATGGCGAATGGTGAGATTGCTGACTTTGCGATGCTGTTAGAGTTTGTTCATGAAATTCCAGGAATTGAGCGTATCCGCTATACTACTTCACATCCAACTGAAATGACACAGCGAATTATTGATTGTTATGCTAAATTACCTAAATTAGTTTCTCATCTACATTTACCCGTGCAAAGTGGTTCGGATCGAATTTTGGCAGCAATGAAACGCGGTTATACTAGCTTAGAATACAAGTCAGTATTACGTAAAGTACGTGCACTACGTCCAGATATTTCATTTTCTTCTGATTTTATTGTTGGCTTCCCCGGTGAAACTGATGAAGACTTTGAAAAAACTATGAAATTAATCGAAGATATTGGTTATGACGTAAGTTTTAGCTTTATTTTCTCACCGCGTCCAGGCACGCCTGCGGCAGAAATCAAAGACGATACACCACATGAAGTTAAATTAGCTCGTTTACAGCGCTTGCAAAAACGTCTGGAAGAGCAACAATTTGAAATCAGTAAACAAATGGTTGGTAAAGTTCATAAAATCCTTGTCGATGGTTACTCTAAAAAACATCCGGAACTTATGACCGGACGCACCGAAAATAACAAGCTAGTAGTTTTCGCTGGTAACCCACGCATGATGAAACAGATTATTGAGGTTACCATTACTGAAGCGAAAATGCACAGCCTGATTGGTGAAGTAGTTATACAAGAATAATAAAAAGGATATTGGATGTTACGTGTCTCAGAAATCAAGCTGGAGTTAGATCACACAGAGCAAGAGTTAAGTGATGCAATCTGCTATAAATTAGCGATAAAACCTACTGAATTACTTAGCTATACTATTTACAAGCGTAGCTACGATGCTCGCCGTTCAGCAATGTGTTTAATCTACATTGTTGATGTTAATCTAGCTAATGAAACCGCTGTTGCTAAAAAACTCCGTAACGAACGGCATATCTGCCCAACCCCAGATATGAGCTACCACTATGTCGGCAAAGCTCCTGACAATTTGACTGAACGACCATTGGTAATAGGTTTTGGTCCTTGTGGTGTCTTTGCAGCGTTGATACTAGCACAGATGGGGTTTAGACCTATCGTGCTTGAGCGAGGCAAAGAAGTACGTGAACGAACTCAGGATACTTGGGGCTTATGGCGCAAAAAAACACTCAACCCCGAATCAAATGTCCAATATGGTGAAGGTGGTGCAGGGACATTTTCAGACGGTAAACTTTATAGTCAGGTTCGTGATCCACGTTACTTAGGGCGCAAGGTAATTGAAGAATTCGTCAAAGCTGGCGCACCAGAAGAAATTGTCTATGTTAATCGCCCACATATTGGAACTTTCCGCTTAGTGGGGATGGTCGAAAGAATGCGTCAAACCATTATTGATTTAGGCGGCGAAATTCGCTTTGAACACAAGGTCAGTGACATTCTAGTCGATGAACACGATGGCATACGCCAGATACGCGGAGTAGTTCTTACTAATGGTAGTGAAATACAAAGTAATCATGTAGTTATGGCACTAGGACACAGCTCACGCGATACGTTTAAAATGCTCTTCGAGCGTGGTGTTTACATTGAAGCTAAACCATTTTCAATTGGTTTCCGAGTAGAGCATCCACAGTCGATCATTGATGCTGCCCGCTTAGGTAAAAATGCGGGTCACCCGCTCTTGGGTGCAGCAGATTATCGTTTGGTACACCATGCAAGCAACGGTCGTTCTGTATACAGTTTCTGTATGTGCCCGGGAGGAACAGTTGTTGCTGCCGCATCTGAGCCAGAGCACTTAGTTACCAACGGGATGAGTCAATATTCACGCAATGAACGTAATGCCAACGCGGCAATAGTAGTGGGAATTACCCCAGCAGATTTCCCTAGTAGCCACCCACTTGCCGGAATCGAGTTACAGCGTCAACTGGAAGCCAAAGCCTTTATTCTTGGTGGTAGTGATTACTGTGCTCCAGCACAATTGATTGGTGACTTTCTAGCCGATAAACCATCAAAAGAACTGGGTAGCGTTGTACCATCTTATAAACCGGGAGTTAAACTTGGTAGTCTTGCAGAAGCTTTACCATCTTATGCGATTAAAGCAATTCGCGAAGCTATTCCTGAGTTTAATAAAAAAATCCGCGGTTTCTCAATGAAAGATGCCATTTTCACTGGAGTAGAAACGCGTACATCCTCACCAGTTCGCATTAAACGTGATGATATTAGCTTTGAAAGCATCAATACTCGTGGGCTATACCCCGCTGGTGAAGGTGCAGGTTATGCGGGTGGAATTTTGTCTGCTGGAATTGATGGTATCGAAGTTGCTGAAGCTGTAGCAAAAAGCATATTGAATATTTCAACGTAACCTGATCAAAATTATCCGATAGAGCACCCAAGCAATACAAAAATAAGAAAATAATGATCGTAATTAAAAATGTAAGTAGTACATAAATCCTAATAACGTAATTAAGGAAAATATAGTACCAAAAATCGTGCTGCTTACATTTTCAATCGGATCAAGATCAAAAGTAATACTAAAAATTGTTGCCGTTACTGCGGTTGGCATAGCACATAAAATGATTAATTCTTTAGCAAGTAACCCTGTTATACCAAAAAGATGTACTACGCCAAGCATCAAAATCGGGTGAAAAATATTTTTGAATAAAATATTCAGCATTGTAACCATACTTAGTTTAATCTTAAAGCGGGACATAATTAATCCAAGAGTAAATAGTGACACTCCTGAAGTAGTACCCCCGATCAAATGTGCCGAAGATTGAATTGCTTTAGGTAGCTCAATATGTAATAATGAAATTAAGATACCCAATATAGGCATAAAAATCAATGGATTTTTAAGTATCCGCCGTACAATATGTGCAAAATCAACCTGCCCTTCTCCAACAACACTAATTTCAATTAAAATCAAGGTTAATGGAATCATAATTACACCGACAATAATATTGCTAATCACGATGGGTAGCATTGCTGGCATTCCAACGATTGACATCATTAATGGAATACCCAAAAATGCAGTATTGGGATAGCCACAAACAAATGCAGTTTCAGCACTGCGGGCAAGCGAACGGCGCAAAATAAAACGATTGAGCAGTAAAACTAGGCCATACATCCCTAACAGACCAACAGCAAATGCACCGCCTACCCGCCAATCTAATAACTCCTCAGGTTTGGCTGTTGCTGCGGCAATAAATAATAATATAGGTAAACTGAAATTTAAAATAAAAACATTTAAACTATGATCATTTTCCTGACGAATTAACCCCGTTTTCCCCGCTATATAACCTAATAGAATAACCAAAGCCACTGACAGCAAGGAATTTATCAATACTTCCATCTAAAGACACCAAATAATAAAATACATGCGGCACTGCCATTTCTAAAATAACTAATCAAATAAATTTCCATTAAAAAACGCCGCTCCTAGGAAAGACGCGGCGTTTTTTTCATAATATCAGCAATATACTCCAACAGCTGGAAATACTGAGTCGTTGGAGCATACATTATTTGCTAAGAATTTCACGTAATACATACGGTAAAATTCCACCATGACGGTAATACTCAACTTCAATTGGAGTATCAATCCGGCATAGTACAGCAACATCTTTACTCTTACCATCAGCATAAGTAACCCGTAGCGTTAAATCTTGTTGTGCTTTAAGGTCATTAGTAATACCTAAAACATCAAAAGTTTCACTGCCAGTTAAACCAAGGCTGACTGCTGATTCACCTGCTTTAAATTGCAATGGTAAAACACCCATTCCAACTAGATTAGAACGGTGAATACGTTCAAAGCTCTTAGCGATAACTACTTTAACACCTAGTAACTGAGTACCTTTAGCCGCCCAGTCACGTGATGAACCAGTACCGTACTCTTCACCAGCAATCACGATGGTTGGTGTCTTAGCTGCTACATATTGCATTGCTGCTTCATAAACAGTAGTTTGCGCACCGTCATATAATGTATAACCACCCTCAACTCTTGAACCATCAGATGCAGCTGGAATCATTAGATTCTTAACTCGCACATTGGCAAAAGTCCCACGCATCATCACTTCATGATGACCACGACGTGAGCCGTAAGAGTTGAAGTCTTTAGCTTCCACACCACGTGAAAGTAAATACTTACCAGCTGGAGTAGTTGCTTTAAATGAACCTGCCGGAGAAATATGATCAGTAGTAACTGAATCACCCAAAATCAACAATGGTTTAGCAGCTTTAATATCATGAATATCACCATAAGTCATTGCAAAATCAGCAAAGAATGGTGGTTCAGCGATATAACTTGAATCAGGCCAAGTATAAACATTACCAGTAGCTGACTTAATATTATTCCATAAATCATGATCTTTGGTTAAATCGTGATACAAACGCTTGAATGTGTCAGCATTTTGCGCTAATGGCATTAACGCCGCAATTTCACTTGAGCTTGGCCAAATGTCTTTTAAGAATACGTCCTTACCATCACTACCTTTACCGATTGGCTCTTTAGTTAAATCAACATTAACTTTACCAGTTAGGGCAAACGCCACTACCAATGGAGGCGATGCTAAGAAATTACCTTTAATATTTGGATGAATCCGCGCTTCAAAATTACGGTTACCAGATAATACTGCACACGCAATCACATCTTTTTCAACAATAGCTTCATTGAATTCAGGACGTAAATCACCCGCATTACCAATACACGTAGTACAACCAAAAGCTGCGATATTAAAGCCTAATTGATCTAAATACTCTTGTAGACCAGCTTTCTGTAAATAATCTGCTACCACACGTGAACCAGGTGCTAAAGAAGTCTTAACTCGTGGATGAACTTTAAGCCCTTTTTCAACCGCTTTTTTCGCTAATAAACCAGCAGCTAATAACACACTTGGATTAGAAGTATTCGTACATGAGGTAATCGCAGCAATCAGTACATCGCCATTTCCGATATCGATTCCAGCTTTCGTTTCATAACGCTCAGTTAATTGACTTTCTTGTTTATTAAAACCATTATCAGCAATTGGTTTAACAAATAATGAATTAAATGTTGAGCCCATTTTATCCAATTCGATTCGATCTTGTGGACGTTTTGGTCCTGCCAAAGACGGTTTGATTGAAGATAAATCTAAAGATAAAGCTTTAGTATACTCAATGTCACCAGCAGTTGGAATACCAAATAGTTCCTGAGCTTTGAAATACTGTTCAAATAATTCACAATCTTCAGCGCTACGTCCAGTTGCACGCATAAAACGTACTGTTTCACTATCAACAGGGAAGAAGCCCATAGTTGCACCGTATTCTGGCGCCATATTGGCAATAGTTGCACGATCAGTAACTGACAGACTTGCAGCACCTTCGCCATAAAACTCAACAAATTTACCAACAACTTTTTCTTTACGTAACATCTCGGTAATCGTCAACACCAAATCAGTTGCCAAAATACCTTCGTTTAATTTGCCTTTAAGCTCAACCCCAACTACGTCAGGCGTCAAGAAATAAACTGGTTGACCAAGCATACCTGCTTCGGCTTCAATTCCACCAACACCCCAACCAACAACACCCACACCATTAATCATAGTTGTATGCGAATCAGTACCAACTAAAGTATCTGGATAAATTACGCCATCTTTAGACTGTACACCGTGGAATAAATGTTCTAGATTCACTTGATGAACAATTCCAATTCCCGGAGGAACCACACCAAAAGTATCGAAGGCTTGCATACCCCATTTCATGAACTGATAACGCTCGTTATTACGTTCAAATTCTAATTCCATATTTTCACGTAAGGCATTTTTGTTACCGTAATAATCAATCTGTACTGAATGATCGACTACTAAATCAACTGGAACCAAAGGTTCAACGATTTTAGCATCTTTACCTAATTTATCAGCAACAGTGCGCATCGCTGCCAAGTCACACAATAATGGAACACCAGTAAAATCTTGCAAAACTACACGGGCAACAACAAAAGGAATTTCATCAACTCGTTCTGCTTTAGCACCCCAGCTCGCTAATTGCTGAATATGAGCTTCAGTAATTTTCACGTTGTCGTAGTTACGCAACACTGCTTCAAGAACGATTCTAATCGAAACTGGAAGCTTTTTAAGATTAAATCCAGCCGCAGCTAGTTTTGGTAAAGAGTAGTATTTATAAGACTTCCCGCTTTGGGTAGTTAATTCTGACAAAGTATTAAATTGATTATGCATCATTCGCCTCGTGAAATAAGAATCGCCAATATTTTAGCACAACTACACTGTAATAGGTGAGTCTGTTATGAACACAGTAGGCTTCTCAAACACATATGTTATAATATTCAAATTAATGGTTCAGCGCCAAAGCATTTATTAACATAAGACACAACCGCCTTTCATACAAATATAGAGTAGAGATTCATGAATTTAAAACCTAAACATATTTTTTATTTAACTTCAGCAATGACAATATCATTGATTATAAGTAGCTGTGTTCCCTTTGGTGGATCCGTAGGTGATTCCCCTGTTCCCGTGCCAAATCCAACAAGTTCACCAACTCCAACACCGACTCCGACAGTTACTCCTGTTGCAACAGGTTGGAATTCAATAACCTCTGCACCATCGGTCAACGGACGGGCGAACAACGTTGGCTTCACCAGTGATCAAGTGGGGAATCTATATCTTTCCTATCAAGGTTCTGAATCATTTGCTATCTATCGTTATGTATTCAGCCAAGCAGCACTAGGGTGGCAACAAGTAGCGTCAACGCAAAATATGTCACTATCCTCATACAGCTCATCAATTGCAGTATCTGCAATAAACACAGTTAATATTGCGTATCTGTATTCTCCAACGCCGCAGCCCAGTGGAGTCATTCAATTCCTAGCCGCATTGCCAGATAAGATTGACTTTGCAAATAGTGCAAGTCCAATACAATTACAAAGCTATAGCTATACTCCGACACCTCCTTTCGGTGGTACTGAAGCATGTCCAGAACCAATAGAGCATCAGGCTAAGGCAAGTGAAGCAACTATGACGTTGGATACCTCAGCAAAACAAATTATTGCATTTAGTAATGAATTAACTTATGTACTAGTTCAGCAACAAATGGAAAGTGGTATATGTACCGCACCTGCATTTAGAGGGAACAGTAAACTAAGTATATACTTTGCGAGTGAGCAGAATTTCTATACCGCTTTAAGTGATGGGGCCGCATCTCAAATCAAATTAGCTGGGACCCCAACCGCAGTGGGAAATAAAGCACCATTTTATGTCGCATATAAAGATGCTGCAAATGGAGGGGGTATTAGCGTACAACAATTTAGCTATAACAACACTACGGAACAATACGATTTTGCATATGTTGGCGCAAAAGGGTTTAGTGGTGATGCGAATTTCATTAGTCTCGCAGTAGATACGACTGGAACGCCATACGTTGCTTATGAAAGCTCAAATCAATTGCTTGCTGTACAAAAATTTGATGGAACTAATTGGGTCTCAGTTGGAAGTGGCAATATTACAGCAGGGGTAACTACATGGGTGAGCATATCGATGGATATCAAGACCAATACGCCATATGTTGCTTATCAAGAGGGCTCTTATATCAAGGTTAAAAAGTTTGATGGTACAAATTGGGTTATGGTTGGTGGAAATATACCTAACATTCAAAGTAACTACGGTTCATATACCAATCTGATTATGCGTCAGGAAAGTATTGATTACTGGCAACCATCTCTAGCTTTTCAGGGTAGCTTACCTGGTAGTGAATCCAGTAGTTTATCAACTTTATATTATACGCCCTGATTTTTCATAAATTTAAAGCCACTCAAGTTGAGTGGCTTTAAAACAGGCTATATTAGGATTAATCAACTTGCAAAATTGCCAAGAAAGCAGTTTGCGGGATCTCGATATTACCCACCTGTTTCATCCGTTTCTTACCAGCCTTTTGTTTCTCAAGCAGCTTTTTCTTACGACTGATATCGCCACCATAACATTTTGCCAAAACATTTTTGCGCATCGCTTTAACTGTCTCACGGGCAATAATGTGTGCACCAATTGCCGCCTGAATTGCAATATCGAACATTTGCCGCGGAATTAACTCACGCAATTTGGAAACCAATTCGCGACCACGATACTGCGAATTAGCGCGATGGACAATCAAAGATAACGCATCTACCCGCTCACCATTTACCAGCACATCAAGTTTAACTAAATCTGAAGCACGGAATTCTTTAAACTCATAATCAAACGAAGCATAGCCGCGCGAAACTGATTTCAATTTATCAAAGAAATCCAAAACCACTTCATTAAGCGGCATTTCATAGGTAAGCATAACTTGCCGCCCCATGTATTGCATATTCATTTGCACTCCGCGTTTTTGAGTACATAATGTAATTACTGCTCCGACATGATCATTCGGCACTAAAATATTAGCGGTAATAATTGGTTCACGAATTTCCTGAATCCGGCTAGGATCAGGTAATTTTGCTGGATTTTCAACTGTAAAGATTTCGCCAGTTTTATCCAAAACCTGATAAACCACCGTCGGTGCAGTGGTAATCAAGTCCATATCAAATTCGCGCTCTAGACGCTCTTGGACAATCTCTAAATGCAATAAACCCAAAAAGCCACAACGAAAACCAAATCCGAGTGCTTGCGAAACTTCTGGTTCATAATTAAGTGAAGCATCGTTAAGCTTAAGTTTTTCTAATGAATCACGAAGGTTTTCATAATCATGCGATTCCACCGGATACAATCCGGCAAACACTTTCGGCTGGATCTCTTTAAAGCCAGGCAATTGTTCACTTGCAGGATTAGCATCTAGAGTTACAGTATCACCTACTTTGGCGTATTGTAATTCTTTAATTCCAGCGATAATATATCCTACCTGCCCAGCAGAAAGTTGTGCTTTTTGAATCGCTTTAGGCGTAAACACACCGACTTGCTCGCACAGATAAGTGGCTTTATTACTCATAAATTTAATTTTATCTTTTGGTTTTAATACGCCATCTACTACTCGCACCAACATCACTACGCCGACATAGTTATCAAACCACGAATCAATAATCAGCGCTTTTAATGGCTTGTCAATTTCTCCACGCGGAGGCGGAACTTTAGCAACAACTAATTCAAGCACATCTTGCAAACCGATCCCATTTTTGGCAGAACAATGCACAGCATCCATCGCTTCAAGTCCGATAATATCTTCAATCTCCTGTGCAACCCGATCAGGTTCTGCGGATGGCAAATCAATCTTATTTAAAATCGGTAGTACTTCAACACCCAAATCTATTGCAGTATAGCAATTAGCTACCGTTTGAGCTTCAACACCTTGCGAAGCATCCACAACTAGCAGCGCACCTTCACAAGCAGATAGTGAACGTGATACTTCATATGAGAAATCAACGTGTCCTGGAGTATCAATCAGATTAAGATTATAAATAATTCCATCTTTTGCTTTATAATTAAGTGCCGCTGTTTGGGCTTTAATCGTGATTCCACGCTCTTTTTCAATATCCATTGAATCAAGCACTTGCGAATCCATTTCACGCTTATCCAAGCCACCGCAAAACTCGATAAAACGATCAGCTAATGTAGATTTACCGTGATCAATATGCGCAATAATTGAGAAATTTCTTATGTGTTTCATGTTGTCCTAAAATCAGTATTTTTGCAAAATAAAATATGCGGATTATAACATATTAAGCCCACACTCATATGATTTACAAAATACAGAACACCGCCTATCAAATTTATATTTTTACAAAACAACTATAGGTTTAGATTGGTGGATTAAATTTACGATACCTAACTTATGATTTATCATGAGCTTAACTTCTTTGTTGCAAAATATCCACAGCATTACAAAATAAAATCAAGAACCAAACCTAAGTTCAAAAAAGCAGAACCAACCGTACACAAATTAATACATATCCAGAAAATATAGGAATTTAACCTACAAATATTTAACTTTAGCTAATATCTATTGTATGAATATGTCCGATTATAATAATCCCCATGCTATAATACGAAACTCGTTAAAAATAACCCAACGAAGTTACTCTCTCCCCTAAAACATTAATTTTTACAAAAACAATCAGGTTTAAAGCAATATGTTAATAAAAAAATTACTACTTTCTTGTGCGATTGCAGCTAGCATATCAATAACTACAGTTTACGCTAATACAACAGATAGTCATCTTAATTTTTCGGCAAACGAATCCAGTACAATCCCTACTTATGTAGAAATAAATCCTGCTGCCTTTGGTCACAATATTCAGGTAATCCGTAAAACAGTTGGTCCTAATGTCAAGATTTGTGCGGTAATGAAGTCCGATGCTTATGGAAACGGCCTTAATAACCTGATAAATGAAGCTATTGCTCAAAATGTTGACTATATTGCTGCAGTTGATAATAAAGAATTTGGAGTAATTGCACCAGCTGTCATTAAAAGCGGTAAAAATATTCATATGTTAAGGATCGCCCCTGTCACAAAATCTGAGCTGATAGAGGAAATCCAGAGTGGTTGGAATATTGAGGAAATAGCGGGTTCCGTAGAAGAAGCCAAAATGTTATCCGATACAGCTCAAGAGATGAGTAAAAAACTAAAGAGAAAAATAATCATAGGAATTCATTTGAACGTAGAAACTGCCATGGGTCGGATGGGTGTTCGTTCAATTTCTGACATGAAAAAAATAATATCAATGCCTAATCTTAAACTTATGGGCATAATGACACATTTTGCTAAAGATTACGAAGATCCTCCTACAGATTATGATTATACTCGGATGCAATTAAATTTATTTGAATCTGCAGTTAGCCAACTTCACCTTGAAAGTAGTGTCATTAAACATGTTGCTAACTCTGCTGCTCTCCTGAAATTCCCGTGGACCCATTTGGATATGGTACGTGCTGGTGCAATTATGTACGGTGCGGACTTTGATGGAATGGGTGATGAATCTTCTCTAAGCCGTCAATACATCCCTGTAATGAAGTCATTCAAAACTACGGTTGGGATTATCGAGCGTAATGTTCCACCTCATTCACCAATTAATTATGATGGAGAACAATATACCAGAGACGATAAGCCTTCCACTACTGCTACTATACGCGTTGGATATAACAATGGTTTCCCTCGATATGCATATAAAGAAAAAATCTATGTATTGATTGAAGGACAGAAGTTTCCAATAATTGGTAAATCCTCCATGAATATGGTTGTAGTTGACATTACCGATGAGAACCCTAAACACCCAGTAAAACTTGGTGATGAAGTAGTTATTGTTGGTAAACAAGGAAGTGAAGAGATTACATGGAGCGAATTTGCTAAGAAAAATAATATGGATCCAACTAATAATCAACTTATAATTGGTAATCAAAACCCACGCAAAGTAGTTACACCATAGAGCTTTACTAATTTAGCTTTTTCATATCTAAATACCCCCGAAAATATCGGGGGATTCTTGTTTAATTACCAATAATTACTTAATGAACATACAAATGTAGGTAATTCATAGGTACTCTTATAATCTACCCAAGGCCATTGGCAATTTGGCACAGTTATACTGTAAGGAGCTGGCATATTTGGCGTATATCCGGTAGGATTAAGGCTTAAGTAAGTATATTGTCCTGGATAATTATAACCATAGAATGTAGCACCATTTCCCGAAGGAGAGCCATTAACAAATAATAAGTTACCATTGAGTAAGAGCCCGCTAACATAGCTATTATTACCAGATGGATTTGTGGAAGTTAACGTTACATTCAATAAAGCCGGAGCCCAATTATAAGGCATTCCATCAGAATTACCCGGATAATTCCAGCGTGCATTTTCTGTATTCACGCTTACTCCGTTGATTTGAACAATATCAAGATTTGGATTATAAGATATTCCTATCGTATTAGTATCATAGTCTGCGCTATTTTGAACTGGATTAATACCAAACGAAGCAATAAAACCATCCGGGAATGTTGTTTGTACTGCTGCGGGAACAACAACATAAGCATTTTTCTCATTAGCATTACCAAATCCACCTACACTGATATTGCTATACGAAGTACCAGCAGTCAACGTTGAGCCAGAATACCAAGCAGTGCCAAAATTATTAGGATCATATGAATACATATAAGTTATTGGACGAGATTCTGAGCTCTGAGGATTATTGGTAAAAAGAACCGTAGTCCATGCATTGCCTGCTAAATTGGCAAAAACTAACATATGCGCTACCAAATATGCAAAGTTACCATTAGAACCAGTGTAACTTATCATATTATTGTTAATGCTACCTGAAACATCAGATTGGTAGTAGTTTGTTTGCCAATTACCACACATCAAGTATGGTACGCCTTGATTACCCAAAGAAAAAGTACCATTCGCGCCATTGGGAATATACCAGTATAAGTTATAGCCAGGAATTTGCCCAACAGCATTTGGATTGCACGCACTAAGATTAATATTGTTAGCCAAACTACCACTTACTTGCGGATATGACTCCGGTGCAACGTAGTATGGCATCAGTGATTGATTAGTCGTTTGGTAGTTTAACCCGTTTGGATAACCGGTTGGCGTGGCTAAATACCCTGGAATAACTGCCTGATTAAACTGAACAAATGACTCATTGCCATTGATAAACAACTGTGGTGCACTTTCATAATTAGAGGCAATAATGGACAATAACTCTGCACTTGACTCGGTATTGGTAGCATTGTAGGTTGAAACGCTTTGTGCCCACGTACGAACATCGTTCAAACCATAATATTGATAAACCATAGTTGTTGAACTTAGATTTTGTAAAGATGTACCAAGAGCCGACGTATAGCCTTGAACTCCTGAGCCCGAGGTTGCTTTACTCAGATTAGCCAGCAAAAAACTCATTGGAGTTTGCACTGTACCACTTGCAGTCTTCCCACTACTTAGAAGTGCTGCATAGTTTGGAGGATTGCTATCGGTAACGCTCTGACCATTTACAATAAAAGTAGTCGAGCCGCTTGGGTAAGTTTGTGCACCCATTATCTGATCAGTAACAATATACTCTAAGGTATTTTGGAAAGCTTGGTTAATGTATGCCGCAAAAAGTAAAGTTAGTTGCTCTTGAGCTGCTACATATTGCTGCTGGATAGCGCCAATACTTTCCCCTTCAAGATCAGAAGCATTACCAACATAAAAAACAGTCGCAGGAACATTTCCATAAGACGAAGACTGATTTAACGTAGATGTACCATTAATATAGGACATTACATTATTATAGTTAACTTGATTATTTAAGTATTCTAAATAATAGGCTTGTTGCATAGCAAATACGCTTTGTTGGTAAGCTTGCATCAAAGTATCATTATATTGATCATATAGTGAAACATAATTGTTATAATTTTCAGTCTGAATCTGACTCACCAGTGTAGTGTATAATTGCTGATACATTAAAAGCTGACTGCTGTTTGTAACCGCCGCTTGGGTAACACATTGATAGGGTTGTGTGCATTCATCATTAGTTGTGGCTCCAGATAAACCAATTAAGTTCATTTGGTAATCTTGTTGATTACCATCTTTAGTTACCGCAGGTCGATAAATATCATTTAACCACCGTGGATTTGCTGCCATGTATGCTGCCAAATTAGACTCACTCATATAAACGGCAGTACTTTCCCCACCACTGGTAGGGCTATTCCAAAACTGAATATCATACATGATATTGCCCATTAACCCAATAGCATTAGTCGATACCCCATTATTAGAAATACCCGTAAAATAACTAACTGATTGCTGAAAAAGATATTGATCAGTAGTTTCGTTTGACAGTGCATTTAAATAATTGTCCATATAAAAAGTATTATTGGATAAATTTAAGGCATTAGTAATATTTTGAATTTGTGCTTCTTGAACAGCTAATTGCTGAATAATAAGATTAAATGCAGCTTGAATACAAGCATTACCTGCGGTAGATCCCTCAAGATTGAGAACACTGCTGCCTGCTTTAGCTATCGCACCTAATGCAGGCCCTGCAACAGGAATAAAACTAACAAAACTAGAAGCTACAGTGAGACCTGTTGCGACATCATTACTTTGACCACAACTACCTGTGGTTGAAGATTGTAATCTGCGAGTTGATGATTGCATCATATTTGGTACAGGAGCTGGATTAAACAGCGCCTGAATTGCGGGATATGAATTAGGACCTTGTGGTGGATTATGTGTAGCAGCAGAATTACTTGAAACCGCCCCAGTTCCACTACAAGCAGATAAGATTACAGCTAAGAGTAAGCTAAACCCCGAGAAGATTTTTGACCAATTTTTTGTCGGCGTTTTCATAAGTCAGCTTTCTGCTAAAATTTTTTAGATTATAACATAGCAAAAAACTTAATTTTGTCAATTTAATATTGATTTTACAGATAACAACTATAATAGCTTCAAAAAACGGTATAGCACACTCAAATTGCATGTAAAAATTGTAGAGTTTTGGCACAATAAAAAAGCACGCGCTAAATCGCGTGCCTTAAACCAAACTAATTTACATTTTGACCGCCGACAGTAAATGGTAAAAACATCGTAATTGTCCGTTGCGAATCTGTGCGCAATATCTTCAAGACTATTGTTTGTCCATTTTTATAGCGATCAACCATTTTTACAAATTGATCCAATGACGCAACTGGAGTATTAGCAATTCCGAGAATAATATCGCCACTTGCTAAACCTGCAAATTGAGCATCGCCATTTACGCTTTGAATAACTAAAGCTGAGTTTAGTTTTAAGCCAAGCTGTTGCAACTGTTTGGCATTCAATTGAGCCACCGCAATACCTAACTTAGTAATTTGCTTGCTGCCACCTTGATTTGAATTACTACTATTACTCGCGGTAGTTGCTCCATTTTCATCGGCAGCCATTGTTGTAGCGGTAAGATTAATTTGCTGATTATTCCGCCAGATTACTAAATTTACAGGTTTATTAGGACCTAAATTGCTAATGATTTGAGGTAGCTTTGAAGTATCGCTAATTTCTTGCCCGTTAGCTTTCAAAATCACATCGCCAACTTCAATGCCTGCTTTCTCGGCAGCAGAATCTGCATCAACACCATTAACTAAAGCACCTTTTGCAGTTTTAAGCCCAAATGAAGAAGCTAATTCCTCAGTCACAGGTTGAATTGCAATTCCCAGACGACCATGAATAACTTTACCAGTAGATTTTAACTGATCCGCAACACGCATTGCATAATCAATCGGGATTGAGAATGAGATTCCCATATAACCGCCACTCTTACTGTAAATTTGCGAATTAATCCCAACTACTTCACCATTAAGATTAATCAATGGACCACCTGAGTTACCTGGATTAATCGGCACGTCAGTTTGAATATACGGAACAGCACTATCATCTGGAAGATTTCGTGATAACGCTGATACAATCCCCTGAGTAATGGTATTTTCTAAACCAAAGGGTGATCCAATTGCCACAACCCAGTTACCAGCTTTCAAGTTGTTTGGATTACCAATTTTTACACTCGGCAAATTTTTGGCAGGAATTTTAATTACAGCGACATCGCTAGTCATGTCGACACCAACTACTTTAGCTTTAAATTCGCGCTTATCACTAAGCTTTACTGTGACACTATCAGCATTATTTACTACATGCGCATTAGTTAAAATATATCCGTCGTTGGATAAAATGAATCCTGAACCTAAACCACGCTGCTTATATTTTTGCTGTTGTTGAGGAACCATTCGTTTGAAAAAATAATCGAACATTGGATCACCAGTACTACCGAATTGATTTCCTTGAGGCGTAACATTTTGCGTTACGTTAATATTAACTACAGATTTACCAACACTATCATAAATCGCTGAAAAATCAGGATAGGCGGAAACTACACCTGAGGCTGAAGTATTAGGAATGGTTGTTGCAAAAGATGGCGAGCTGACAGAAATTGCAGCGACCAAAGCCAGAATTAATTTTTTATTCATCATCGTTATCACCTTTGCGGATTAGTTAAAAATAAAAAACCTTGCACCCATAGTTATATTAACCGTGAGTCGCTATACACTCGGAGCATTTGATTCTTAAGCAACAAGTCATTAATATAAAAGACGAAAATCGTGCTCTTAAATATATAATTAACTTTTTTGAAATACAAATAAGACAAAGTGCAAAATTCAAAAACAACGAGTATTAGGCATTATTTAATCACTAATTTAAGAACGATACAAAAAATTTTCAAGTCCTCTTAGCTAGTTTTTTTAATAATCCGACGAAATAACCAACACATAAAAGCATTGTGATACAAAAGCTTGCTGGCAAATCAAATGCATACGAAATATATAATGCAATAATAATTGCTAAATTGGCGCTAATCGCACTGATTATAATTGTTGTTGTAATCGTCCTTCCCCATTGCATACCGATTGCACCAGGAATGATTAGTAAAACAAAAACCAACAAGGCACCAACTACCTGACACGCCATTGAAACTGTAACAGCTAAGACAAGGAAGAAAATCACGGAAAGGAATCTAAGCGGTACATTTTTGGAACTCGCCACTACTGGATCAATCGAGGCAAAAATCAATGGACGGCTGATAATCAGCATTGTTAGTAAAATTAATACCGCCAACGCAGTTAACTGAATCAATTGCGCATGAGATACCGCAAAGATATTGCCAAATAAAATACTCATGACACTACCAGCGTAATTATTTTGAAACAAAAATAAAAAATAAGCACCAAGTCCCAAAACAAATGTCAGAACTACACCAATTGCTAAATCATTTTTCTTAACTTTCTCCCCCATCAAGCCCATGGCAACCGCCGCGACTGCATTTAGCAATAATTGCCCAATTAGACCAGATATACCTAATAGCGCAGCACCAGCAGCACCAGTTAAACTCATATGACCTAAAGCATGTGCAGCAAAAGCGGTACGGCGTAATACTACAAAAACACTAACAACACCACAAATAGTTGCAACAATTAAGCCTGATAATAAGGCATTTTGCATAAACTCATATGCCCACATAAGTATCCTCTTTTACACATTCAATCGTTTCACAAAAATGCACCCCATTACCGCTAAAATGAATAAATGCATCCAAATGACTGGCAATTTCATGCATATCGTGTGAAATAATAAATAAACCTAGCTGCTGGTAACGATGGATCTGCTGCAATGCTTCAATAAAATGCTGCTTGGCATGCGGATCAAGATCGGCTAACGGTTCATCAAGTAACAATAATCGTGGCTGATTAATCAATGCTTGCGCGAGATAAATGCGTTTTTTTTGTCCTCCGGAAAGGGTATTGAATGCCTGATGAGCATAGGTAGTCGCGCCAACCAACTCAATTAATTCGGCAGCGCGTTGTTTCAGTTGCTTGCTATACAAAGCAAGCCCCCAACATTGCCCACGATAACTACTCAAAATTAAATTAAGTCCGCTCATCTTATCGCTGAGATTGATTTCGCGCTCTTGGGGAATATACGAAATCAGATGGTTGAGTTTTCCCGGTTGATTGCCCAAAATTTGAAGCTCGCCGGAATTTGGAGCCAAGTTACCAAGAATGGTCTTCATAAATGTCGATTTACCTGCACCATTTTTACCTATAATCCCAATCCACTGATTATCATCTATCATCAGATTAAATTTGGGTGTAATTGGCTCATCATAACCTAATACCAAATTTTTACAAATTATCATTTTAATGTGACTTTGCTAATGCCGCATTAGTAGCGTTAATCTCCTGATTTAGCCACTTATTGATGGTAGTATTCGCAGGCATCGTCTCACTAACACCAACCACTGCAATATCATTTTTACGCGCTAAGTCTTGCATATTTTTAGTAATTGAGTCAGACACCTGATTATTATAAAACAATACTTTAACTTTTTTGCCAGTCAACAAACTTTGATAATCTGCAATCATTTTAGGGGTTGGTTCACTATCATTCATAATTTTCCATTGAAAATCCAAGCCCTGCATCTTTAAACCCAACGCATCAGCCATATAACCAAAAACAGGTTCCGTAGCAGTCACCTGTGTACCTGCATATTTGGCTTTGCTTGAAGCGATATTCTGATTTACCTGTTGATGCTCCTGATTAAACCTCTCTAAGTTAGCATTAGTTTGCGTTTGTGCTGCAGGTGCAAGCTGGTTAATTCGTGCTGCTAATAATTTTGCAAGCTTAGGAAAGGTTTCTGGTTTATACCATAAATGGGGATTCTGCCCTGATTTAACCCCAACCAAATCAGCAACATTAATTACCGTCACTTTCGATTTATCAACGCCCGTCAGCATTTGATTAATCCAACTATCATAATCTGCACCATTGTAAATAATTACCTGTGCCTGACTTAGTGCCTTGCTAGTTGATGGAGAAGTAGTAAACAAATGTGGATCAGCATCTGGGTTACTAATAATACTTTGTACGCTCACTGCAGAACCACCAATCTCTTTAGCCAATTCACCATAAAAATTCTCAGCTGCAACAATATTTATCCCAGCAGCAAAAGAGCTAGCGCCTAAGATCGATAACAATGCAATCAAACCAAATTTTTTCATATAATACCTTTATAAAATTACTTCTAAAATAACTCTGAAACAGACTAAAGTTAAACTAAATTTACTCTTCATCAATAAATGCCCAGCGTGGAAATGGATCTTCAAACTTGAGCCAAGCATCAGCCCCTCGATTCATTTCAGCATCAGTAAGTAAACAAGCATTTAGCCGTGAGATTAAATTTTCTTTATCAAGCCCAATACCGATAAAAACCATTTCCTGACGACGATCGCCCCAGCGTGGATCCCAATCTTTTTGCATTTCAATTAATGCCTCTTCATCAAGCTCTTCTGCCGGACAGCTTGCCCACCACATACCAACAGCCTCATGCTGCACTGCCATCCCTGCTTGAGCAATTTGCCCAACCCAGTCATTGCGCGTTGCAAGCCAAAAATACCCTTTTGCGCGGATTACACCACCCCAATCACTTTCAAGGAACTCATAAAATCGCTTAGGATGAAATGGCTTTCGCGCTTTATAAACAAAACTGCTAATCCCATACGCTTCTGTTTCTGGGACATGTTCACCATTTAACTCTTTAACCCATAAAGGTGAACGGCTAGCTTCATCATAATCAAATAAACCAGTATTTAAAATCTCTTGTAATTCCACCTGCGCATAATCAGTAATATGTAGTTTTGCTGTCGGATTAAGTCCTTTTATAACCGAAATAACTTGCTGCAACTCATCTTTATCGATAAGGGAAGCCTTATTGACGATAACTACATTCGCAAATTCAATCTGATCAACCAATAAATTCACTAGACTTCGTTCATCATCCTCACCAAGACTTTCGCCAATATCTTTGAGAAACATATCTGAACTATAATCTTTAAGTAAAGTTTGAGCATTAACAACCGTCACCATAGTATCAAGATTGGCAACATCGGAAAGCGATTTTCCATTTTCATCACGAAAAGCAAAGGTTGCGGCGACCGGAAGTGGCTCAGATATACCAGTTGACTCGATTAATAGATAATCAAACTTGTTACTATTGGCTAATTTCTCAACCTCTACCAGCAAATCATCACGCAAAGTACAACAGATACAGCCATTTGACATTTCAACCAGTTTTTCATCGGTTTTAGATAATTTGGCATCACCCTTTTCGATAATTGCAGCATCAATATTGACTTCTGACATGTCATTAACAATAACCGCAACCTTTAATCCCTCGCGATTAGTTAAAATATTATTTAAAAGAGTGGTTTTACCTGCACCAAGAAACCCTGATAGCACTGTCACTGGTAATTTTCTCATGATTATACACCTTTCTGTTACAAAGTAACATTATTTATCTATACCCACCTGTATCTAGTAAAGATAACTCACCATTAACTGCGCCTGATAAACACCATTACCATCTGGGTCTGCATCAGTTACATATCCATATGCGCCAAAAAACGTTAGCCCTTTTACCTGAGGCAAACTATAGCTTAGCTGAATATCATACTCGTTACTCGCAGGAATTATTGTAGTTGCGTAATACTGATAACTTGGCGAGATAATCAAACTATTATCAAGCAAACTAAGCGATGGAGCAATCTTATATGCTTGCCCGGATGACCTTTCAACCATCCCCTGTATCCAACCTGTTGTGTATAATGGATCGGTCGCATACTGATAGGTATACGGTGAAACCAGTCCACCAGCCTCATAACCATCCGTTGGACCCCAGATATTGTTATAGCCAAATTGAATCCCAAATATTGAGTAATTAAAACCAAGCTGAGCACCAATCATATTACTGCTTACACTATTACCATAACCATTATTATTGAGAATATTCCCATCTCCGTTTTGGCACTGCATGGCACCTTGAAAGCCAAGAGTAAACCCAAGTTCATCATTTATCGGCAATTTTATTGTCGTATCCGCATATGCCATGTTTGCATAATCAGCAAAAGCATAACCCCATAAGCGTAAATTCAACATTTGCCCTGGAGTACTCCAGCTAGCCCCAGCTGCTACGGTAGACGAGCTACCCGCATCTCCAATATTTCCCGTAGCAGTACCATTATCAAAACCACTGTTATACATTGTTTGCTGACTGAACCCCTCCTCACCAAGTAACTGAGCACCATTAATCGCAAATCCAGTTAATAGCCAACCACCACCTGGGTTAACATTAACCAACGCGCCTTGGTAGGTTACCATGTTTAACGCATTATTTTGATAATAAGTCATCCACGGACTGTTACTAATTCCAATCCATCCAACATCTGCCTGAATAATATCCGAATACTGATATTCTGCAAATAATTCCTGCGGTGTGACTTGTTTCATTATAGAAAGTCCTTGCGCTTGATTCTCGGGATCAGCTGGATTCCACTGACTACTAAAGAAGGGGTTAGCAATTGTCAGTAAACCGCCAAAAGAAAACCCCGCAACCTGCCCTGTTTGTCCAAAGATATTTACCGCGTAACCATAATTATTGTAACCATTTTGGTCAACATAACTGGCAGCACCAAAAACATTCCATGTTCCGTCAGCGAACCATTTTTGTGCTACATTATCACGAGTTAATTCACTTTCACTAACATTTTGGGTATCTCCCCTACTTGGCATGCCTATGTATGGATTTTGTATGTAGTTGCCTCTAGAAATATAGCTATTGCCTCTTGTTTCTGGCTGACTTTCAGTCTCTGTATCCTGTGTTATCACCTGCTCTGTTTGCTGCTCATCTGCGTAAGAAAACCCACTAGTTACCATTAAAATAACTGGTAATAAATTTTTCATACTAATTTATCCTTGGCTGATATAATGTTACAATGTAACATTATATCATAATACTAGATAAAACCCAGCAAATATGCAAAAATAAAATTAAATCCTTATCAAATGGTATTTAGATTTATAATATTGCTATTAACATAATTAAGTATTTGCCTTTATATGCAGCCTAAATTTGAGACAATTATCGACTATTGTAGGTCAAAAAATATTCAACTAACTAATCAGAGATCTCTGATTATTAGGATAATTGCAAACACACCAAATCAACTAACCGCAAATGAAATTTTAATAGACTTACAAAAAGTCAACCCAAAAGCAAATCGTATGACTATTCATCGCGCGCTTGAATTTCTTATAGATGCTGGTTTGATACATAAGATAGCATTCAATCATACCTATAAACTATGTGCGCATCTTTACTGTAAACATGATCACCACTGCCAAATTTTGATTTGTCAAAAATGTGGTAATCAAACAGAAATACATAATCTACAAATAACGGGTGCTCTGCTAGAAATAAGTAGAACACATAACTTTAAACTTGCCAACCCAGTAGAAATAACTGGTTCATGTGCAAAATGTCAAACAGAGGAAATTTTATGATAATTGTTAATACGAAATTTGATGCCGGAAGTATTGTTGTGCATAATTTATCTAATCCGCAAAACCTACGCTTTGGTATTCGTAATGATACTAATTCACATTTTGCCCAATGGTTTTATTTCCAATTAAATAATGTAAAACATCAGGAGCTAACAATTAACCTTGAAGAACTAGATAAAACAGCATATCCGGGTGGTTGGGAAGACTATAATGTCTGTGCTAGTTATGATAATCAAAATTGGTTTAGGATTCAGTCACAGTTCAGCAATAACACATTAAAATTTAACATCACTCCCGAAGCAAACTCAATTTATTTTGCATATTTTGAACCATATTCATATAGCCGTCACCTAGAATTAATTGGTTTTGCTAATTCACACCATGCTGTCTCTCACGAAATTCTTGGACAAACTGCAGAAGGACGAAATATAGATCTTTTGGTCGTTGGTGAAACAGATGCTAAAAATAAAATTTGGATCATTGCAAGGCAACACCCCGGCGAAACTATGGCAGAATGGTTTATGGAAGGACTAATTCATCGCCTTCTTGATAGTCAGGATGCAATCAGCAATAGTTTATTACAGGATTCAGTGTTTTATCTGGTACCAAATATGAATCCAGATGGAGCTTATAATGGTAATTTACGTACTAATACTAGCGGGACTAATCTAAATCGCGAATGGCTAACCCCAAGCCTTGAAAAATCTCCCGAAGTATTTTATGTGCGGAATAAAATGCTTGAGACGGGTGTCAGTATGAGTTTTGATATTCATGGCGATGAAGCGCTACCTTACATCTTTACCGCTGGCTGTGCTGATAATTTAAGTTATAGTGACAAACAAAAAGCTTTGGAGAAAAAATTTGAAGAACTTTATCCGTTAATTAACCCAGACTACCAAACTAAATACGGTTATGAAAAAGGTCACTTCAATGTTGAAACACCAACGATTGCAACTAGCTGGATTGGAAATCAATTTGATTGCCTGTCATTCACGCTGGAAATGCCATTTAAGGATAATGCCAACCTACCAGATATTGAATATGGTTGGAATGGTGAGCGCTCTTCCTTGCTAGGCGCAAGTTTATTAACGATGCTTAATCTTATCAAATTATAAATTTTGCTAATAAAAAAACTGGAATTTAAATTCCAGTTTTTTACATTTAGAAAACATTTAATCCAGTACAAGAATTCCAGTATACCAGCAATAGCCACAAATAAACGCCAAGATCACAATAGTTGCACATAATGCAATTTCAAACTTGTTCTCAAACATTTTGCGCTTATCTTCTTTTCTAGCTTTATAAAACAAAGCAATACCAATCAAATACATTAAGGTAGAAATTGCTAAATATTTTAAACCACCAGCATAAATCATCCAAATTGCATAAGTAACAGATAACAAGCCTTTAATTAACTCATAAAAGTAGATTTTTTTATCTGTAATAATCAATTTAACTGAAAACATTGCCGCTAATAAATATGGTACCAAAACCAAACTTGTCGCAATCATGATCATATTAAGATAGATCGCTTGGCTAAAATACGCACATACCATCATAAACTGTAAAGTAAACCCAGCCATTAATGCCGCATTAACAGGAACACCACGAGAATTAATTTTGGTTAAAAATTTAGGCATTGTACGATCAGTTGCAGACAAAAATAAAATATTAGTTGCTAGCATATTCCATGCCAATAATGCCCCAACCACACAAATTAGAACTGCGAAACGGATAATATTAGCACTAATCGGACCAATAACTGCAGCCATCACTCCAGCAGTTGAAGGAGTAGTTAAAGCTTGTACACTGCTAGTAGACATAATACCAAATGGCAAGACTGACAACAAGGTATCAATAATTAAAACAACGATAACAGCCAACATAGTCGCTTTACCAACATCTTTCATTGATTTGGCATAAATTGCGTAAATACATGCGGCTTCAATACCCAAGAAGTCCCACACGGTAACTAGCATGGTCGCCTTAATTTGATCCATCATGCTACCTAAATGCAAGTCGTGCGTAGCCATATTTTTTGCAAATATTTCAGTCTTAAATCCGTAAATAAATACCAAGATTAATGATGCCAACGCCATTAGCTTAACTGTAGTAATCATGATGTTAACAATCGAAGCTTCTTTTACACCACGAATGATAAGCGCCATCACAATCCAGATTAACAATGACTCACAGAGAAACGAGGGAAAAGTTGCTCCCGCAGTTGGTCCATGACCAAAAATAGGGAAGAAATTACCAAGAGTAGCAAAAATATAGATGAGATAACTTGCATTACCCAAAAGAGCGTTAAGATAGTAACCCCATGCGGAGGTAAACCCAACATAATCACCAAAACCAAATTTGGCGTAACCATAAATACCGCTTTTAATATCTGGTCGTTTATTACTGATGTAAACAAAAGACCAAGCTAAGGCGATCATACCCGCAGCAACTATAAACCAATGAATAACAACAGCCACCGCACCAGAGCGATTTGCAATATTTTGTGGGATATCAAAAACCCCACTACCCATCATGGAACCAAATGTTAGAGAAAATAGAGCAAAAAACGTTAAATCCTTAACGTCAACTCCTGAGCTAGGTGTTTTCGCAGCCATAACTTTTTCCTTAAAAGTCTAAATATATTATTATTTTAAAAACCGTTATCACACAAACTACAAAATAACACAATGCAATAACAACTACCCCCAATCGGTTTTAACCGCCCCCTAGACATTATACATTGATTCTTACTTAGATTTTAAAGCAATTATAGAAAAAATAACACTAAAATTAGGTATACTATCAAGACCCTACAATTTATCAAAATTAATCAATACAATTCAATTTGTTACACATAACAAAAAAATAAGGATTTAATTTAAAATTGATATTTTATGCAACATTTTATCCAGAAGAGTTGAACATAAATTACATTTTACGCGTTCCGCATTAGTAGAGAATATTATACTTGCAAGCTAAAAATAAAAAAATGGCACCAATGAATTATTGGTGCCATTCTTAAAATAATGAGCTAAGAGCTTAGTACATACCACCCATGCCGCCCATTCCACCCATATCTCCGCCACCAGGCATAGCTGGAGCATCATCTTTAGGCAAATCAGCGATCATGCAATCTGTAGTTAACATTAAACCAGCAACGGACGCAGCATGTTGTAATGCAGCACGAGTTACCTTAGCCGGATCAAGTACGCCCATTTCAATCATATCGCCAAACTCATTAGTTCCAGCGTTATAACCAAATGCACCTTTACCCTCTAACACTCGATTAATCACAACAGATGGCTCTTCACCACAGTTAGCTACGATCTGACGAAGAGGAGCCTCGATTGCTTTAAGCACAATCTTCACACCAGCATCTTGATCAGCGTTAGAAGTTTGTACTGCGCTAAGCACGCTACGCGCACGTAATAACGCAACGCCACCACCAGCAACAATACCTTCTTCAACTGCAGCACGAGTTGCATGAAGAGCATCTTCCACACGTGCTTTTTTCTCTTTCATTTCAACTTCAGTTGCAGCACCAACTTTGATTACCGCTACACCACCAGCTAATTTAGCCACGCGTTCTTGAAGTTTTTCTTTATCGTAATCTGATGTTGATTCTGCAACCTGCTTACGAATTTGCTCAACACGTGCTTTAATTACATCTTCACTACCGGCGCCATCAATGATAGTAGTGTTTTCTTTACCAATTTCAACACGTTTAGCTTGACCTAATTGAACTAATTCAGCTTTTTCCAAAGATAAACCAACTTCTTCGGCAATAACAGTTGCGCCAGTTAAAATCGCGATATCTTCAAGCATAGCTTTACGACGATCACCAAAACCAGGAGCTTTAACTGCAACTACTTTTAAAATACCACGCATATTATTTACTACTAAAGTAGCAAGAGCTTCGCCTTCAACATCTTCGGCAATAATCAATAATGGACGACCAGCTTTAGCCACTTGTTCCAACACCGGCAGTAAATCACGAATATTAGAGATTTTTTTATCTACCAACAAGATAAATGGAGTATCAAGGATTGCCATTTGTTTATCCGCATTATTGATAAAATATGGTGATAGATATCCACGATCAAACTGCATACCTTCAACGATATCTAGCTCATTGTTTAAACCACTTGCATCTTCAACAGTGATAACACCTTCTTTGCCAACTTTATCCATTGCAGTTGCAATGATTTCACCAATTGACTCATCTGAGTTAGCTGAAATTGAACCAACTTGAGCAATCTCTTTAGTTGTTGCACATGGTTTAGAGATGTTTTTAAGCTCTGCTACTAGACCATCAACCGCTTTATCAATACCACGTTTTAAATCCATTGGATTCATGCCAGCAACAACGTATTTCATACCTTCTTTAACAATCGCTTGTGCTAATACAGTTGCGGTAGTAGTTCCATCACCAGCCACGTCTGCGGTTTTAGAAGCTACTTCTTTAACCATTTGTGCACCCATGTTTTCGAATTTGTCTTTTAATTCGATTTCTTTAGCTACTGATACACCATCTTTAGTTACTAGCGGAGCACCAAATGAACGATCTAAAACTACATTACGCCCTTTAGGACCTAATGTTACTTTAACTGCATCTGCCAAAACATTAACGCCACGCACCATTTTTTCACGAGCATCAATTCCAAATTTTACTTCTTTAGCTGCCATAATTAAACAACTCCTTAATATTCTAAAAACTTAATTAATATTTACGATTTATTTACGCTACGATTGCTAAAATATCGTCTTCACGCATTACCAAAACTTCTTTGCCGTCTAGTTTTACTGCCTGACCAGAGTATTTGCCAAACAAAACACGATCACCAGCTTTTACGCATAGAGGATGACGCGTACCGTTATCAAGTAATTTACCTTCACCTACTGCAACTACCACACCCATATCAGGCTTTTCTGCTGCAGCACCTGGTAATACGATCCCTGAAGCCGTTTTCTCTTCAGCTTCAACACGTTCTACAACTACACGATCATGCAAAGGCTTAATTGTTGCCATGAGTTAAACTCCTTTTATCATAAAAAGTTAATTAACAAAATATATTGTTTTATTGACAACTGGGTATATAAGACGAATTGAACATATTTCAAGAGTGGAAAGATAAAAATAATCAAATTTTTATAAATAATTCAATTATCATTTTGAAATAATTTGACAAAAACGTTATAAAATTTAGTTTTAAGGCTCCAATAGTCTACCAGATTGTTTACCTAGTATTTATGCTTAGCGATGATACGGGAAATAAATTCTCCATTGATAGCGCTGCTTATTTCACACCTAAATTCCTGCAAACAGACAAAGGCTACTCTTCAGAAGCTAACCGTGAGTTTCTAAAAATAAATAACATTGGCAACGGTATTATGGATACGGCTAAGCGTAATACTAAACTTACATTCAAACAACTTTATCGTAATAAACGTATTTCAAAAACCAGATACATTGTTGAACGCACAAACGCTACAACTAAAAATATCTTTGGTTTTACCAGAAGTAAGTACATTGGTATAGCTAAAGTTAAAACCCAAGCACTCCTAGTAGCAATTGCTCATAATTTACTCAAAGCAGCAAACAAAATAATCCTAACACAGGATAGAAGTATCCAGATTTTACGAAATAGACAAATAAGCTGGGTGTTTTAGGCAGTGTCGTCAAATTATCTCACTCCACAAACAAATACATCTAATTTGTACTGCTGCCAAATATGATGATGCTCTTTTGGCATATCTGGTAACTATTC
>RXJX01000054.1 GCA_003963245.1 Neisseriaceae bacterium
CGTAACTTGTTCTTTTTACCATGAACGCTCCTCACAAAATAATTAAGATTATACAAAATTATTTCTATAAAGATGGATGAAATTTCAGGGCACATTATACACATTAGCATACAAAATATACAAAAAATTATTATATCTAAAATATTTATAAGAAACTAGAGGATGAAAATAAATGGATAAACAAAAAATTAGCACTATTTTACATGGCGGATTATTAATTGCAGTGGTTAGTGGTGGGGTATATTGGTACTTTGAACACTCAGAAAAATATCCATCTGCCGATGATTCATATGTAAATGCTAACTTGGTTAATGTAGCTCCTAAGGTTAGCGGCTATGTTGAGGATATCTTAGTCAAAAATAATCAGTTTGTTCATAAAGGTGATGTGTTGTTTCGAATTGCCCCAGTTGATTATAGTGTGCAATTAGATCAGCAGCAACAGGCTTTACAATATGCAATTCAACAGGCGAATAGTGCTAAGGCTCAAATCAGTACGGCAGTAGCTAATGTAGCAAGCGCCAAAGTAAATTATGCAAATGCTTTAGCCCAAGTTGAACGTTATACGGAAATGAATAAACAAAATGCTGCATCAACTCAAAACTTACAAACCTATCAAACTCAGTTTGCTCAAGCTAAAGCTCAGTTAGTTCAAGCAGAAAATACCTTGGCGCAAGATAAAATTTCGGTTGAAGCAGCCAATGCTCAAGTCGGTCAAGCTAAAGCACAAGTAGCAAATGCTAAAAATAATGTTGGTTATACGGATGTAGTCTCATCAGTTAATGGATTTGTCTCAAATATGTATTTAACTAAAGGGCAATACGTAGCAGTAGGGCAACAGGTTTTTGGTTTGGTGGATAATGATAGCTGGTGGATTGATGCCAATTTTAAAGAAACTGATTTGGAGCGAGTAAAAGAAGGGCAACCGGTTGATGTTAAGCTGGATATGTATAAACATGCTCACTATAAAGGCGTTGTGCAAAGTTTAAGTTATGCCAGTGGAACTACTTTTTCACTGCTTCCCCCACAAAATGCTACCGGAAACTGGGTTAAAGTTACACAACGCTTTACTATTCGAATTAAATTAGAAAATAATCCACAGTTCCCATTACGGGTTGGCGCTAGTGCTGATGTTCAAATTGATACTACCAAATAAAAATAATAAAAACAAGGATCTGTCATGAGAAAAATTACAGCAATTAGTTTAACTGCGACAATCGCAACGCTTAGTGGCTGCGGAATATTTTCGCCGTCATATCATCAGCCAGCCATAGATGTGCCTACTAGTACCAGAAGTGGGATTAAAATTGAATCCGGCACCATTGAATCAAGCACTACCGATTATAGCCAGCTACAATGGTGGAAGAAAGTTAATGATCCAGTATTGAATCAACTGATTATTCTAGCGTTATCGAATAATGCACAAATTCAGGTTGCACAAGGCAATATTATGAAAGCGCAGGCGAGTTTAAAAGCGGCACAATATGCTTGGATTCCGACGTTGAATGGTGTTGGTGGTGGATTTGCGGGTAATAGCTGGGCAACTAGTTTGACGCCTCAAGGTGCTCTGGCAGCAAATCCTGCAGTTCAATCAGGTAATTTGGCTAATTCTAATTTTAGTGGCTTGTATGGTGGTTTTATGCCAACTTATAGTTTTAATGTTTTTGCTAACATTAATCAAACCAAGCTAGCTAAAGCGACACTTGACATGCAACAAGCCATATATAATGCAACTCGTCTGACCATTATAGGCCAAGTAAGTGGTGGTTATTTTACTTTATTGGCGCAGAAGAAGCAACTATTGCTTCAGCAGCAGATGATTGCCGATTTGAAAGAATTACGCCGTTTAGAAATGATTCAGGTGCAAAATGGAGCAGCAGATTTAGGTAATATTGCAATTTACGATCAAGCAATAACGACCTACCAAGCGAAGATACCTGCGATTGAAAACTCTATTTCACAAACTGAAAACGCATTGCGAGTTTTAATTAATCAAAACCCTGGTCCTATTGTTACTAACGGATCAATTGATAAGCTAATTACGGATAACATTATTCCAGCAAATATTCCATCGTCAGTTTTAAAAAGCCGTCCAGATATCATACAGGCTGAAGATAGTCTAAAAATTGCCAATGCTAATGTTGGATTAGCCAATTCGCAATTTTTTCCAACGATTAGCTTAACTGGTTTTGCTGGTGGCGTATCTGAGGCATTAAGCAATCTATTTAATGTTGGTACTGGCTTTTGGATGGGCAGTGCGATGGCAAGTATGTCAATTTTGGATGCTAGCGCTTATGAGCGGGTAAAGGCAGAAAAAGGTGATTATTATGCACAGTATTACAGCTATGTACAGACGGTTAAATCGGCGTTTCAAAATGTTGATAATAGTTTAACCAATAAGCAAAACATGGATAAAGTTTACGCTGAAACTTATAAATCGTATCAATATGCCAATGATTATTATAAAGTAAATCAGGTTCAGTTTAAAGCCGGTAATTCTGCTATGAATAATGTGCTTCAAGCTAAACTCAATCTAGACAATGCTGGTTTAAGCTTACTTCAGGCTAAATCACAACAATTAGATGCGATTGTCCAAGTCTATCAGGCTTTAGCAGTTGGTTATGCTGCTGAGAGCGAGCTAAGCAAGCCTCAAAAATTACCAGAATAAGTAAGATTCGAGACCTGACAAACACGCTGTAAAATATTTAAACTATTGAGTAACTTCATTAGCATGGCAAAGCATTGGTGCTTCTTGGGCTATCCCATATGGATAGCCACGATAGTTTGCTTGGAAAGTAGTGTTTAAATAAGCTAAAAATCCACTTTTGCCGCATCCAAGCCGATAACTTAATGATTGCCAGTCGGCTCTGCCTTGAATATCTGTAACAGATTCGGCGCTCCAGCTAGCCTCGGCTAAGCCTGCTAGTTTTGGTAATGCCATGTATTGTAATTGAGTATAGTCTGGTATTACATCTGCCCATAGCGCACCTTCTAGACCAATGATGTTCTCTGGTTTATTACTTTGTTGCTGAGTATTTGTTGCAGCAACAGCTGCACTTAAACTAGCATTTGTATCACCAAATTTACTTGCCCAGTAAAGCCCTGGTTCTTTTAGTTGCGGCGTGTAAGTCATATCAAAATATGAGTAATCTGAATATTCCAAAACCACTGGATAATTGTTATTAGCCAGTGTGATTGCTTTACTTTGTACCTCGCTACTTTTACCCCACACCCAGACATGTCCGGTTTCATTGGCTTTGATGCTGTGTTTAGAATTAATTTGCCCTTCGTGAGTCAGGATAAACTCATGCCAGCCGGAGAGTTTGAGCTGGCTGATTGTTGGGTTATTATTGAGAGTGTCTAAGAAATAATGTTCTTTTTGTAATGAAGTCATTTTATTCCATGGTGCAATTTGGCACGATGGTGCATCATCCCATGTTCCCTTAAATACCTCATCACCGCCAATACTTAGCTCATTGTTTATTGCATACAGTGTTGTTTGCTGATTAAATAATTGTGCTGACTGGGTTAAAATATTAGTTAAATCCGTTGTAAATTTTTTTCCTAAGGTGGAATCACTATTGAATTCGCACACTGGAATGCTGTTATTGCCATAGCCAGCATATTCAGAATTATCTCCAGCTTCGTGGAAACTATCCGGTAATGCTTTCATCAATGCACGTGAGTGCCCAGGAATATCTATCTCAGGAATAATTGTAATTTGATGTAAGTTGGCATAGCTAATTAAATCCTGAATTTGTTCTTTTGAATAACTACCAGAATAGACGCTATCAGCATTAGGTAATTTGTCGCTGGCTTGAGAAAGGTTTTTTTGCGGCCAAGATAACGGTCCAATAGGTAATCCCAAACCTCTTTGTGCACCAATAGTTGTGAGCTCTGGATAATCTGTAAGTTCTAGTCTGAATGCCTCATCATCTGATAAGTGTAAATGCAAAGTATTAAGCTTTGCTGCTGCCATAATGTCAATAAAATTCTTAATTTGATCAGGGGTGAAGTAATGGCGAGCTACATCAAGTAAGATTCCGCGATATTTGAAACGTGGCGCATCTTCAATAGTTAATAATAGTAAACTATTTTGTTTAAACCATAATTGGCGTAAGCTTTGCAAGGCATAGAAAAATCCAGCAGGATTACTTGCTTGAACAATAATTTGTGTTGGTGTAATTTGCAAGCGATACGCTTCTGGGCTTGAATCAGGGTCCTTACGGATTGTTTGTAAAATGATTCCATCATTGGTTTTTTTCTTATCTATTTTTGCTTCAATTTTTAAGTCCTGTTGCAATGCTTGCTGCCATAGTAAAGTTTGTGAGGACGAGTTATTGCTTAGATCATGAATTACCAATTGCTGATTCAATGGAAATCTGCCTGATTCATCGTTATAAATAATCTGAGTGGGGGTTGGGATAATAATTGATGTGCTTTCATTATTCGGCGCAGAATTGTTCCAGTTATCTTGGATACGCTTCTGTGTTTGCGATTCTGTGATATCAGCATTAAAATTAGTTATCTGATAGCTTTGTGGGCTTGTTGTAATATTAATTATCTTGTCTGGTGTACGTAAGAATAAATTTTGCGGTAGTGATGAGTAATTTAGCGGTCCACGTGAGCTATTATGTAATAAGCTGATTGTATAGCTTCTGCCTTTATGCAAAGTAAAATCAGTTTCTGGTGTCACTATGGTAGTAAAGACGGTACTTAAATCATTATCAGTAAAATTTGCCCTCAGATATTTGAGTTGACTACAATGCTTAGTGGCAGTTTCACATATCTGCATACTTAGTTTGCGATTACTTTGACTGGTTTGGCGAAAATTGCGAGGCATATAAAAGCCAAATTGCCAATTTTGTAAAGTATCACTGCGATTAATGAAAGTTATTTTGATTGAAAAATTACTGCTGCTGTCTCCCGTTTGTGGTCCGACAATAACGCTTTTGATTTTGATAGATTCTGTTGCAAACGCAGATTGTCCTATTCCGAGTGTGTTTAATAAGGCAATGGTGATTATAGTTGTTGATTTGATTTTCATAATGCTTCTGTAATTAGGTTAATTAAACGCCTATTTTACTAGATTTATTGGTGTTAGTGATTAAATTCAAGTTATGCAGATGGAGCAATCAACGTACTAGAATAGTAGAGTGCTGCAAATAACAACGATTTTATTTGAGATAACTAGGTATTACTAGACAAATTGAGTTGTTGTAGGCTACGATAACTACCTTATAATATTCCAATTAACTAGGTTGTTCATGAGAAATTTGTATTTACTGTTCATTCTGCTTGTAAGTTTCTCGATTGAGGCTATGGCTGACGAATATATTTCAGTAAATAATTACATTCAAAATCCATATAATAACCAGCTCAGCGCAGGTGGGCGAAATTTTGTTACTGAGAGCGATATTCAAAATAAAGGACTATGGGAACAGTTTTTTACTAATGGAACCTATAATGCTGTCGGATTAGCCAGTTGGGCGGTACTTAATGTGCCTAATAATAACTATGCTTACGGTGCAAATTTATTTATGCAGTCAGGGCATGTAGATGGCTTTGCCCTTGGTGGAATGCTTGAAGTAGTTAACCCATTTTTACAGCCCGGTTATCGTTATTTGTCAGGTGATATTTCTTATGATTTATTACCTAATCAACAAGTTGTGACACCATCTGAGCTTTATTTGGAATATCAACTACCCAATCATGTTCAAGTAGATGGTGGCTGGATTTTTCTTGAAACACCGTGGATGAACTCTTATGATGATGCAATGCTGGTATCAGGAACTTTTCAGGGACTATTGGTTAATTATCAAATGACTGATAATTGGCGTTTGACAGCAATTGGTACTAATGCCTATCAGGAAATGGGCTCAAATAGCTTTAATCAGGATACAATGTATAATTCCAGCTATGGAAACTTTGTTACCCGTAGTCCATCGACTGGCTTACAACAAGTAATCCCAAATGGCTATGGAAGCGATGGAAGTCTAGCTTTTGGTGCAATTTATAAACCATCGGCAGATTATAACCTAAACCTGTGGGGATATAGCTTTTCAGAGTACGCAAATACATTGTATGCAGATTCTAATTATCAGGTACATCTTAACAGCAATAATAAGTTTGATTTTGGAGTGCAAATAGGTAATCAAAACACTTGGGGGATGGCAAATACGGTTCCCGAATTAGTTGGTTACGGTGGCGTAAATAGCTATTTGGGTGGGGCTAAAATTGCTTATAGCTATGATGAATGGTTCAAAGCTGAATTATCTTACGATGGAATGTATGGTTCACAAAATTCATTTTATGGCGGCGGCTTTATTTCGCCATATACTTTCACAATCGTTAATGATCCACTTTATACTTCGGGGCTTGGCGCAGGGCTGATTGAACAGGGCGCTGGTAATTCATGGCGAGCCGCAACTACTTTTCATCCAATACCGGGGGATAACCACACTAAAATTGAATTGGCATACGAGCAGTTTAATACTGTAAGTCCGATGCAGGAATGGGATCTTGATATCAAATGGGTTCCAGAGGGTGCGCCACGAGGTTTGATCGTTCATTGGGAAGCTGATTATGGAATTGCACCTACTTCTGATCTAGTGAATGGTGGAGATTTCTTTTTCATGCAAACAATACTATCCTATAATTATTGACATTTTTACCCACGCTTTTTAAGCCCTAAAATAGTATCTCCAATCAATGAAGTTTCTCTGCTGCATCGCATGATGTAACTACCAGTGTTATCTGCTACAATCCAGTTGTACACTTCCTCCATTAAACGGCAGGGCAATACATCGTTATGAGAGCTAGAGTACTTCAAAACGGAGGTTCTTATTATGAGCAAAAATTTCTTTATACGCAAGGTGGCGATTCTAGGCGCTGGGGTAATGGGGACGCAAATTGGTGCACATTTTGCTAATGCCGGAGTCCCTGTAATTTTATTTGATCTAAAAGCTAAAGACGGAGCGCCAAATGCGATAGGTGATAAAGCATTAGCCAATCTAAGCAAGTTAAAACCAAGCCCAGTGGCATCTGCCAGATCGTTTACTTATCTAAGCGTTGCAAATTATGATGACAATTTAGATTTATTAAGAGAATGTGACCTAGTTATCGAAGCTATTGCCGAACGTATTGATTGGAAAGTTGATCTGTTTCATAAAATTACTCCATACTTAAATTCGCATGCAATTGTTGCGACTAATACGTCTGGGCTAAGTGTTGAAGAGCTAGCTAGTAGCGTTCCCGAGTCTCTTCGTTCTCGTTTTTGTGGAATTCATTTCTTTAATCCTCCGCGTTACATGCCTTTAGTTGAATTGATTCCAAGCTCCAAAACTGAAAAATCAGTTTTAACGGCGCTGGAAACTTTTTTAGTTAGCGGCTTGGGCAAAAGCGTAATTGAAGCCAAGGATACGCCTAATTTTGTGGCGAACCGGATTGGTGTTTTCTCAATGATGGCAGTTTTGGAATATGCTAAGAAATTTAATATTCCTTTTGAAGTTGTTGACCAGTTAACTGGAAAACATTTGGGTCGCGCTAAGTCAGCGACATTTCGTACTGCAGATATAGTTGGCTTGGATACATTTGTTCATGTTGTTGAAACGATGGTAGCAAAATGCAAAGATGGGTTTGAAAATAGTTATCTCGTTCCCGATTGGCTGAATAAATTAATTAAAGCTGGCGCTCTTGGACAAAAAACCAAGGCTGGTATTTTTCGTAAAGACAAAGATGGTATTCAAGTAATTGATATTTCTCTTGGTGATTATCGTCCTGCAGATAAGAAAGCAGATCCAGAGATACTATCTATTATACAAAAGAAAAGCTGGGCAGAAAAAATCGCTGCCTTGCACGACTCAAACAAACAGGAAGCTCAGTTTTTGTGGGCAATATTCCGTGATTTATTTCATTATTGTGCTGTGCTAATGGGGGAGATTGCCGATACGCCACGGGATATGGATTTGGCACTGCGTTGGGGGTTTGGTTGGAAGGAAGGTATATTTGAAATCTGGCAACAGGCAGGATGGTTACAAGTAGCTCAGTGGATTAAAGAAGATATTGCCGTAGGTAAAACTATTTCCCAGAAACCGCTTCCTGAGTGGGTCTTTAAACTAGATAATGGCGTGTATATTGATGGTAAACATTATGATCACAGCATTGATAAATTGGTTGAATTAAACTTATTGCCTGTTTATGATCGTCAGATTTTCCCTGAATTATTGCTTAATGAACAAATCAAAACTAAGCAGCATGTTTTGTATGAAAATGCAGGTGTTAAACTTTGGCATAGTGGCGATAATGTCGGAATATTAAGCTTCAAATCCAAGATGTGCGCCATTGGTATGGATGTTTTAACTGGGTTGGATGAAGCAATTGATGTAGCTGAAAAAGAATGTATTGCTTTGGTGATCTGGCAGGAGAAAGATGTCTTTTCAGTTGGGGCAAATCTAGAAGAGTTTGGTTTCTCAATTATGATGAATGGCGTAGAGGCTGTTCAGGAGATTATCTCTACCGGGCAACGAATTATTGCTAACAAATTACGCTATAGTCAAATTCCTGTGGTTGCCGGAGTGCGCGGTTATACTTTTGGCGGTGGCTGTGAAATCATGTTGCATTGTGATGCGGTTGTTGCCGCTTTGGAGTCTTATATTGGTCTAATTGAAGCAGGTGTTGGATTGCTGCCAGGATGGGGTGGCTCAACCGAGATGGTAATTCGTGCCGCAACAGCGCAAGACCCATGGGCGGATTTAACTAAGCGTTATCAAAATCTAGCTTTGGCTAAGGTTGCTACTTCGGCTTATGAAGCGCAGGAAATGGGATTCTTGCGTGAGTCAGATACCATAGTAATGAATACTCGCGAAGTACTGTTGATTGCTAAAGAGCGTGCCAAGTTTATGGCTGAAAGCGGCTATCGTCCGCCAATTAAGCCCCAAGTAAAAGTATTTGGTGAACAGGGTATTGCAACAATCAATGCGCTATTGGCTAATATGATTGCTGGAAAACAAATTTCTGAACATGATTTATGGATTGCCAAAAATATTGCTGAAGTAATGTGTGGTGGGATGATTGATAAGAATAGCATTGTTGGCGAGGATTGGCTACTCAATCTTGAGCGAAATAAATTTACTGAGTTGGCAGTTAGTGAAAAAACTGCTGATCGGATTCAGCATTTATTAAGTACTGGCAAACCATTGCGCAACTGAGAATGGAGAAATCAAATGACTAAAGAAGTTTATATTGTCGCAGCACAACGTAGTGCGCTGACTAAGGCTAAGAAAGGGAGTTTTGCCAATACTCGTCCCGATGATTTATTGGCACAATTAATGCAAAAAACAGTGGCGGGGTCAGGAGTCGCGGTTGAGGATATTGGCGATGTGATTATTGGCTGTGCTTTTCCTGAAGCAGAACAAGGTTTGAATGTTGCGCGGGTTGCCGCACAGCTTGCTGGTTTGCCAGATGGTGTTCCGGGTATGACTATAAACCGCTATTGTAGTTCTGGGTTAAATGCAATCGCGATTGCCGCGAACCGGATTCAGGCAGGAGAAATTGATGTAGCTATTGCTGGTGGAATTGAATCAATGAGTATGATTCCAATGGGGGGTAATGATTTTTCTGTGAGTCCGGCAGTTTTCCAAAATGATAAACATATTGCTTTAGCTTATGGGATGGGTATAACCGCGGAGAAGGTGGCGGAGCAATGGCAGATAAGTCGATTGGCTCAGGATGAATTTGCTACAGCTAGTCATCGGAAGGCTGATGCGGCGCAAAAAGCTGGTTTTTTTGCAGAGGAAATTACCTCGATTGAAGTTAGTAGTAAGCAAGCAGATGAAGAAACCGGACAAATTATTTCTTCTAGCAAGTTTATTGAAAATGATGAGGGAATCCGTGCGGATACTACACCTGAGGCTTTGGCTAAACTAAAACCTGCTTTTGCGGCTAATGGCTCGGTTACTCCAGGAAATAGTTCACAGATGACGGATGGTGCTGGAATCTTGGTTTTAGTTAGTGGCGAGTATTTAAAGCAGCATAATTTGAAAGCTTTAGGTAAATTTCATGGTTTTGCAGTTAGTGGCGTTGCTGCTGAAATTATGGGAATTGGTCCAATTAAAGCCATTCCACAACTAATTAAGCAACAAGGGATTCAATTAGAAGACATTGACTGGATTGAGCTAAACGAAGCTTTTGCGGCTCAATCTTTGGCAGTTATTAACGAGCTTGGTCTTGATGTCAACAAAGTTAATCCTTATGGTGGTGCGATTGCATTAGGGCATCCACTTGGAGCAACTGGTGCTGTTTTAGCGGTACGAATATTGCATGGGCTTCGTCGAACACAGAAAAAATATGGGATTGTTTCTATGTGTATTGGTGCTGGTATGGGTGCGGCAGGATTGTTTGAAGTTTGTTAACTATTTGGACAATTCTCAGGTATTTGATTATTAATATATGAGATTTTTACGAAGCTTGATTAAGTATTTACCAATAAAGAGAGTCAATCATGGAAAAAATATGGCTTAAAAATTATAAACCTGAGATTCCTGCAGAGATCAAGTTAGATGATACTACCTTGATTGATTTATTCAATCAAGCATGTGAGCAGTATGCGGCTAATCGTGCTGTTAGTTGTCATAAAGTGGCTTTGTCTTTTTCGGATGTGAAAGAGCGTTCGTTAAGAATGGCTCAGGCTTTGGTTGATCTTGGAGTGAAGAAGGGCGATCGGGTTGCCTTAATCCTACCTAATTCTTTACAATATCCTTTGACTGTTTTGGCAGTGCTTTTAGCTGGTGCAACAGTGGTTAATATTAACCCTCTCTATACCCCAAATGAAATTGAATATGTGTTGAAGAATTCAGAACCAACAGTTGTCGTCACTTTGGATATGTTTTCAGAGAAGCTTAATGGGTTTTATAATCAATTTGGAATTAAACACATTATTAGTACTAAAATTGCTGATCCTTATCCAACAATAAAACGTAGCATAATTAATCTGTTGTTACGCTATGTGGCAAAAGTTAATCCCAAGTTAGTTTATAAGCCGCTTTCTTGGCGTACATTGATTGAGAAATCATCCACATTACGCACTCCTGTAGCGGTAACTGCAGACGATATTGCTTTTATTCAGTACACAGGGGCAACGACTGGTCACCCTAAAGGTGCAATGTTACTACACCGGAATATTGCTGCCAATATTAAGCAGATTTTTACCTTGTTGGAAGCACAGGTTGATGACATGTCGAAACAAGTGGTAATTAGCGCGCTACCGATGTACCATATTTTCTCGTTAACTGCCAATTTCTTCACTTTCTTTTTTCATGGTTCGGAAAATGTGATGGTACCAAATGCCAAAAATATTAAAGATTTGGTTAAAACCATGAATTCAACGCCATTTACCGTGTTTAATTCTTTGGATACGCTTTACCATAAACTTCTGGAGTATAAACCGTTTACTAGTGTTAAGCATCCATATTATAAATATGGAATTTGTGGTGGTATGGCGATCCGCCAATCTGTCGCAGAACATTGGCAACAAGCAACAGGGCATGTTCCGACCAATTGTTACGGGCTAACTGAAACATCACCATGTGTAAGTATGAATGATTTGGGGAGTGCTTTTAATGGCTCGGTAGGTTATCCGGTTCCCTCGACAGAAATTGATATCCGCGATATTGCGACTGGTTTACAAAGTCTGGCACAAGGTGAAATTGGTCTTATTATGGTACGTGGTCCACAAGTTATGGCGGGTTATTGGCGTAATCCAGAGCAAACCAAGTTGGCATTATCTGCCGATGGTTGGCTAAGAACTGGTGATTTGGGTTATGTTAATGAAAAAGGGCTTCTCTTTATTAGTGGTCGTGAGACCGAGATGATAATTGTCTCCGGATTTAATGTTTATCCGGCTGAAGTTGAGATGGTGATTGATCAACTCCCTGAAATTGCAGAAGTTGCGGTAGTTGGTTATCCGGATGAAGAAAGCGGCGAGGCTGTTCACGCTTATATTGTGTTGACTGCCGAACATACTATTGACGTTGAGCAAATATTGCTTCATTGCCGTAAAAATCTAACGCGCTACAAGATTCCGCATTATATTACGATTGTTGAAGAATTACCTAAAACGCTCGTAGGCAAAATTGATAAAAAAGCAATAGTTGCTCAATATTTAGCTAAGAATACTCAAAGTGATTTGAAATACTAGTAGGCGATTTGCGACGAAGCTTACGACTCGGTAAGTGAGGAGTAAATCAACGACCTAGGATGATGAATCGGCTTGAGTAAGTAAGGAGTAAGTCATGGTTCAGTCAATATTTATTACCGGGGGAACCCGTGGCGTAGGGCTTGAAATTGCCAAAAAATTTGCTGAGAGTGGAGCACTGGTAACAATTGTAGGTAAGACAGTCACCCCACATCCCAAATTACCCGGAACATTAGAGAGTGCCGCTGAAGAAATTCGTCAGGCTGGAGCATCTGATGTACTGGCATTGGCTTGTGATGTGCGTGATCTCGATGCACTGGGGCAAGCGATCAAAACTGCGGGTGAGCGATTTGGGAAAATAGATTTGCTTGTCAATAATGCTAGTGCGCTTTATCTCTTGAGTACGCAAGAAATTACCCCTTCAAAATTTAACCTTATGCACGAAGTAATTGTTCGTGGTAGTTTTTTTGCTGCTCAATATGCTTTGCCGTGGTTAAAAAAATCTGTTAATCCGCGAATTATTCATCTGGCTCCTCCCATCGATTTGAAACCAAAATGGTTTGCTGGACATACGATTTATACTCTGTGTAAATATTCTTCAGCAATGCTGGTGATAGGCTTGGCAGAGGAGCTCGCGAAGGATGGTATTGCTGTTAACGCAGTATGGCCACGTACGCTTTTGGCTACTGCTGCGGTACAAAATCTTTTGGGTGGAGATATGGCGGTTCAGCATTCCCGTCATCCGCGAATTGTTGCTGATGCGATAGCATTGTTGGTTACCAAAGAAACTAGCTATAGTGGAAAATTTCATCTGGATGAGGATATTTTACGAGAACATGGGATTGATTTAGCGCAATATAATTGTGTACCGGGTAGCAAGTTGATAACGGATCTTTATATCGAAGAGTAGCTAGCGGAGTTTATCCTTAACGTATGATTTTTATTTTATCTTGTGCTAAGTCTAATGCATGGAGGTATTTTTGTAGATGAGTAATTTAGTCGTTTTCTTTGTTTAATATATTGTTATGAATTGATATTTTTGAAAAGTGAAATATGCTGAAAATTAAATGCTTGTATTAGTTCACATCTTGCTACAATCCATCACTGCTTACGAATTGGATTTGTTATGCTTAAATTAATCTTAAACCTATTTTTCATTGCGCAATTAATGCCGCCCTCGGTGAGCTAATTTTATCTCTTAATAACTCGCTGGTTTATTTATATCCGGTGTGTTACTAAATTACTTACATAAATCTCTAAAACTCTTAATTATAATACTCTCTGCACTCGACTTCTGAAGATTAGATTTTGATAAAAAAGTCAAGAAAATGTACAGCAAGTACATGATGACTCTTTATCAAAATATGACACACAAATGTCAATGAAGAGGAGTAGTATTGATTCCTATATTTTGTATAGGTCAAAGGAGCTAAAAATGCATTTTAGTTTAGCAAATAAATTGCGTCCAAAAAATCATTACCATTGGTTAAATGACTTAATTTTCTGGGGGCTAATTACAGTAATTGCAGTCTTGCTTGTTAAAGGCTGGCATGATATGCATGGCAGTTTTGAAATTAATCACAATGAATCCTTGACTGTTAGTCTTAACCCTCATCTACTACCATACTATTCACTACGTACAACAATGCGTTTATTATTGGGGCTAATTTTCTCGTTGCTTTTTACATTTGTTTTTGGCGTAATGGCAGCCAAATACAAGGCAGCGGAACGAATTATCTTACCGTTTGTCAATTTTATGGAGTCTGTTCCTTTAGTAGGGTTTCTTACGTTTACCACCGTTATGTTTATTGCCCTATTCCCTCATAGCATAATGGGGCTAGAGTGTGCTGCAATTTTTGGTGTCTTTACCGGACAGGCTTGGAATATGATGTTGATTTTTTATCAGACGATTCGTATTGTTCCGGTTGAGCTTAATGAAGCAGCAGATATGTTTCACCAAAATGCGTGGAGTAAATTTTGGCGGATTGAATGTCCATATTCTATGCCAGGATTACTTTGGAATACTATGGTTTCGCAATCTGCAGCATGGTTTGCAATTTTGGCAACTGAAGCAATTCCCGTTAAAACCAATACCGTTGAATTACCAGGTGTTGGGGCTTTTATGGCGGAAGCTCTAAATCAGGCTAATGTTTCGGCAGTATTGTATTCTGTACTGGCTTTAATTTTAAACATCATTCTATTGGATCAATTGATTTTTCGTCCCTTAGTACGCTGGGTGCATAAATTTAAATATGAAGATACCGCAAGTAGTAATCAAAATACTTCATGGTTTTACTCTTTGATTCGTCACTCACACTCTTCGTTGTATTTGAGTCAGGGGTTAAAATTTTTTGCTCATGCTTGGGTTTATAGGTTACCCAAACTATGTCTGCAACTAAGGTTAAACAAGATTATTAAATTTAGTCGTAGCGGATCATTTCTGGTGTCCCGATTATGGTATTTATTGGTAATTTGCAGTTGTTGCTATTATGGTTATTTATTGTGGCAATTTTTGCCCAAAGCCGATCTGATTAAAATGCCAATCCTTATGTCATTAACTGCCTTTCGTGTTTTTGCCGCGATGGGGTTGAGTATTTTAATTTTTGTACCATTGGGGGTTTGGATTGGTTTAAATCAGAAATTAGTCAGGTTTTTCCAGCCGATTATTCAAGTGTTGGCCGCATTACCCGCTAACTTATTTTACCCATTGGTTGCGATCTTGTTAATTAGCTACCATCAAAGCCTTAGTGTTTGGTCGATATTTTTGATTATGCTAGGTACACAATGGTATATTTTATTTAATGTTGTTGCAGGTGTTTCCACTTTGCCACATAATCTAATTGAAGCTAGTCGGATGTTTCATCTACGCGGTACGCTATGGTGGCGCAAATTTATGATTCCTGCTGTATTTCCCTATATCGTAACTGGGATTATTTCTGCGGCAGGTGGTGCGTGGAATGCGGCAATTGCCTCAGAGCTAATCACTTGGGGTAAGACTACCAAAGCGGCAACTGGCTTGGGAGCATTTATTTCTGATACTACAGCTAATAATCAACTTGCTGAAGCAGCGCTTGGTTGTACCGTGATGTGTTTTATGGTTGCACTTTGTATTATTTTTGTTTGGAAGCCATTGTACAAAATGGCTGAAACTAAATATCGTATCAATTAATAATTTAAGAAGAATAGTCATTTATTTAATGATTTGTATAATAAAGAAATAGGAAACATGATCATGCAAACAGCAAAAATCTTACTTAAAGCTGAAAATATTAGTAAATCATTTGCAATTGATAACAATCATCAATTTAAAGTATTGGATGATATAAATCTCAATATTTATGATAAAGAAATCGTTGCTTTTTTAGGTAAATCTGGGACTGGTAAGTCAACATTCTTGCGGATTTTGGCTGGCTTAATGTCTGCAAGCAGCGGTAGTGTCACGTGTAACGGTGCTAAAGTAACTACTCCGAGTCATGCCATGAGTATGGTTTTTCAAAATTTTGCGCTTATGCCTTGGTTAAGTGTTTTTGAAAATGTGGCATTAGGATTAGAAAGTAGTTCATTGGGCAAGCCTGTAATAGCACAAAAAGTGCAGAATATGATTGATTTGATTGGCTTGTCCGGTTGTGAAAAAATGCACCCTAAAGAATTATCAGGAGGAATGAAACAGCGGGTAGGTTTTGCTCGGGCGCTTGCTGTTGAGCCGGACATTCTATTATTGGATGAACCTTTTTCAGCTTTAGATATTTATACAGCACATAAAATTAAAACTGATTTAATCGAACTTTGGGAATCTCAGCAGATAAAAACTCGCTCAATGATTTTAGTTACTCATAATGTCGAAGAGGCAGTCATGATGTCTGACCGTGTTTTAATTTGGGATAGCAACCCAGGGCGAATTGCGGATGAGTTTATTATTGATATTCCTCGTGCGGAACGAAATAAACGTAGTGTACTCGATCTAGTTGAAGAAATTAGTAATCATCATCATACGCAAATAGCAAATGCTGAAGATAGACGACATAAACAGTTAAATAAAGCCAGTTAATTTGATTTTTATTTTGCATCGCATGATGTAATTTTACCTCATCTATATTACACTCTAACATTGTACGGAAACCTGAATCTGGAGATTCAGACACGCTACTGTTTTTAGTGTTTCTCAAGCTCGTTTGAGGGGGTAAACTATCATGAATTGCTTATTTATTATTATATTATTGATATTAAATTTGCTAGTGATCTATCATAAGCCACGCATGTGGTTATGGTCGCTGGTAATGTTCGTCTATTTTATTAGCGTTTATCCCGTGGCTGGCTCTTCAGTTAATTTAGCTGTTTACATTTTGCTGGCATTATTTTCAGCTCTTATTGTCGTAGTTGGTAATATTCCGTGGCTAAGATTTTTGATCACGCGCCCGATTTATCTCCGTGCCAAGAAAATTTTGCCCTCAATTTCAGAGACCGAGCAATTGGCTTTTGATGCTGGTGATTCATGGTGGGAAAAAGACGTTTTTCAAGGGAAGCCTGATTTTAATAAACTTCATGGTTTACAAAAATTTACCTTAAGTCAGGAAGAACAAGATTTTCTGGCAAATGAAACCAACCAGCTTTGTGCGTTAATCAATGACTGGGAAGCAACACATAATGTCAAAGATTTTCCAGCAGAAGTTTGGGATTTTATGCGTCAAAAAGGTTTTTTTGGCTTAGTTATTAAAAAAGAGTTTGGTGGTAAAGGTTTTTCGGCAGCAGCCCACTCTGAAATTGTGATGAAGGTTGCAACACGTAGTACATCTGCAGCAGTTACCGTAATGGTGCCAAACTCTCTGGGGCCTGGTGAGCTTTTGTATCACTATGGTACTGAAGAACAGAAAAACTATTACTTGCCACGTCTGGCACGTGGTGAAGAAATCCCTTGTTTTGCACTGACGGGACCGACAGCTGGGTCTGATGCAACTTCGATTCCTGATTTGGGTGTTGTGTGCATGCAGGAGTTTAATGGCAAAGTTACGCTTGGGATTCGGCTACAAAATATTGATAAACGCTATATCACCTTGGCTCCGGTAGCGACTTTGGTTGGCTTGGCATTCCAGCTTAAAGATCCTGATGGCTTATTGGGTGGAGTTGGTAGAGTTGGAATTACGTGTGCATTGTTGCCACACAATCACCCAGGTTTGGAGGTAGGGAATCGCCTAATTCCATTAGATCAGATCTTTATGAATGGTACGGTACGGATTAAGGATTCGTTTATTCCAATGGACTGGGTTATTGGTGGGCAGCATATGGCTGGTGAGGGCTGGCGGATGCTGGTGGAGTGCCTCTCAATCGGACGAGCGATTTCCTTACCAGGATGTGGCACGGCTAATGCTTTGTTATCAAGTGTAACTACCTCGGCTTATGCTTTAGTCCGTGAACAGTTTAAAGTTCCAATTGGCAGCTTTGAAGGTGTGCAAGAGGGGCTTGGTAAAATTGGTGGCTTAACTTATATGATGAATGCAACCCGTCAATTTACTGTTGCTGCAGTAGATGGTGGCGTTCGACCTTCGGTTGCTTCAGCGATTGCCAAATATCACCTTACTGAAGCTGGACGCGCAGTGCTTAATTGGGCGATGGATATTCATGGCGGTCGGGCAATTATTATGGGACCTAATAATTATCTTGGTAGAATGTACCAAGGCGCACCAATTGCAATTACAGTTGAAGGTGCAAATATTATGACTCGCAATCTGATGATTTTTGGTCAAGGTGCGATGCGTTGTCACCCTTATATTCGCAAAATTTATGAATCATTGATGAAAGAAAACGGTCTGGCTGAATTTGATAAAGCAATTTTTGGACATATTGGCTATTTTGCGCAGAACAAAACTCGTGCGTTATTTCATGCATTTACTGCGGGTAAATTTGCAACTGGGTATTCTTCTCGCTTTAATAATTATTACAAGCAGATTACCCGTTTATCCTCAGCAGCTGCGATAGTGAGTGATCTGGTATTAATCATTTTAAATGGTAATATCAAAATTAAAGAGCGACTTTCTGCTAGGCTTGGTGATGCCATGAGTCATTTATACATGGCAAGTGCAACTCTCAAATACTTCAAAGATCAGGGTGAATCTGATGCAGATGAGGTATTTGTTAAATGGTCACTGGAATACTGTTTATTTCAAGCGCAGAATGCTTTAGTTAAAACATTAGCTAATTTCTCATTACAACCATTAGCAAAGATTTACCGTTGGATATTATTTCCTTATGGCTTACCGTATAATGAGCCTAGTGATCATTTAGAGCAACAAGTTGCCAAAGCCTTGCTTAATGATGGTGGAACTCGTCAAAGTTTTAAACGTGAAATTTATCTAAATCCAGTTGTAGATGATCCGGTTGGGCGAATGGAAGTGGCTTTTCAGGCTGCTGTTGCCGCGGCAGCTATTAAAGAAAAAATCCTTCAAGCGATGCGAAATAAACTGCTACCAAAGGCTAGTCCAATGAAAAATGCAGCTAAAGCGCTGGAACTTGGGGTAATTACGCAGGATGAGCTTGAAAAACTGGAATTAAGCGCCAAATACACAAATGAGGTAATTCAGGTTGATGAATTTGCTTCCTATGAATTAGGTCCGAAAAATGCCCATCCTTCTTGGAATGCAACAAATTAAATGGAGTAAATTATGAGTGAGTTAGAACAAAAATTTAACGAAATGGTAATTGCTGTGCGCGAGGCAACAATTGATTTTCAACCAAATAATACGCAAAAACTTAAATTATATGCTTTTTATAAACAAGCCACAGTTGGGGATGTCGAGGGAGAGTGCCCAAGTGTCTTAAATATGGTTGAGCGTGCCAAATGGAGCGCGTGGAATGCGATTAAAGGTTGGGATAAAGCTAAGGCGATGGCTGGATATCTTGCTGTATTTGAAGGTAAATAGATGTCAGTACAGCAAGGGAGTGTCCTGAGTTATCAGTCAATTAAGACGAAAAATGGGCAGGTTGGTTATTGCCAGATCGGCAATGGTCAGCCGCTTATTTTAGTTGTAGGCTATTCTGGAACGCTTTATCACTGGAATCGGGATTTTATAGCAGAATTGGCACAGCATTATTGTGTATATATGCTTGATAATCGCAAAGTAGGTCTTTCTGATTCGCATAACGAATATTCCATGCTAGGTATGGCGCAGGATGTGGTTGATTTTATTCAAGCAAAAGCTTTGGTTCGTCCATTAGTTTTTGGTTGGTCGATGGGTGGTATGATAACCCAAACAATTATGCAACAATTTCCAGACTTATTGGGTGGTGCTGTTTTGCTTGCAACTGTTCCACATGCTAATTACACTAATCCGGATTTTGTTGATCTGGTTGCTAATAGTGAGCATATTCCGGCAAATGAATTTCGTACTAAACTCTATGGCATGTTTTTTTCTCGTCCACCACGTGAAGAACTTAAAGAATTAATTACGCAGTCTGCTCCGGCTATCCATGATTACCACTATCGTTTTACTTTTGATGCTAAAGAGTTACAAGATTACGCTGTTATGGCGTGGCATGGTGTGGATCAGCAAGCATTGGCGTTGATTAAAATTCCAGTATTAGTATTATGGGCACGTAATGATCAGGTCATACCTCGTTCTGCCTGCGAGATATTCTCTAACTTTATTCCTGATGTTAAATTGATAATCTATTCAGATGGAGGACATTTTTTTCTCCATGCTAATCCACGAATGATCGCTCGCGATGTGATAAATTTCTTTCTTGGCTAGTTATTGTTAAACTATGGTAAAATTAGCCGCTTATGTCAAAATTGTTCAGATATTAACTCTAGGGCAAGCCCTTATAACCCGATAAGAATAAGATCAAGATATGCTAAAAAAAGTAGTCTATAAAATTTTTGGAACGCGTAATGAGCGTCTATTAAAGCAGTATTTTCGTGTAGTGGCACAAATTAACGCATTGGAAAAAAATATTGCTCCGTTAACTGATAGTGAGTTACAGGCTAAGACGGAAGAGTTTAAGAAACGTTATCAGGATGGAGATGGTCTTGATAAGCTTCTTCCTGAAGTTTTTGCTGTCTGTCGTGAGGCTGGTAAACGCGTGTTAAACATGCGTCATTTTGACGTACAGTTGATCGGCGGTATGGTATTAAATGACAATAAGATTGCCGAAATGCGTACTGGTGAAGGTAAAACTTTAGTAGCAACATTGCCAGCTTACTTAAATGCAATTACTGGTGATGGCGTTCATGTAGTTACTGTAAATGATTATCTGGCAAAGCGCGATGCCGAAACAGTGCGCCCGTTGTTTGAGTTTTTAGGCTTAAGTGTTGGGGTTAATCTTCCGGATATGGAACACGATGCTAAAGCTGCTGCTTATGCTTGTGATATTACCTATGGTACGAATAACGAGTTTGGTTTTGATTATCTTCGTGATAATATGGTATTTGAAGCCAGTCAGAAGGTACAGCGTAAATTATCTTTTGCAATCGTCGATGAAGTTGATTCGATTTTAATTGATGAAGCGCGGACTCCATTAATTATCTCTGGCCCGGCTGAAGGATCGGATGATTTGTATCGTGCGTTAAATAGCGTGCCGCCATTGTTAACAAAGCAAGAAGCTGAAGATAGCTCAGAAGGTGATTTTTGGGTTGATGAGAAACATCACAATATCGTTTTATCTGAAGCAGGGCATGTAAGAGTTGAAGAGATTTTAGCTGAGATGGGACTGATTAAAGAAGGCGATAGTCTTTACAATGTTCATAATATCAGCCTAATGCATCATTTAATTGCAGCAATGCGCGCACATTATGTTTATTTCCGTGATCAGCATTATGTGATACAGGGTGGTGAAGTGGTGATTGTCGATGAATTCACTGGACGTCTAATGTCGGGGCGTCGCTGGTCAGATGGCTTGCATCAGGCGGTTGAAGCTAAAGAAGGCGTTGAGATTCAACGTGAAAATCAAACTATGGCTTCGATTACTTTCCAAAATTATTTCCGGATGTACAAGAAGTTATCGGGTATGACTGGTACTGCAGATACTGAAGCTTACGAATTCCAGCAAATTTACTCATTAGAAACTGTGGTTATTCCAACTAATAAGCTAATGCTTCGTAAAGATCATAACGATAAAATTTATATGAATGCCGAAGATAAGTTTAATGCGATTATTGAAGACTTGAAGGAATGTGTGGCTAAAGGGCAACCTTCATTAGTTGGAACTACATCGGTCGAAAACTCTGAATTATTATCAAGTATGCTAACTAAAGCAGGCATGAAACATTCGGTTCTTAATGCTAAGCAGCATGCAAGCGAAGCTGATATTATTGTTCAGGCTGGTTTTCCGGGTAATATTACCGTTGCAACTAATATGGCTGGTCGTGGTACTGATATTATTTTAGGGGGTAATCCTAAGCCAATGATTGCAGCTGTGCGTGCAGACACTAGTTTGAGTGCAGAAAAGCAGCAAGCTAGAATTGACGAGATTATGGCACAGTGGCAAGAGCGTAATGCTTTGGTTTTAGCTGCAGGTGGCTTGTATATTATTGGAACAGAACGTCATGAGTCTCGTCGGATTGATAATCAGCTACGTGGTCGTTCCGGTCGCCAGGGAGATCCGGGAGCTTCGCGTTTTTATCTTTCACTAGATGATTCGTTATTGCGGATTTTTGGTGGAGAGCGGATGCGTGGGATGATGCAGCGCTTAGGTATGCAGCAAGGCGAAGCAATTGAACATCGTTTATTATCGCGTTCAATCGAGTCTGCACAACGTAAAGTTGAAGGTCATAACTTTGATATCCGTAAACAATTACTTGACTATGATGACGTAGCTAATGCACAACGTAAAGTAATTTATACTCAACGTGATGAGGTTCTTACTTCCGAGGATTTATCGCCAATGACTAACAACATGATTAATGGTGTTATTGGTGATTTATATGATGCCTATATTCCACCAAAATCAATGGAGGATGCGTGGGACGCCACAGGTTTAGAGAAAGCTCTTAAAGATGAATTTCAATTAGATTTTCCAGTTAAAGCCAAAATTGAGGAAAACCCTAATTTTGATGAGAATGAACTTCGTGAAGAATTGGTTACTTTTGCTTTAAATAGCTATCATGCTAAATTAGATAATTTTAAAGCGCGGATTTGGCTTGAAATTGGACAGTTTGCAGCAGCCATGTTGCCGGAAGCTCGTGAAGAATGGAATTTAGCCGCATTGGATGGGTTTGTCTTACAAAACGGAGGTGTTAGCGAAATTTCATTTGTCGATAAATTTACTGAAAATGGTACTCGCGATGATGTGATGAGCATCTTTAACCAAGTAGCTGAAACAGTTGTTAATGCACAAGCAACACGCTTTGAACGTGGGGTTTTATTGCAGCATCTTGATCACTATTGGCGTGATCATTTAACTCAATTAGAGCATTTACGGCAAGGTATTGGTTTGCGTGGTTATGCTCAAAAAGATCCTAAGCAAGAGTATAAGAAAGAGTCATTTAATTTATTTGCAGAGATGTTGGATGGAATTAAACAAGATATTGTTAAAGTTCTCTTCACCGTTCGCTTACAGGGTATGGATGATGTTCCGAATGAAGATACTTTTGATGATGTCGATGAAACTCATGTAAGTAATATTCATCGTGAGCCAACATCTGCTTTAGGTGCTGACTCAGGTGAGCAACAGCAAACGATTAGTCGTAATGCACCATGCCCATGTGGTAGTGGTAAAAAATATAAGCATTGTCATGGTGCTTTAGTTTAGTACGTCTGTTATTATTTTTTTAAACCCGCATGATAGATGTCACTGCGGGTTTATTTACGTTTAAACTAATTTATAGGTGAAGACACAAGCGTGGCACTATTTTTACTGATTATATTAGGTATTGACTGGGCTAGTGGCTATGCTATTGCTGGTTATTGTATGACACATGGTGTTAATCCGTATGCATATGCTTTTTGGCAATCATTTGGTCCTTTTGTTCTACTTCTGATAATTCAAACCTTACGCCGGGACTTATGGCTAGGTAAGTCTGGTGCAGTTTATGCTGTGCTTTGTGGTGTATTTGGGATCGTTATTCCCAATCTGTTGATCTATTTTGCTGCTAAGCATATTCCTTCTGGTCTATTGACGGTCTTAGCAAATATCGCTCCAATTTTTACGTATCCTTTGGCATTGATGTTTCGTGATGAGCGATTTTCCTTTCTGCGGATGGGATTAATTGCTTTAGGTATTGCTGGGGTAGCGATGATAATTCTACCTTCACAGCATGATCTGACGCAGGAGCTTGGTAACGCTTGGTTATATTTGGCTTTGCTCATCCCGCTAAGTTATGCTTTTAGCGCAGTTTATTTATCGCGGTTTCATCCTGGGCAGGGCAGTGTCTTAAATTATGCTTTATGGATGCTAATGGTGTCTACTTTGTGTGTAAGTATTTTAGCTGTAATTAATCGTGGTTATTACGAGTTAGCTTTTGGTGATACTAATTCTTTACTGATAATTTTAGAAATATTATTATCAACGATTGGTTATGTTTTATTGTTTTTTATCTTACGAATGGTTGGTTCTGTTTATTATTCACTGGTAAATGCAGTAGCCGTGATTACTGGCGTTGTTTATGGTTATTTTATTTTTGGGCAGCAATTCAGCTGGCTTACAATTATCGCAGTTATGGTGATATTATTTGCGATTTTAGTGTTAACTTATACCCAGAAAAATCGGGCTGGATATCGCCATACTTCTGAATAAGCAATCAAGAAAATATTCAGAGAGATAAAGAAATTGTATTGAGAATGGAAATAATATGTTGAAATTTGAGTTATTAAAAAAAGACGGTCATACGCGTTTAGGAAGAGTTCATCTCAACCACGGTATAGTTGAAACGCCAATTTTTATGCCGGTTGGGACATATGGTGCAGTCAAAGCTATGTCACCTTTTGAATTAGAGCAATCTCAGGCACAAATTATTTTAGGTAATACATTTCATCTTTGGTTGCGACCGGGATTAGATATTATTGGTAAATTTGGTGGGTTGCATAAATTCAATGCTTGGAATAAGCCAATACTTACTGATTCAGGAGGTTTTCAAGTATTTAGTTTGGGTAAACTACGTAAGATTAAAGAAGAAGGTGTTTACTTTCAAAATCCAATTGATGGCTCAAAATTATTCTTGTCGCCTGAGAAATCAATGGAAATTCAGACGGTGCTTAACTCTGATATTGCGATGATTTTTGATGAGTGTACTCCTTATCCGGCAGATTATGCTACTGCACGCGAATCAATGGAGCTCTCTTTGCGTTGGGCTGAGCGCTCTCGTAAGGCATTTGATGATTATAAAAATCCGAATGCTTTATTTGGCATTATTCAAGGTGGAATGTACAATGATTTGCGTGAAAGATCAATGACTGAACTAATGAATATTGGTTTTGATGGCATGGCTATTGGCGGACTCTCGGTTGGTGAACCCAAAGAAGAGATGGAGCGAATGCTGGATGAGATGAAAGATATGCTTCCTGAACATAAACCACACTACCTAATGGGGGTGGGGACTCCCGAGGATTTAGTTTATGGAGTGAGTAAAGGGATTGATATGTTTGACTGTGTAATGCCAACACGTAATGCGCGCAATGGTTGGCTGTTTACTCGCTTTGGTGACGTGAAAATCAAAAATGCGCAGTACAAAGATGATATTCGTCCATTAGATGAGAGCTGTAGTTGTTATACTTGCCAAAACTTCTCCCGCGCATATTTGCATCATTTATTTAAAATTGGCGAAATTTTAGGTGCAAGGTTAAATACTATTCACAATATCCATTACTACTTAACTCTAATGAGCGAGATTCGTCAGGCAATCAGCCAAGGTCAGTTCAGTAGTTTTACTGAGCAATTTGTGGCTAATCGCCAAATGATGAAAAACAGAAATAAATAGTTTTAAAATACGTAGGCTGCAGTTATTAAAACTGCAGTTGGTGTTGTAGTTAGGTTAGAGTTGTTGTTATTTGGCGCAGCGCCGTAATTGATATATTCTAGCCTAACAAATGTATTTGTTTCAGGGATATTTACCTTGACTCCTGCTCCATACTCAAAATTAGTTGTTGAATTACTGATTAGCTGATTATACCAGCTGCTATTTAAGTTGGCAGAAACCGCATCAATACCAAGGCGAACAAAAATGGTTATTGGCGTTGCAGGAAGCGTGAATCCTGGTAGAAACGCAAAATCGTAGATCGTTGTAGATGGCGTACCTAAGTTATTCCAATTACTGCCTTGCGTGAGATAGTTCCAACCAAGTTCAGCATCTAACCAGTTTGCAAATTGATAACCAAATTGTGCGCGAAGTGCTGGTGTTCCGTCTGTATTTGATGAACCAAGATAATTGGCTTGCTGTGATCCATATCCAAGACCACCACCAATATAAATTCCAGTTGGATCAGCAAAAATACTTGTACTAATAAAAATCCCTGATGCTAATAAAATCTTCTTCATTCTCGTGCTGAACCTTCTTTATGTTTTTATGCTATTTTATCGTCTAAATTCCAAATCCCAAGTGCATTATGTAATATAATAATAGCTTATCAAGGCAGTAATTATATCATTAAAGAGGACGGTTATGAGCAATTGGGAACAAGAGACGATTCAGAAGGTATTATTAGAAGCAATTAAAGAACAAAGAAGGGCACGGCGTTGGCGAATCTTTTTTCGCTTAATTGTGCTTGTTTTGATCGGTTGGGCGGCATATGCAAACTATGGTAGTGATATGGAGGACGGCGCTAAAACAGGTTCGCAAGTTGCCGTTGTTGACTTTAAAGGTGTGATCGATGGTGATAATAAAAACTATGCGACAGTTATTAAAGGTGTAACTGATGCATTGAAAGATAAAAAAACAGTAGCTGTATTAATTCGTGCTAACTCACCGGGTGGTTCGCCAGTCTACTCCGACATTTTAAATAATGAATTAACCAGACTTCGTAAATTATATCCAAATAAACCAATTGATTTTGTTATTGAAGAAGTTTGTGCTTCAGGCTGCTATTATGCAGCAGCTGCTGCGGATAAAATTTATGCAGCTCCTGCGAGTATTGTTGGTTCAATTGGCGTGATTTATAGTGGTTTTGGGGCAACCGAAGCAATTAAGAAATTAGGTATTGATAGTCGCTTGTTGATCTCTGGGCGGAATAAAGCAATGGGGTATCCATTTTTACCAGAGAGTCAGGAACAAACCAGAATGCAACAAGCAATGTTGGACGAGATTCATCAACAATTTATTGATGCGGTTAAACGTGGACGTGGGAACAAACTAAGCAATGATCCAGACTTATTCAGCGGACGTTACTGGATTGGGCAGGATGCACAAAAACTAGGTCTTATTGATGGATATGGAACGGTTGATAGTATTGCTCGTGATCAGTTTAAAAGTGAAAATGTTGTTGATTTTACACCATCACAGGATGCTTTAGATAAAATTTCCAAAAAGCTTGGTGTTGGCTTAGTTGATTCAGCCAAGCAGTCGTTAATGAGTTCTGCCAATGGGTTTAATTAGTTGAATACTTTTAATGTCTTCTTTATAGTACTAGTCTGTTATATCGGACTAGTCTATATTTATTTGAAGTACATTACTAATAAGTATCTTCGGGTAATAGTCGATCGCACCCCAGAGTTAGGTGATCGACCAAGCCTTAAAACCAATCAGTTAATTCGCGAAAAGTATGCGGATAAAGAAGTGATTAATATCCTAGTTTTGACAGGTGGTGGGGTACGGGGGATTGTGCCTTTGCAAGTGCTAACTAAACTAGAGGAATTGACTGGGAAAAAAACTGGTGAACTTTTTGAGTTTATGGCAGGTACATCGACCGGAGCAATTAATTGTGCGATTTTATCTGTACCTGAGGGAGATAGTAGTTATAAATTCAGCGCTGCGGACGTCGTTCGCGATTATGTGAGAAATATCCGTCGAATGTTTAGCGCTCCTTGGTATCATCACCTTTTGACTTTATTTGGGATACTAGGTCCGCTCTATTTACCTGAGGGAAAGCTGGAAATTCTTGAAGGTTATTTTGGGGATTACACACTAGCAGATTTACATAATAACCTCATTGTTCCGGTATACGATATTTCTGAAAACTCATTACGTGTAATTCGTAATTGGGAACCAACAATTAATGGTAATTATACCAATTATCTTTTACGTGATTTAATTCATGGAGCATCTAATCCGCCGATGTTGTTTTCTCCTCGGCGATTTTCCGTTGGTGGTAAAACCCATGTTTTTATCGATCCTGGAGTAATTTTAAATAATCCAGCAGAAGTTGCATTGCTTAATGCTTGGTTTATGTTTCCTAACAAAAAAATCCGAATAGTTCTAATTGGCAATGGCGGTAATGACTCAGATCACTATAGTCATACTCATATGGCGGAATTTGGTGCATATGGTCTATTGCAGTATATTATGAATTCGCCAATAGTGAGTGCAAAGTTTTCCACGGATTTAGTTCAAGAATATATTCATGAAGCGCGCGATTATGGTTTAAATGTTGATTTTGTTTATATTAACGCTGATGGTGGTCATGAACTTGCTACAGCAAGTACCTCATCTCAAAATATGGAAAAGATTAATCAATACGCAACCCGCCTTATGACAGAGAATCAGGAAAAAATTGATTATCTGGCGTCAGTTCTAAAAAATCGTACTTAATCTAGTTACTTAGTCCATTTCCTTTGTCAATTGATTGCAGTCAGTCAAATCAATGAATTGATTGCTAAGCAGAGAGTTTGGCATTTTTTTATCATAATTCATCTCTTTTAACTTATTGATTAGCTCAGCTTTAGTATTTACATTAAATTTAGAAAATAAATAGCGCGAGATTATATTATTCACTGTTTTAGCCTGAATATTCTTCTGATTAAATAGACTTAGTACTTGAGCAATTTCAGATGAGTTTTTACAATGGCACAATAAAAATGCTACTTGATGTTCACGTCTGATTAGGAAGCTGTCATTGTCGGGTAAATTAGCTGGTTCAATTTTATTCTTCGTGTGAATTAATATATGATAGAAGTATGATATCTCTATTGGTGTGAAGTCTAAACGAGCTGCTATAACCTCATTTTTTGCTGTTAATATGGGGCTAAACAATAGCATTAGAATATATGCTTGAGGGTATGAGTGGTAGAGGTTTGCAATAAAGCATTGTTTCGTTTGTTTATTGCTTATGGCTTGGGGAAAGGCTTTATCCGATATTTTTCGATTACTTTCTGGAATTTGTGTAGTCTCATATAAGTTTTTCCCACGCATTTCTTGCTTTGTACGTTTAACCACTTCCAGAAACTTATTGCCAACAAATATAACCTTACTATCCAGATCCAAAACAATAGTAAATGAATCAACATAGAATAATTCACAAAATTCAACGTATTTTTCAAGATTGCTTATCATTTATCCCATCCTTTCACCTAGGTAGTGTCGTCAAATTATCTCACTCCACAAACAAATACATCTAATTTGTACTGCTGCCAAATATGATGATGCTCTTTTGGCATATCTGGTAACTATT
>RXJX01000018.1 GCA_003963245.1 Neisseriaceae bacterium
ATTAGTGCTTATGCCTTTTTTCATTTCTAATTACCAATTTGTTAAAGATCTAGGGATTGCTTAGTCTATTCTAAGCATAAAAAAGTGAGGACTCAGGTAAGAATTATATAGTTTAATATAATTTTCTTCAATAGATGATTTTGTCTACTCCCTTCATAAAAATTTTTAAAAAGTTACCATTTTAACCCAGACATCATCTTTCATCAAAAAAACTGATTTATTAAGAAAATAAATGTATAATGATGAAGTTAATGAACATCTACACTCTCGCGTATGCGTTAGTTAAAAATTTATACAGAGGAAATAAATTAATGAAATTAAATAACGCTGACTTACTGCAAACCAAAGCCTTTATTAATGGTTTATGGGTTGAGACTGCCACAAGTTATACAGTATTAAATCCGGCATCATTGACTAAAATTGCTCAAGTAAGTAAATGTGGCTCAGATGAATGTAATGCTGCAATTGATGCAGCTCAGGCAGCGTTAACACCGCTAAAAAAAATGTTGGCAAAAGACCGCTCTGCAATATTACGTAAGATCGCAATGCTAATGCTTGAACATAAAGACGATTTAGCGACAATACTTACCACCGAGCAAGGTAAGAATTATGCTGAAGCCCAAGGTGAAATTGTATATTCAGCCGGGTTTTTTGAATGGTTTGCAGAAGAAGCCAAACGAATTTATGGTGACATAATACCAGCTACTAAACCAAATACCAAGATTATGGTAACCAAAGAAGCTGTTGGTGTGGTTGGTGCAATCACGCCATGGAATTTTCCGCTGGCAATGTTTGCCCGTAAATTTGCCGCCGCATTTGCAGCAGGATGCCCAGTAGTATGGAAACCATCCGAAGAAACTCCCCTATCTGCCAATGCTCTCGCTGTTATTTGTACGCTTGCTGGAGTGCCACAGGGATGCTTAAATATTGTCTCAGGCGATGCGGTACAAATTGGTAGTGTGCTAATGAAATCAACTAAAGTGCGTAAAATTACCTTTACTGGTTCAACTAAAACTGGAAAGCTATTGATGCGGCAAGCTGCCGACACCGTCAAAAAAGTATCTATGGAATTAGGTGGTAACGCTCCATTTATTGTTTTTGCTGATGCCGATCTGGATGCTGCAGTAGAAGGGGCATTACAGTCTAAATTTAGGAATACGGGGCAAACCTGTGTTTGTGTCAATCGTTTTTTTGTCCATGATGCAGTTTATGATGAATTTATCGCCAAATTTGCGGCAAAAATTGCAACCTTAAAGGTCGGAGATGGTTTTACGCTCGGAGTAACCCAAGGACCGCTAATCAATCAAATGGCATTTAATAAAGTTGCCATGCATGTTGAAGACGCCAAACTCTATGGAGCTACGATAGTCTGTGGTGGTAAAGCACATGCTTTGGGTGGTCTTTTCTATGAACCAACTTTGATTGCCAATGCCACTACTGATATGTTATTTAATAATGAAGAAACCTTTGGACCGCTTGCTGCGTGCATACGCTTTAAAACTACTGAAGAAGTTCTCGAACTAGCAAATGGTAGTGAAACTGGACTTTCTGCTTATTTTTATACCCGTGATCTTGCATTAGCATTTCAAGTTGCGGAACAGCTTGAAGCTGGAATGGTTGGTATTAATGATGGAATAATTTCCAATGAAGTAGCACCATTTGGCGGAATAAAAGAATCAGGCATCGGACGTGAAGGCTCTAAATACGGAATTGAGGAGTATCTTAACATCAAATATACCTTGATCGGAGGTTTATAACAAAACCGTAAAATAGTTAGGCATACTAAAAATAAGATGATTTACAAAAATTATGCAAGATTTATAAAGCAGGAGGTCGGCAAAATAAATACTCAAAATACTTTAGGTCAATTTATAACTCGATTATCAACAATAATTAACAATTACTTTGTCTTTCGAAAGCTTTGATATTAAAGGGTTTGATTGTAAGATGTTTGATATTGTTGAGATAGATAAAAATGTACTGGCGGAAAAGGCGGGATTCGAACCCGCGAGACGTTTTACCGTCTGCTCCCTTTCCAAGGGAGTACCTTCGGCCACTCAGACACTTTTCCTGATGAAAAAATACAGGCGCTATTATAAGTTAAGCGCCGTTTTTTTGCCAAATTATTTGTTAAGCACACAAAACCAGCTCAAGTAGCAGCTAGAAGCTCGATTCATAGCCAGTAGAATAATCTTGATTGAAGTGATATTCCTCAGATGCGTCATCAGCTGAGCTAGTTCGGTTTGCCAAAATATGTACTTCATTAGCTACAATCTCAGTTGTAAAACGATTATTATTTTGTTGATCTTGCCACTTACGCGTACGCAAACGCCCTTCAACGTACATGTGGCTACCCTTTTGTGCAAATTTACCAACAATTTCAGCCAATTTGCCATAAACCACTACGCGATGCCATTCTGTCTGTTCTTTCTTCTCACCAGTTGATTTATCGCGCCATGCTTCTGTAGTTGCTAGACTAAAGCTTGTAACTGGTTCATTATTCATCATATAACGAACCTCAGGGTCACCACCAAGATTACCGATCAGAATCACTTTATTCACAGAGCCTCTAGCCATAATATTATCCCCATATCTTATAAAAATTTATACTAAAGCAACAGATTTACCACCTACACATTAGTTTAACACAGCAACAAAAAGCAATCAACAGCCAACAATACATTTAATTTTAATAAATCAATGCGAATCAATATGTTTTAAGATAAAGACAAAAACAATCACATAAATTTTTAAATGATGCAGCGCAAAAAAGAAGCTTTTTGCAACAAACATACCTGATATTCACGAAGATAACGCTTAAATGCGGAAAATTTACACAAGAAAAAGAACGAGAGGTTAAGCATGTTTTTGCAGACTAAGTTAAGCAACAGATTTATGATATAATTAGTGTCCTTTTTAAAAGAGATGAAGCAGAATGCTAGATACAATTGTCATTCGTGGTGCGCGCACCCATAATCTAAAAAATATTGATTTGGATATCCCCAAAAACAAACTGGTTGTAATTACAGGATTGTCCGGCTCAGGAAAATCATCATTGGCTTTTGATACGCTTTATGCTGAAGGACAACGACGCTACGTCGAATCATTATCTGCATATGCTCGGCAATTTTTGCAACAAATGGACAAACCTGAAGTAGATTTGATTGAAGGGCTATCTCCAGCAATTTCAATTGAACAAAAAGCTACATCACATAATCCACGTTCTACTGTCGGTACAGTAACTGAAATCTATGATTACTTACGCCTACTCTTTGCTCGTGCCGGAACACCGTTTTGCCCTACGCATAAAAATGCTCTGCAAACTCAATCAGTTGGGCAAATTGTTGATACTATTCTTGAATTACCTATAGATAGTAAAATTATGTTACTAGCTCCGCTGATGGTAAATCGCAAAGGTGAACATATTGATTTACTTAATCATATTCAAGCACTGGGTTTTACTAAAGTTCGGATTGATGGTACTTTATATAATCTGGGCGAAACACCACAATTAGATAAAAATAAAAAACATACTATTGAAATCGTTGTTGATCGTTTAAAAGTACGCGAAGATATTAAGCAACGTTTAACTGATTCAGTTGAAACCGGACTCAATCATGGTGAAAGTAAAATTAAATTGGTTAATCTGGAAGATAATAGTGAAAAATGGTTTTCAAGTAAATTTGCTTGCCCAGAGTGTGATTATTCGATTCCAGAATTAGAACCCAGAATTTTTTCATTTAATAATCCAATTGGTGCTTGTCAACAATGCGACGGTTTAGGTCACATCACATTTTTTGATCCAAATAAAATTGTTACAGGTCCTGAGTTATCAATTGGCGATGGTGCAATTAAAGGCTGGGACAAACGCAATCAATACACCTATCAGATGCTATTATCACTTTCCAAACATTATAAGTTTGATATCGAAAAACCATGGAATGAATTAGATAAAAAAATTCAGCAGATACTACTTTATGGTTCAGGAGATGAATTGATTAACTTTAATATTCTCAATGAGCGTGGAGGCTATCGCAGTAGCAAACAAACTTTTGAAGGCGTTGTCAATACTCTTGAGCGGCGTTATTTTGAAACTGATAGTTCACATATCAAAGAAGAATTGGCCAAATTTCAAAACAATCGCGAATGCCCAGAATGTCATGGATCACGCCTACGTAAAGAAGCACAATGTGTGACTGTTGGAGACTATAATCTTTCAGCAATTAGTGCGTGGCAGCTAAAAAAATGCCACGAGTATTTTAGTGATCTTCACCTAGAAGGTCATAAGCAGGAAATCGCAAGCAAGATCGTCAAAGAAATTAATACTCGCCTTGGTTTTTTGATTGATGTTGGTTTAGATTATCTAACGCTAAATCGTTCTGCAGATACCTTGTCGGGTGGTGAAGCACAACGGATTCGCCTTGCTAGTCAAATCGGTTCGGGATTGACTGGTGTAATGTATGTGCTAGATGAACCATCAATTGGGCTTCATCAACGCGATAATGATAGACTTATTGCAACACTAACTAAATTACGCGACTTAGGTAATACTGTAATTGTAGTAGAGCATGATGAAGATGCAATTTTGCATGCGGATTATCTGGTTGACATTGGACCAGGTGCGGGTGAACATGGCGGGCAAGTTATTTTTGCTGGATTGCCATCTGACATTCGTAAATGTACCGACTCTATCACGGGACAATACCTCTCTGGCTCTAAGCAAATTACGATCCCAGCAAAACGCCGCAAACAAGATAAAGGTTACCTAACTTTAACTGAAGCCAGCGGAAATAATCTAAAGAAAGTAAATCTGGAAATTCCAGTAGGAAACTTAGTATGCGTAACTGGGGTATCAGGATCAGGAAAATCAACATTAATCAATGATACACTTTATCGGGCGCTGGCACAGCATCTCTACGATAGCAGTCAGCCCCCTGATATATTCAAACAAATCAATGGGCTAGAACACTTTGATAAAGTAATTAATGTGGATCAAAGCCCGATAGGACGAACTCCACGCTCTAATCCAGCAACTTATACTGGATTATTTACTCCGATTCGTGAACTGTTTACTCAGGTAACGGTAGCTCGCGAACGTGGTTACGGACCTGGGAGATTTTCTTTCAACGTCAAAGGAGGTCGTTGTGAAGCGTGCCAAGGTGATGGATTAATCAAGGTTGAAATGCACTTCTTGCCAGACATTTATGTCTTGTGCGATACTTGCAAAGGTAAACGTTATAACCGTGAAACATTAGAAGTACTCTACAAAGGTAAAAATATTCACGAGGTTCTGGAAATGACCGTAGAGGAATCATTGGAATTTTTTAGTGCGATTCCGGTAATTGCCCGTAAGCTCAAAACCTTGATTGATGTTGGTTTAGGCTATATCCGTCTCGGTCAATCAGCAACAACGCTGTCTGGTGGTGAAGCGCAGCGAGTTAAATTAGCTCTTGAATTATCTAAACGTGATACCGGAAGAACCATGTATATTCTTGATGAGCCAACTACTGGACTACATTTCCATGATATTGATTTACTACTAAAAGTATTGCATAAATTTGCCGATCATGGAAATACGGTAGTCGTTATTGAACATAATCTGGACGTAATCAAAACTGCAGATTGGATAATTGATCTTGGTCCAGAGGGTGGCGAAGGTGGCGGTAAAATTATTGCAACTGGAACACCTGAGCAAATTGTAAAATTAAACAAAGGCTATACTGGAAAATATCTAGCTCTAGTGCTAAAAAGGTAAGATTAGTTTATAGTGGAATATTAATTTAAAAAATGCAAGAAATATGAAGATAAACAAATGTAATGTTTTATATTTTTTACAAAAAAATCAAACAAAATCATAGTATTTAGCACAAAAGTGGATAAAGAAAGCTACTTTATGAGTTATAGAGCGTTTGAGATAAGGTTACAGTTATTTAAAAATGTGCAATTTCTTTTCTTTATATTGAGTGGAGTTTTTGCTACTTTTGGTTATGGCTTAATTTATATCTCTTTATCATGGAGTGCTTATCAGTACCATTCAGAAATAAACTCTTTAACAACATTAATGCTATGTCTATGGTTGCCTAGCATCATTGGTAGCCCTTTTTTTGGTTATTGCGCAGATAGATTTAATCGCAAATATTTAATTATATTATCAAATTCAGTTAGAGGGTTCGTTGTAGTAATATTTGTTTTATTATCATTAAATACTACTTTACAATTAAATCTTTACTATTTAGCAGTTATTTTAGGTTTTTTTGTATCTTTTTATATGCCTGCAGCTCTTCCCTTAATGCAAGAGATTGTTAGCAAAACTCAGCTTTTAGAGGCAAATGCAACTGCTGATATGATTTATGAACTAGGGGTTATTCTGGGCATGGGCATATCTGGATTTATAATCACGAATTACGGCTGGAGTATAACTTTATTAGTTGGTGGTATTTTCTTTATTTTTGCGAGCATATTTAATCTTATGATGAAATATAAGCCGTTAATCAATCATACAACGATGAGTTTTTCACTGAAACGAATTTGTTTAGACTATTTCACCGCAATTAAATATCTGACTGTAAATAAAAACCTAATTTCTATTTATATAATCCAAACACTGCTAATGACATTATTAATGATTCTTCCGGTAATTCTATTACCTTTTGTTGTAAATATACTCAATGCCTCAAGCCATGAGTTTTCAATTTTAGAATCTACGCTCTCAGGCGGTGTGATAACTGGCGGTTTGATATCCCCAATCATGACTAAGAGAACTAGTTTTAAACTTACTATTGTAATGTTATTGTGCTTAATCAGTTTAGCATTAGTGTTCTTTTCGTTAAATACAGTAGTCAAACTATCATATCTGATTTATTTTGCAGTTGGCTTTGGCTTATCATCTTGGGCAGTTATAATAACTTATGGACAAATAATTATTCCAAATAGCTTACAAGGACGAATTCAAGCATTTTTTTATAGCTCTGCTGGAATCTTAGTCATTATAGTTTATCTCGGCTTAGATTATATTAGTACACAATTGTCTATTAACAATTTATACCTACTTGCAGGTCTAGTTTCTATGCTGACTATCCCACTAACACTAACTTCGATAAAAGAATAACACATCAATAAAAAAGGAAGCAATAAAATGGCAACTAATCAATGGGATGCGAATTTTTATAATGACAAACATAATTTTGTAACTAATTATGGAGACAATGTTGTTGAGTTACTCAACCCGCAAGCTAATGAAACAATTTTAGATTTAGGTTGTGGCAGCGGTGGATTAACTGCAAAGATTGCTCAAATTGCAGCCAAATGCTATGGTATTGATTTTTCAGCTGAAATGATTATCAAAGCACAGCAAGACTACCCCTCCATTAATTTTTCACAGCATAATGCAGAGCAGCCTTTTCCATTTACTGAAAAATTTGATGCTGTTTTCTCCAATGCTGCCCTACACTGGATGATGAATGCCGAAGCTGTAATTAAAAATGTTGCGGCAAGCTTAAAAACTAATGGGCGCTTCGTTTTTGAAATGGGCGGGCATGGTAATGTTGCAAAAGTTTTAGATGCAATTCAATCTGCAGCAGATGATTTCAAGCTTGGCGAATTAGCCTTAATTAATTATTATCCTAAAATCAGTGAATACAGCACGCTTCTAGAGGCTAATGGTCTTAAAGTTACTTTTGCTGTATTATTTGAGCGCCCAACCTTGCTTGATGGCGAAGAGGGATTACAGAATTGGGTACGAATGTTTAGAAATAATGTATTAAATTCACTAAATGAGCAACAGATAGAAGAGTTTCTGAAAAAGGTAGATCATTATGGAAGAAATCAGCTCTACCGTGATGGAAAATGGTATGCTGATTACGTGCGCTTACGCATGGTTGCGATTAAAGTCTAGTTATGCTAAAGAAAATTCTTGCTAATCAAAAATTGCAATCTCTAAGCAATAACGGTCACTGGCAAACTATTTGGCCGCGTTATTTAACTAACCGCTTGCTTAATTTAGATTATCAACGCCAACGAATCTATACACCGGATGGAGATTTTATTGATTTAGATTGGGTAAATTCAGGAATTATTGATAAACCTACAGTCATATTATTTCATGGAATGGAAGGAAATTCACAAAGTCATTATGCTAAAAGAATTATGCATTATCTGCAAACAATTGGTTGGCGTGGTTGTGTCGCTCATGCACGAGGCTGTAGTGGAGAGCTAAATCTAACTTTAAGTTCATATCATGCAGGGCTCACTAGTGACATTCAATTAGTAATTGAAACAGTTAAAAAAGTCAATCTAAAGCAACTCTTTATCGTTGGAATATCACTTGGTGGGAATGCCATGCTCAAATTTCTTGGTGAGCAAAATCCAGCATCTACAATGGTAAATGCAGCGTGTGCAATCTCAGTACCTTTTAATCTTGATTTAACCTCAAAGCATATGAATAACGGACTAAATCAACGCTTATATGTTCCATATTTCATGAATAGTTTGCTTCCTAAAATGAAACAATATGCTGAAAAATTTCCGCAAAATTTTAGCTTACATCCAGAAGTTAAAACCATGGATGAATTTAATGAGTTATATATTACGCAAATGTATAACTTCAAAAATGCAATGGAATATTATACCCAATCAAGCTCAATTAATTTTCTAAAAAACATTACTGTACCAACATTATTGATTCAATCAGTAAACGATCCGATGATTCCAATATCTAGTTGGCCCACTGCAGAACAATTAAGCCCAGCAATCAAATTTGTCAAGTTAAATTCAGGTGGGCATGCTGGATTCGTAAGTAATAACCGCAATTTGAAAAAGGCTTTACTAAAACTACCGCAAATTGTGATACAATACTACCGTAATTATTCTAACTTGAGAGGAAACATTATGTCTTTAAAATCTGTAGCACAGCAAACTTTGGGTTTAATTGATTTAACTACGCTTAACGATAATGATACCAATGAAGTAGTTATTGAATTATGCAAAAAAACTACAACTGAATTCGGTTCAGTTCCTGCAATTTGTATCTTTCGCCAATTTATTCCTGCCGCAAAAGAATATTTTGAACAAAATAAACTGAATGTCAAAATCGCTACGGTGACTAACTTTCCTCATGGCGGCGCTGATTTGGCATTAGCCTTAAAAGAGACACAGGAAGCGATTGATCTCGGTGCAGATGAAGTTGATATTGTATTTCCATACCGTGCATTAATGAATGGTGATACTGCAATTGGCGCAGAGATGATAAAAAAAGCTAAGCAAATTTGCGGTAACAAAACGCTAAAAGTAATCATTGAAAGCGGTGTCTTGAATGATCCAAAACTAATTGAGTTGGCAAGTGATATTTCAATTGCCAATGGTGCTGATTTTATCAAAACCTCAACTGGTAAAGTAGCAGTTAATGCCACTTTAGAGGCAACAGAAATCATGCTAAATTCAATCAAAAAAAATAATAAACCATGCGGCTTTAAAGCTGCCGGAGGCATTCGTTCAGTAGCTGAAGCTAAAGAATACCTAGAATTAACTGCGCGAATTATGGGTAAAGATTGGATTAATGCCAATAATTTCCGCTTTGGTGCATCCAGCATTCTAACCGATGTACTAAATATCCTGAACGATCGTGAAAGTGTTATTAATAACAACTTATATTAAGAACAGAGGTGCATTATGCAAAAACGTGTAATTGTAATGGTTTTGGACTCTTTTGGCATTGGTAATTTACCTGATGCAGCCAAATTTGGTGATAGTGGCAGTGATACTTTAGGTCATATTGATGAACATGCTAAAAAACATAATCTAGGATTCAAAATCCCCAATTTATTAAAACTTGGCTTAGGCAAAGCCTATCAGTTAGTCAATGGCAAAACGTTATATGCCGATAGCAATGATTATACTGTAAATGGCTTTTACGGCGCAGCACGTGAATTAAGTTCCGGTAAAGATACAACCAGTGGACATTGGGAAATTGGTGGCTGCCCGGTACAATTTGACTGGGGATATTTTAGTTCTCATGACAATAGCTTTCCTAAGGAGCTATTGGATAAAATTGTTACACGAGCTAAGCTGCCTGGTTATTTGGGCAATTGCCATGCTTCAGGGACAACAATTATTGCTGAATTAGGTGAAGAGCATATCAAAAGTGGAAAACCAATTTTCTATACGTCTGCAGATTCAGTATTTCAAATTGCTTGCCATGAAGAAGCGTATGGTCTTGACAAACTTTATGAGCTATGTCAAATTGTACGTGAAGAACTTGAGCCCTACAATATTGCACGGGTAATTGCTCGCCCATTTGATGGCGATTCATCAGCGAATTTTTCACGCACTAAAAATCGTAAAGATTATTCATTGTTGCCAAGTGCACCAACTATCCTTGATGTCTGCAAAGAAAATGGTGGTGAAGTCGTTGCAATTGGTAAAATTGGTGATATTTACGCCCACCAAGGCACTACAGTTGAAATTAAAGCTAGCGGCTTGCCAGAATTAACTGATAAGACATTGGACGCAATTAAAACTTATACAGCTAATAAGCCAACTTATATTATGACCAACTTAGTTGATTTTGATATGAATTTTGGACATCGCCGTGACGTAGTTGGCTATAAAGAGGCGTTGGAATATTTTGATACGCGGATTCCTGAACTAATTGCTAGTTTACGTGAGGATGATATTTTACTCTTTACTGCAGATCATGGTTGTGATCCAACTTGGCAAGGCTCAGATCATACTCGCGAGCATATTCCAGTTATTGGTTATTATCAAGGCAAAGAGTTGAATATTGGTATACGTGAAATTTTCTCAGACATTGGGCAAACAATTGCCAGTCATCTAAGTTTACCAAAACTTGCTTTCGGTAAATCTTTTATTTAACGAGTTCAGTTACAAAATAACGGTCTTATACTTAAGTTTATAAGACCGTTATTTTTATTTACATTTTTTTAGACTAATTGACCAATCTGGTCCAGAATGCACATCATATTTAGCAGAGAAATTTGCCATGTTTAGAGCGACTGAGACATTTAGCAAGCTATTAAGATAAACCAAAGGCTTACCATCAGGAACATCACCAAAACTTGCTACATATGGTGCTTTACCACTATATTTTAAATCTTCGCCGTGCTTGATTTTGATACATAGCGTGTCACCATCTTTTACATTTAATTGCGTGAATAAACCAGAATCAATGTTACTCCAGACATTACCGTATTGAATATCTAAAATTGGGATATTGCCACTTAATTCACCATTTTTTAATTCTGGTGCTTGATACGGAATCATAACGACTTTTGACTCTAGCAATGGACCAACCTGAGTATAATCAATCACCCCAGCGGCAAGTCGTGCTCCAGTATAAGCATAAACATCTCGTCCATGAAAAGTATATGATTTCTCAGAGCCCTTGAGACGATTAACTTTTTCATCAATTTGCCGCACGCTATCAATCCCAAATTTTTGCGCAACTAGAGTTAAGGTGCCATTATCTGGTGAAACAAAATACTGTCCAGTTTTAGTTTTCAAAACTACTGATTTACGATCAGTACCCACGCCAGGATCTACCACACTCACAAAAACTGTACCTTTTGGCCAGTATTCTGCGGTTTGATATAAACGATATGATGCTTCCCAAATATTATAAGCTGGAATTTCATGCGTTATATCATAAATTTTAAGTTGCTTATCTACGCCAAAAGCAACTCCTTTCATCGCTGAAACCGCACCCCATCTTTTAGCCCAAAATCAGTTTGAAGAACCAAGGCTTCTTCAGCAAATGCTGCTGCTCCAATACTCAAACATAAACATAAAGTCAAATTCCGTAATTTTTTATGCATTTTATTTCTTTCCCGATCAAAAAATTAAAAAGGGCTTGCAAATGTTACAGTTTAATAAAAATAACAATAGCAAGCCCGATCAGACGTAATATCTATCTAATTGCTTACCTGCTGATATAGCTCATAATATGCCTTAGCAGCAGCATCCCAGCCTAGCTGTTGCTGCATGGCATACTTTTGAACGCGCTTCCATTCAGCCTTGCGTGCATGCAAAGCAAATGCACGACGTACCGCCGCACCAAACTCTGCTACATCAAAACCGTTAAAAACAAAGCCACTGGCTGTTCCGTCAGCCAAGTTTTCCAGCGAACTATCGGTTACAGTATCAGCCAAACCGCCTACTTTACGTACTAATGGTAACGTCCCATAACTCAAACCATATAATTGAGTTAAACCACACGGTTCAAAACGCGATGGAACCATAATTACATCACTACCAGCAATAATCCGATGAGCATGTACCTCATCATAACCAAGCTGCACTGCCATTAATTCAGGATTAGCGGCAGCTCGTTCACTAAACGCAGCCTCAAGCTCTGCATCACCACTACCTAGAATGACCAATTGACCACCACGGCTCAATATTTCATCAATTCCCGCTAAAACCAGATTAAGACCTTTTTGCTCAGTTAGACGACTGACAATGGCAAAAATTGGTTTTTCATCTTGTTTAGCCAATCCGCAATATTCCTGCAAGGCACTACGGCAGGCTAATTTCCCAGCTACTGAGCGAGTATTATAATTAGCTGCAATTAATGAATCTGTCACCGGACTCCATACTGCAGGATCAACACCGTTTAGTACCCCACTTAAATCGTGTGAACGAGCTTGCAATAAACCATGTAAACCACACCCCTGCTCTTCTCCCTGAATTTCACGGGAATAGCTAGGGCTCACAGTCGTGATCTTGTCAGCAAAAAACAATCCAGCCTTAAGGAATGATACCTGACCATGAAATTCCAAACCATGAATATTAAAAAACCAGATTGGTAAATCAATTTCAGCCAAAACCCGATAAGGAAAAACACCTTGATAAGCTAGATTGTGTACTGTAAAAATTGATGCTGCCAACTTTTGACCAGTTTTAATCTCTTCAGCTTTCAAATATGCCGGTGCTAAGCCAGCATGCCAGTCATGCCCATGAACTACTTCTGCCGACCATTCAGAATCAAGGCTACCGGCTAATTGAGCCGCAACCCAGCCAAGTAAAGCAAAACGACGATAATTATCAGCATACGCATGATTATCCGCATCTGCATAAGGATTTCCCGGACGATCAAACAAATCTGGTGCATCAATAACGTACAACGAGATTGAACTATCAGGCGTTTTTGCCAGATAAAGGCGCACATCTGCGGCACCAAATTTTGCGCCCAAGTCAGCGATTAATTCTTTATCAATGACATTATTCATAAATGCTGGAAATCCCGGCACCAATACCCTACTATCACAACCCAATTCAGCCAATGCTGGCGGCAAAGCACCAGTAACATCAGCCAGACCACCGGTCTTCAACAGTGGAAACAACTCACTACAAACATGTAAAACACGCATAACAACATTTACCCTTAAAGCTTAGCTAGCATTTGGCTAGTTACTAAAACCACACCACTATCGGTACGGAAAAAACGTTCCGCATCAAGTTGTGCATTTTCACCAATTACTGTTCCAGCAGGAATCACACATCCATGATCAATCACTACTTTACTCAGACGGCAACCTTCACCAATCTCAACATCCGGTAAAATAACTGCTTGATCCAAGATACAGAACGATGCAACCTTAACATTTGAGAACATTACGGCATGAGAAATTGCTGAGCCACATACAATACAACCACCAGAAACCAATGTATTGCGTGACACACCGTTTACACCATTATTATCTGGTACAAATTTAGCTGAAGGAAGCTGTTGTTGATATGTCCAAATTGGCCAATCTTTATCATAAAGATTAAGTTCAGGCATGTTTGATGCTAAGTCCATATTCGCAGACCAAAAAGCATCGACAGTTCCAACATCACGCCAGTATGGTTTAACATTTGGTTTATTCCGCGGAACACACGACATACCAAATGGATGTGCATATGCACGTCCTTCACTAACCACCCGAGGAATAATGTCTTTACCAAAATCATGACTGGATTCAGGATTAACAATATCTTCTTCCAACAATTGATACAAATATTTAGCATTAAAAATATAAATACCCATACTAGCTAAAGAAACATCTGGATTACCTGGCATAGTTGGTGGATCTTGCGGTTTTTCAACGAAACTAGTAATCTTCCGCTCAGTGTCAACACCCATTACGCCAAAAGCAAAAGCTTCAGCCTTAGGTACTTCAATGCAACCAACAGTACAACCTTGCCCGTGATTAACGTGATCTTGCAACATAATGGAATAATCCATTTTATAGATATGATCCCCAGCCAACACGACAATATATTCTGGATCATAAGAGTGCAAAATATCAATATTTTGATAAACCGCATCGGCAGTTCCACGATACCAATGCTCTTCATCTACTCGTTGTTGAGCAGGTAATAAATCAATAAACTCATTCAATTCACCACGCAAAAAACTCCAACCACGTTGTAAATGGCGTAATAAAGAATGCGATTTATATTGCGTAACCACACCAATCCGGCTAATTCCAGAATTAAGACAGTTTGATAAAGCAAAATCAATAATCCGGTATTTACCACCAAAATAAACAGCCGGTTTAGCGCGTTTATCTGTCAATTGATACAAACGAGAACCACGACCTCCGGCAAGAACCAATGCCATAGCGCGTTTAGGTAGCTGACGAGTTAAGTTTAAATCTTCCATAGAATGAGGCATACTATTTCTCCACAATAAAAATTAAAATTCACGCACAGAAATCAAATAAAGAATAAATTCAAAAATTAATCAACTTGTTTAAGTATCTTCTTAGGTCGCTACAGTTGGCTGGTTCATTCCTGTTCTTGTTGCAATTTCAGCAACTTCATTAGCAATAGCAATCAGTCCAGCTAGTGCTTGTTGAGTTGGCACATTAAAAATAGCTGGATTAGATTCATATTTTTCAATATAAACCCGCAAGGTTGCACCTTCAGTTCCTGTACCAGACAAACGAAAAACTATTCGCGAACCATCGCTAAAAATCAGGCGTACACCTTGATTACTTGAAAGCGAACCATCAACAGGATCAGTGTAGCTAAAATTATCAGCAGTTGCAATTGTATAACCATTAAATTGCTGTCCAGACAAAGCAGAAAGCTTACCTTGTAAATTGCTCATTAAATTTTTGGCAATATCACTATCAATTGCTTCATAATCGTGGCGCGAATAAAAATTACGCCCAAAACGCTGCCAGTGCTCACTAACGATCTGCGGAACCAATTTTCCAGTTGCTGCTTGTAAATTAAGCCAAAATAGCACCGCCCAAAGTCCATCTTTTTCACGAATATGGTCTGAACCAGTACCGTAACTTTCTTCGCCACAAAGTGTAACCTTACCCGCATCCAATAAATTACCGAAAAACTTCCAGCCCGTTGGAGTTTCATATGCAGGCACATTTAATGCTTTGGCAACTAAATCCGCTGCTGTAGACGTTGGCATAGAGCGCGCAACTCCACTGATACCATTATGATATGCAGGAATTAATCGTGCATTAGCCGCCATAATCGCCAAGCTATCTGAAGGAGTTACTACAAAATTGCGCCCAACCACCATATTACGATCAGCATCACCATCGGATGCAGCACCAAAATCTGGTGCATCTTTACTACCCATATGGGCAATTAATTCTGCAGCATTAACCGGGTTGGGATCTGGATGATGATGTCCGAAATCCTCCAAAGGCTCACCATTTACCACCGTTCCCACAGGAGCACCAAGCATTTGCTCTAAAATTCGTTTAGCGTAAGGACCAGACACCGCACTCATTCCATCAAAGCGCATTGTAAAACCGCTTGCAAATAATGCACGAATTTTCTCAAAATCAAAAATTTGTTGCATTAACTCTGCATAATCATCAACTGAATCAATAACCTCTACCGCCATATTTTCAATAGTATAGTGTCCAAGCTTGTTTAGATCAACTTGGCTCTCTGGCGCATCACTAATTCTATATTCTTGAATAGTCTGCGTTTTAGCATAAATCGCATCAGTAATTTTTTCTGGCGCAGGACCACCATTGGCAATATTATATTTAATTCCAAAATCGCCATCAGGGCCACCGGGGTTATGACTAGCAGACAAAACTATACCGCCAAATGCTTGATATTCACGAATAATACAGCTAACAGCTGGCGTAGATAAAATACCACATTGACCGACTAAAACCCTACCAAATCCGGCTGCTGCAGCCATACGCAAGATCGTTTGAATGGCAATACGGTTGTAATAACGACCATCTCCACCGAGAACCAATGTCTGACCAGAAACTCCTTCTAAGGAATCAAATATTGCTTGAACAAAATTTTCCAGGTAGTTCGGCTGTTTGAAAACAGTAACTTTTTTGCGTAATCCTGAAGTTCCGGGCGCTTGCCCTGAGAATGGCTGTGTGACGATAGTTTTTATACTCATAGTTACTCCAACTAATTTTGACGGGTTATTAGAAGAAATTAATTTTGATTTTAATTTATATACCATGTTATTTTACCATGCAGTGTGATTCTTTAAGGTAGCTAAATATAACAAAAATTATTAATTATTAATCCTTAGCAAAATAATACAATTTGGCATAATACCCTTTTCCATAATAATGGATTATCTTTTAAAAATCAACTTACTTTATTACCATCTAATCATCGAAAGATTAATCTTTTTTATTGTGTATCAATTCACTTTATGGTTATAATCCCCACTTGAAGCCAATGCAACATAAATTTTAGCTGGCAATAGATGTTACGACCATTTGGCGTAAAATCAAAAATCAATCTTCTTTCAATATCTTTTTATAAAAGGACTTGATATGTATACAAGTACCAAATTAGCCTCAACTTGTGCATTTAGTTTATTCTTTCGTTCGAGCAGATAGTTGATTTATTTCTGAATCATCTTCAACATATTTGATATTCAATTATTACAGACAATAACTTTACTGTAATTAAATGATGGCTATCTATAAGTCACTTCACAATCAAATGTTTAAAGATATTTTTGAAATATAACTACTATCTTAGGTGCTTTCATTTGCTATCAGATTGATTCCTCTAGCACGAATTTACCACAAATAATTAGAAGAAATTATCATGACTAGATCCAATACTAACTATCTAACATTATTACTCTTATGTCTTGGTTATTTTATTGACTTTTATGATTTGACGATCATGGGGGTTAGTTACAACGAACTAATTCAAGAACAATTTAATATCACAGCTGTTGCACAAATTCAACAAACCTATTTAATGATCAGTAATTTCCAGACTATAGGAATTTTTATTGGAGCAATTCTCTTTGGAATTCTCGGTGATAAAATCGGACGCGCGACCGCTATCAAGTACAGCATATTACTCTACTCTTTATCAACTATTGCCGCAGTTTATACACACTCATTGCCCTTGTTTATCTTACTTCGGACGTTATCCTACATTGGACTAGCAACTGAATTTTCAACCTCCACTGTTCTAATCTTGGAGTTATTTCCAATTAAATCTGCAGCATGGGGAACCGCAATCCTCTATTCCTTTGGTGTGCTTGGTGGAATAACCGCCACTTCAATCGGTATGGTTTCATGGAAAGCAATGTTTTTATGCGGAGGAATTGCAGGCTTAGCACTCTATGTTGGTCGTGGTAAAATCAAAGAGTCAAGTAAATTCCTTTATGCAAAAGAGCACTCCGAGCAAAAATTTGGCAGTATGTGGCTACTTCTAAGTAATCAGCAATACTTTCTCAAGCTAGTCAAATATTTTTTGATGATAACGCCTTATTTTGCTATGATTACCATGATGTTTATTTTCCCTAATTACATCATTAAAAGCTATACTTTGGCTTACGCAACCAAGATGCTATTGCTGGGATTTTTTGTTGGAAACATTTTAAGCTGCTTGTTAAGCGCTTTTATCAGTATAATTTTCAAAAATTATAAACCATTTATGTTACTAAGCTTATGTATCTTTCTGGTATTAATGCTCAATTTCAAAAACATCCCCGAACCCGGTATTTTGATATACAGCATAGGTCTTGGTATGATTGGTGGTGGTTACCCCATCGTCTGGGCACAACAAATCGCTAAAGAATACCCTATTCATATCCGTAATCTTGCCAGCAATACTCTCTTTGCATTAGGACGGGCTTCGAGTATAGTTTTCAATCTTTTTATCAGCGGCTGGCTTGTGGTTAAAGGTGCCTTTGTTAGCAATGCAATCATTACTACTATAATCGTATTTGTTTTAGCCCTTAGCAGTATTATTTTCTCATTTGGTAAAAAAACATCTGCAGCGCAGATCGATTCTGGAGAAATAAGCTCATGAAAAAATTTACCATTGCGGATTTTAATATCTACAAGGCTCAAGCTCAAAAAATCACGATGATTACAGCCTATGATTTTAATCATGCACAGTTAATTGCTGAATCATTAATTGATACCATTTTAGTCGGTGATTCACTTGGTATGGTAGTTCAGGGCGCTAACAATACTCTCAACGTATCATTAGATGATATTTTGTATCATACTAAAGCTGTTCGCCGTGGTGCGCCAGATAAATTTATCGTTGCAGACATGCCCTATCTTAGCTATCATCTGGATAGTAAAACAACAATTCAGAATGCCGGAACTTTAATTTGTGCTGGTGGCGCGGATGCCGTTAAGCTGGAAATCAATAATGTAAATATGCTATCACAAATAAGCTCGCTTACAGATGCACAAATCCCTGTAATCGCACATATTGGCATGACACCACAATCCGTGAATGTGTTTGGAGGATTCAAAGTTCAAGGAAAGAACGAAGCACAAGTACAACATATTGAAAAAATGGCACAATTCGCCCAAGATGCGGGAGCCAGTGCAATTGTCATTGAATGTGTTCCGTCGAGCGTTGCGCAAAAAATAACCAAAACCTTGTCAATTCCGACTATCGGCATAGGCGCAGGAAATGGTTGTGACGGACAAGTCTTAGTTCTCAATGATTTATTAGGAATATCTAAACACACTCCCAAATTTGCCAAGCAATATTTAGATGGTAAATATCTAATTAAAAATGCATTGAATGAATTTAGCTATGAAGTAACCTCACAAGCATTTCCTTCTGATAAACATAGTTATTAGGTAACACATGGAAACAATCTACACTAGAATAGCATTACAAAATAAAATACAACAGTTAAAGCAGCAAAATACCGTCATTGGTTTTGTGCCAACAATGGGATTTTTACATGATGGACATCTAAGTTTAATTGATGAAGCCCGTAAAATTTGTGACGTAGTCATTGTCAGTATTTTTGTTAACCCATTACAATTTGGTCCTAATGAAGATTTTAACAATTATCCACGTGCCCTAGAGCGTGATCTGAAACTTTGTACTAATCGCGGAGTTGACTTAGTATTTGCGCCACCAGCAGAAGAATTAATTGCGCAAGAAACGTTAGTGGTTTTAAATGTTAGCCAGCTGGGCACTAATTTATGTGGTAAAAGCCGTCCTAATCACTTTCAGGGCGTATGTGCGATTGTCAATAAACTGTTTAATCTGGTACAGCCGAATTACGCATTTTTTGGACAGAAAGATATTCAACAATTTAAAATAATTGAACGAATGGTAAATGATCTATTCATACCAGTTAAATTAAAAATGGTTAAAACCGTTCGTAATTCTGACGGATTAGCGCTTAGTTCACGTAATAAATACCTCTCAGTAGAACAACGCCAACACGCACTAATTGTACCGCAAGTAATTGCATTTATTGTTAGTCAGATAGTTAAACTGCGTGAATCTCAATCGCAATTAACACAAGAACAACAAGAGATACTGCTTGGACAAGTCAAAGATATGGTGGCTAAAATACCTGATAGTCGTGTGGATTACATGGAAATCGTCAGCTCAAATAATTTACAGTACACAGAAGATATTAAACAAGAGTTAATCATTGCAGCAGCCATCTTTATTGGAAGCACTCGCTTAATTGATAATCATATTCTTAGTGCAAAGTCTTGCGAAGACACGTTTATTGGGAAATAAAAACTAATGGCAAAAATATTAATTGGAATCAGTGGCAGTATCGCAGCATATAAGACTATCCTTTATTTACGAGAATTACGTAAGCTAAACCATCAATGTCGCGTAATACTCACCACAGGTGGAGCACAGTTTGTCACAGCAAATTTAATTGCGGCTTTAGGATGTGAAGTTTATTGTGATCAAACGCTCGATTTCACTAAAGCTGAACAAGCCATGCTACACATTGATTTAGCCAAATGGGCAGAGAGATTTGTTATTGCCCCATCATCCGCGCATACGCTAGCTAAATTAGCTCATGGTTTTGCCGATAACTTGCTTACGCAAGCAGTCTTAGCCTACGATGCCACAACCCAGCCAATTTATCTCACACCAGCGATGAATCAACAAATGTGGCATAACCCAGCCACTCAAGCCAATCTTCAGTTGTTAAAAGAGCGCAATTTCACAATTTGGGAACCTGCATCTGGTCTACAAGCTTGTGGCGATAATGGCACTGGGCGTATGCTTGAGGCTGAGCAATTAGTTATGCTGACAGAACAAACTTTGGCAAAACCCATACTAACTGGTAAAAAAATCATTATAACCTTAGGGGCAACCGTAGAAGCAATTGACCCAGTCCGTTTTATTTCCAACCATAGTTCAGGTAAAATGGGCTGGGCATTAATTAATGCAGCATTAGCACGTGGGGCGCAAGTAATTGCACTTTGTGGTAAGTTAGCGATTAAATTACCAACGCACCCTCATTTGCAACAAATAGAAACGTTAAGTGCCGATGATATGTTAACAAGTGCATTAATTCAAGCTACTGATGCAGATATGATAGTTGCCTGTGCTGCCGTTGCCGATTATAAAGTTGTTAATTATGCCCCACAAAAAATTAAAAAAAAGTCCGAACGAATTACACTTGAGTTGACCAAAAATCCAGATATTATCAGCACCGTAAAGCAACAATTCCCCCAATTGATTGGCATTGGTTTTGCAGCAGAAACAGAAAATCTGATTGAACACGCGACAAACAAACTAAAAACTAAAGGTTTAGATTTAATAATCGCTAATGATGTCAGCGAGCAGCAAATTTTTAATCATGATACAACCAAAGTAAGCATTATTGAACAAAGTGGTACGACACAAGAACTTAACGGTAGTAAAAAGCAAGTTGCTGAAAAAATTTTTGAGCAACTGGAATCCTTGCTATGCAAGATATAATTGCGCTGGATATAGGCAATAGTTGCTGCAAGCTATGTTTAAACTCACAGGTAATTATCATTCTCGCTAACCAAGACGTTCTTGCAAGTTGTTTTAAGCTAAATCTTGAGCAAAACAATCCATACTTGATTATATCCATATCCAGCGTATTAAATACCGAACACACCAAACAGCTTATTGAAAAACTGAAAACCAAACTAAATTGGCAATACATCAAGTTTATATTCTGGAATAGCAGAGATATTCTAAAAATCGCCCTACCGACACATTATCAAAAATTAAATCATTTAGGTAGTGATCGTGCGCTACGTATTTACTACCTCAGTAAATTAGAGCAAGATATACCACAAATCGGAGTTGGTTGTGGAACAGGGTTCACTATTGAAATAATTCAGCATGGTAAGCTGATTGAAAGTTTGATATTGCCCGGGCTGAAATTACAATTAACCAGCTTGTTTCAGCAAACGGATAAACTTCCTTTAATTACCCCCGAAGCGGTTGAAGAAATTCTGAGTAATAAATCAGCTAAACTAACTACTGCGTATGCTATTTGTTCAGGAATAATTCATGGATATCTTGGACTGATTGCCCAATTAGCACTACATTACCAAGCAAAACAGATAGTTTGTAGTGGAGCTTATGCTCATTTGCTTCAAAAATTTGCGCATAGCAGCATCCAAAATAAAATCAAGGTAATAACCCATCTTGAGTTGAATATTCTTCAACAATTAGCTGATATCGATATAATCAATCCGTAAGTAAGAACCTGCTGATTATTACTCCACTACGACTTAGCACAGGCTGCTTAAACCGTGATATAATCTATCCTTTTAATTAGACCGTTTACTGGGCAAATTTAGGTACATGACAACTAAGAAGAAGATATTTACGACATTAATGGCAAGTGCTGGGCTAATTGGCTACGGCTATCCATTGACTGCGTTAAATTATCTCGAACAGTCCGCGGTAGAGTCAGTACCTCAACAGTGTACAACTCAAGATTTTGACTGGTACGAAAAATCTGGAGCAGATAGCGTAACTATACCTCTTGTGGAATCACAATCATTATTTGTTCAAGCAGATACCATCACTGGTCAGAATAAACAAACTCATATTGCACAAGGCAATGTCATTGGCTACAAAGAAAGCCAAACCATTACTTCAGATTGGTTAATCTACGATCAAGCGCATGACCGCGCAACTTTAGGTGATAATTATGTATTAACTCGTGAATATGATGCAGTTCAGGGTAAATGGGCAGATTATTATCTTGATTTGAATAAAGGTACCTTCACTCAGGCACGAGCATTCTATAACAAAGATAATATTAGTGCAACAGGTGAATCAATTTCGACACAAGATAGCAAGCATATGACCATTGACAATGGTTTTATGACCGCATGTAATCCAAATGATCCCGCATGGTATATAAAATCCAACCATATGACTTTTGACTATCAAAACTCTGAAGGTTCTGCACGAAATGCAACCATGTATTTTGAGTCTATCCCAATTTTTTCATCACCGTATATGACATTCCCACTAGGACAAAGAAAATCTGGATGGTTAACACCGAACTTTGGTGGAACAAGCACGGCTGGAACGATGTTTTCTGAAGCTTACTATTGGAATATGGCTCCCAATTATGATATGACAATTACTCCAGAATACTGGACCAGTCAAGGGCTTATGATCACGGATAAATTTCGCTATATGACAGAATCAAACGTAGGCTCGATTTATACTGAACAAGTGCCTTATTCATACGGTGGAACAGTGCCAAATACTTATCGTTATTACTGGAGCTTAAACGACACATATAGCCCGCTACAATACTTCACGACAGGCTATAACTATAATGTAGTTTCAGATAATAATTATTTTAATGATTTTGGTAACTTCTATTCGGTAACAGATAATGTAAATTTGGAACAATCAGCGTTTGTACAATATAAACCAACTTGGGGTTTAGCTAGCGTTAAAGTTGTAAATTATCAAACACTATACCCTTATGGTTATGGAACAACTATTCCTATTTACTCATCATATCCTGCGGTAAATTTTAATGTTAATGATCAGGATATTGGTTCTAGTGGATTAAAATGGAATTTATTAAGCCAATATACCGACTTTCAGTCACCAGCAATGCAAAGTGGCGAACGAACAATGCTCTATCCGAGCGTAAAGTACCCTTTTCAATCAGCATGGGGATTCGCAACGCCCAAATTTGGTTATAGTTATACCTATTATGATGTTGGAAATGATCCTGGCTATCCTAATTCTGCAGCGCAAATTAACCGAGCTTTACCAATAACATCATTGGATACTGGTTTATACTTTGATCGCCCAATGGGACTTTCTGGTGGTAGTTATACACAAACCTTTGAACCGCGTGCGTATTACTTATATATACCGGAACAAAATCAATCCAATATCCCAATTTTTGATACTGCAACAGCCACGTACAATTATAATCAGTTATTTAGTGAAAATCGCTTCTCAGGTTACGACCGGATTAACATGGCAAACGATATAACTATTGGTGGTACTACAAGAATTTTAAATGACGCTAATGGCACTGAGTTAATGAACCTAAGCGTAGGTTATCGCTACTACATTACACCTGAAAATAACTTCCTTTATGGTAATGCAACTCAAGATGCTCAATTATTCTTACCAACGCCAAACCTAATTGGAGAATTGAATAATAATTGGAGTAGACAATTCTCAACTAATGCTAATTTTCAATACGATACCGTCTACGATACGATTGATGCATGGAATGTTGGGATGAAATTTAATCCAGATGATGGTAAAGTCCTAACTATTGGTTATGGCTACCAATATAACTTGCCATTACTCTACTATGCATACACGCCGGGACAAGCATTTACTCCAGTTGCTTACGAAAATCAATACGCAATAAATGTAGCCGGACAGTGGCCAATTTATGACAACATCTACGCAGTTGGACGAAGCAACTATGACTTTACCCGTGGTTTAATGTTGAATTTCCTTGGGGGCTTAGAGTATAACGGTGGCTGCTATACAGTTAGCGCAGTATACCAACAATTTATCTTTAACTACAACCAAGTACAGCAAAATTATCTATTGAATTTCTCATTTAAAGGTATCGGTAACGTTGGATCTGGAGACCCAAGCAGCAATCTCAAAATTGGTGTTCCTGGTTATATACCTGTCGGTCAACTTCAACAAAATCAATTCCAGTAGGAGCTATTGTGAGCAAAAAATATACTTTAATCATGGCAATGGCATTTTTTTTAAGCAGTGCTTTTGCCGATCAAATAGAGTCAAGTAATTCAGTTACGGCAAAAGCTGAGAGCAATCTGGCAAACCAAGTATTACCAACGCCAACGCCGGCAGCTGTACCTGTGGCAAAGCCACTGAATTCAGCACCACTAAAGCCGGTGAATAAAATTGTTGCCTATGTCAATAAACGAATTATTACCCAAAATGAACTAAACAGTCAAATGGTTCAAGCGCGCTTTAATTTAGCACAGCGTGGGATTAGGGATACCAATACTGCAGATTTAAAGAATAAAGTCTTAGAGCAAATGATTATGCAGCAAATTCAATTGGATCTAGCTCAACGTGGAGGAATTAAAACCTCCGACGCTGAAGTTAACGATGCTATTGCCGCCAATGAAAAAGCTCAAAGAATAACTGATGATCAAATGCGTCAAAAATTAGCAGCTCAAGGGTTAAGCTATGACGATTTTAGAAATCAAATTCGTGATCAGATTACGATTGAAAAACTTAAGCAGCGTGAAGTAGATGGGCGGGTGGTAATTAATGAGGATGAGGTTACCCGTATCTTAAATAGTGAAACCTATAGAAATAAAATTGACTACCGTTTAGCTGACATTGTGATTAATTTACCAGAACAAGCCACACAGGAAATTATTGCTCAAAAGCAAAAACAAGCTGACTCTGTTTATCAACTTCTCAAGCAGGGACAATCTTTTGATCAAATGGCAATTAAATACTCTTCTGCTCCCAATGCCTTAGCTGGTGGTGACTTAGGTTGGAAAAGTAATACTTCTCTACCGCCAATTATTCTTAACCAATTAACCGGATTAAAAGAGGGTGAAATTACTCAAGTGATTAAACTGCCGATCGGTTTTTTCATTTTTAAGGTTAATGGAATTAAACAACATGGCACTCCACAAATTGTCCGCCAATATAATGTACGACATATACTGATTAAGGTAAATGAACTCACCAGTGATGACGAAGCACATCAAAAAATCAATGATATTCGGGCAAAAATTGTTAAATATAATGGCGATCCTGTTCGTGAAAGCCAGGAATTTGTTGAGATGGCTAAACAATACTCGGAAGATACCAGCAGTTTAAAAGGTGGCGATATTGGCTGGGTGAGTAAAGGCGATACAGTACCACAATTTGAACATGCCATGCTTATTACTCCAATTGGGCAGATCAGTCAACCTATTCGTTCACCGTTTGGCTGGCATATACTAGAAGTAATGAATACACGTGATAGTAATCTGGCTAACGACAAAGAAAAAGCTGAAATCCGAATGGAACTCCGCGATACCAAGGCACAAATGCTCTATACAGAATGGATACGAAATTTGAAAGAAATGGCATATGTTAAAATCAATGATGATTAATAAACGTTGGCTAATTTGTGTTACCAGTGGTGAACCAGCAGGGATAGGTCCAGAAATCTGCCTTGATCTGCTTGATTCAAGTTATAACCATGATTATCGCTTGCTGATTATTGGTGATATAGAGTTACTAAAAAATCGAGCAAGATTATTACATAAAACCATTGAATTCAATCAGATTCAAGATATTGAGAATGATAATTTCGATTCTCAAAAATTAAATGTATTCAGCATAACTTGTCCAAAACACGACTGCCTAGGTATTCCTGATCCAAGTAATGCAGCTTATGTCTTGGCTACCTTAGACAAAGCAATTGAACTATGTAAGAAACAACTAAGTAATATTATTGTTACGGCACCAATAAATAAAGATATCATAAATCAAGCAGGAACTTTATTTAGCGGTCATACTGAATACTTCGCTGAAAAGTTTAATATTCCCAAAGTAGTTATGATGCTAAGTAACCAGATTTTAAAAGTTGCACTCCTAACTACACATCTCCCCCTGAAAGATGTTCCAGCCGAAGTCACCTCAGTAAACTTAGAGCAAACGCTGGCAATCATTCATCAATCATTTAATAAGTATTTTAGTATTGCCAAACCACGGGTTGCAGTATGTGGCTTAAATCCCCATGCAGGAGAAAATGGCTATTTAGGTAGTGAAGAAATTGAGATCATAAACCCAATAATTGATTTATGGCAAAAACGCGGATACAATGTAACTGGTAGCTACCCTGCTGATACGATATTTAATCGACACTCCGAGTTTGACGTAATTTTAGCAATGTATCACGACCAAGGTTTACCTATTGTTAAATTTTCAGGGTTTGAATATGGTGTTAATACTACATTGGGATTACCGATTATCCGTACCTCAGTGGATCATGGCACAGCACTAAATTTGGCAGGTAGTGGAAAAGCTTCAAGTTCGAGCTTAATAGCCGCACTTTACGCAGCAACACAGGGTTATTTTGCTACCAAATAAGTCTAAATCGGGAGTTTTTGTTTTAAGATTAAGTGATATTTACCCTATTTTACGACAGATTATTGTTAAATCACTTATCTTCACTAGGATAAAAATGCTAAAATACCCCCGTTAATTTTTAATTATAAACAAAATAAGCTCAATTCGGTTTGAATTCGCCATAAAGATTTCTCTAGTAGGTGAGAAATAGATTGATACTCCAGAATGACAAATCATCTTGAGCCTCATTTAATTTGAGTAAGAAAAGTGCATATACGTAATTGGTCTTGCCTTAGCGCAATTCTCACTATAGCTGGTTGTAGCTGGTTATCCAGCCCAACAACGCCACAAGTAAACAGTCCACAACAATTTGACCAGGCACAGGGAAACTATCAAAGCATAGAAAGCCTACCTTATTTGGCATGGTGGCAAAATTTTAATGATCCAAAGCTAAATGAGCTAATTGAGAGTAGCTTAAAAAATAATCTCGATCTAGAAGTTGCATTGTCCAACTTAGAGCAGGCACAAGGTCAATTACGCCAAGTTCAGCTAAGCTGGATCCCAGTTGTTCCAATTCTCGCTGGATATTCATCTAACCCAGGATTTGGAGATATAGGAACATTCTATGGTATTTGGCCACAATATACGATTAACATAGCTCAATTAATTAAACAACAAGAACGTGCAAAATATAATTTAGAAATGAACAAGGCAATGGTTGATGGAGTTCGTCTAACTGTAATAGGACAAGTTAGTTCCGGATACTTTACCTTGATTGCTCAGCAAGAACAGTTAGCTCTACTTAACCGTTTAAACGACGATATGAACGAATTAGTTAAAATTCTTAAACAAGAAGTCAGTATTGGGCTAAAAGATAACGTTGACTTAACTGGGCTAATGTCACAACAACAATTAATACAAGCACAAATTAGCATTGCCACGCATAATATTATCTTAAGCCAAAATACTTTACGTTACTTATTAAATCAAAATCCAGGAACTATCACCAATAGTAATAATTTTGCTAAGCTAGATTTTAATAAATTTAAACCCGGTGCACTACCAGCCACAGTACTGCAAAATCGTCCAGATTTAAAAATGGCAGAATACGCGGTTAAATCGGCACACGCAGGGGTTGGCGTAGCATATGGTAATTTATTTCCATCTTTACAGCTAGATAGCTTCTTCGGTGCCGGCAGTAGCAATGGTACAATCGGTAACCCTGTAAATTATTCACCAATGCAAGATGCATATATAAACTGGGGAATTAATCCTAGTACTTTTGGTGAAATTGAAGCGCAAAAAGGAGCTTATCAGGCTCAAGTATATCGCTATATTCAAACTGTGCGTAAAATACTTAAAGATGTTGACAATGATTTTTCTGCAAATCGTCAATATAGCAGTAATTACCAAAGTACTCAACAAGCGTGGAAAGATCTGGCTGAAAAATATAAGTTGCAACAAGGACTTTATCAGACTGGGATCATGTCGTATACTCAGCTTTTAAATAATAAAATACAACTTGATAATCTAGCACTAACAGTTAATCAAGCAAAACTCCAGCAAGCTATCACTGTAGTTAATCTATACCAAGATCTAGCTGGTGGTTATAAATATCAAAAACCAGAATCAACAACTTCTATAACGGACTAATTACATGAGATTATCTTTATTACGCAGACTAAAACGGAATATTACTTTTGCCAATAGTGTAATTTTTATTGGTGCAATTACCGCCCTGCTATATATTTTTTCCTACCTATTTCCTGTTACCGATAATGCATTTGTGGTTAATAATGTCCGTCCGGTAGCAGCGCTGGTTAAAGGTTATGTGACTAATGTGTATGTTAAAAATGGAGATAGTGTCAAAAAAGGACAAAAGCTCTTTACTGTCTTTGATAAACCATATCGTTATGCCGTCGAACAAAATGAAGCAGATCTGGCAGCAGCTAAATCTAAGTTAATTACACTACAAAAGACACTAGAACGAGATGAACAGGTAAGTCAAAACCAACAAGAAACTTACACCAAACTTGCTCAAGATGATGAAAAATACCAGAAAGCATATAAAATAAATGCAGTATCACTAATGACTTTGCAAAATTCAGAGCAAGAAACCAAAGGTGCTAAAGCTAGTTTGGTAGCTAGTCAAAAGCAAATTGAAATTGATAAGTCAAGTATCGAAACACAAAAAAAAGAAATAGCTTCAACCGAAGCTAAGCTGAAAAATGCACAGGTCGATTTAGATCTAACTACCGTTTATGCCGAAAATGACGGTATCATTCAAAATTTTTATTTAAGCATCGGCACTCCTGTTAACGTCAATCAACCATTATTCTCATTTATTGATACTGATGAAGTATATTTTCAGGCAAATTTTAATGAAACTGATTTACGCAAAGTGCATAAAGGTTCAAAAGTTTTAATTATGCCACGTACCTATTTTGCACAAAAGATCTTTCATGGTGTAGTTGTATCTGATTATTGGAGCGCTAACCGTCAACTAACTGATAGTCGTTCACAAATCCAGAGCGTAACCAATGAAAATCAATGGGTGTTACTGCCTCAACGGCTTCCTGTGCAAATTAAGGTACTTGACTTAGACGACAAGTACCCTCTACGAGTTGGAACCAGTGCTTACGTTTATATCGAGACAGAGTAAATCTTATACAATCACTTAGTAAAGAATCATTGTATGGATAATCAAGATTTAACCTTTAAAACGTCAACTGGTCGCTTTAATTATCGGGTTGGAGCAATAATTATCCGTGATGGCAAAGTTCTGATGATACAAAACCAATCGTCCAGCTGTTTTTACTCTGTTGGTGGCAGAATCAAATATGGCGAAAGTAGTGCTCAAGCCGTGATACGGGAAGTATTTGAAGAAACTGGAGTTTATTTGGCGATTGATCGGCTAGGATTTATTCATGAGAATTTTTTTGTTGAGCGAGTAAGTAATGAGGTCTTTCATGAGTTATCTTTGTATTATTACATGATAATCCCAGAAGATTTTGCTCCACACTGCACAAGTACTACTGAGAACGGAATAAATGAATCTCTGTCATGGTTAAATATAAACACTCTAGACAATCTGGAAGTTTACCCTACATTTTTTAAAGCCCAATTAACAAACCAAACATCTGCAATAACTCATATAACTGAATACCTTGATCATTAATTAGCATCAAAAAATAAAGTACACCCAATCAATAATTAAATTAGAGATTCAACATTTGCTAGCTAATCGGCTTTGCTAGGATTAATTTAAGCATAACTTCATATAAATTATCGTTGCGAAAATTAAATCTAAACTCACTTTCTTTGAGGTGCAAATAAGCTTTATGCTTGGCTAAGCCTTGAAATTTTCCTGTACGATCTTTGACAAACTGCCAAAAATTATCAAGATTTTCGACATAGCTTGGCTTATTGGCATAGCTTTTATCATGATCATAGCCAACAGCGACAAAGCCATCTTCGGACTTAACTTCTACTGCATGCACAGTAACCTCTTCTGTTGACTTGCCTTGTAAAATGCTCCGTAACTTAGCAGCAGTACAATTTGCGAGCATATCAACATAAACCTTACCTCTGCGTTTTAATATTCCAAGATTATTGGCAAGCTTAGTACCTAGATTATTTATTTTCTCAGGTTCATTATGTTCATCCGGAACAGAGTCAAAAAATAGTTCACGCTCTTCTGCCATCTCTTCAACAAAGGGCGCATATTGCTCACTGAATTCTACAATACGTTCGCGAATTTCATTCAAGTAGCGATTAACAGTATTCCGATTGATCGCCGTTTTAAGTGCAATCTGTGTCGCGGATAGGTCTTCAGCAAAATAACGCACCATCTTACGGAATTTATATTCCGATATTTTGGCACGACGCACATATTTATTTTTGGTAAATTCCATCTGTTTAACCTCTTTTGACTTGCTATTCTAGTCTAGCTTTTTAGGGCAAACTAGCTAATTGACTAAAGCACGTGCTATTATATTGCTTAGTTATAATACGAGCGCCGCTTATGCGTAACGCAGCTGTATTAACCTGTATTTTAACATGAAATTAAGTAAGAGATATAATGAATAAAGTAGATAATTTCCGCCTTCAATTCCCGAATGATAACAAAGAATATGTACCTATCATGATTGGTGGAATGGGTGTAGATATTTCAACTAGTGAACTGGCGTTGACAGCCGCTAATTTAGGTGGAATCGGACATATTTCCGATGCTTTGATTACTGATGTTTCAGATCGTAAATTTGACACGACTTTTGTATCTGACAAGCGTAAACAATTTAAGGCAAGCTTGAATAGTCCAGATAAAAGCTTAATTCAATTTAATATGATTGATATTCGCCAAGCAACTAAAAATCATATTGGTAAAACAATGGAAGCTAAAAAAGGCGATGGGTTGGTATTTGTCAACTGCATGGAAAAGCTTACTATGAATAATACCCGAGATACCTTAAAAGAGCGTTTAAATTCGGCATTGGATGCAGGAATTGACGGGATTACTCTAAGCGCTGGCTTACACTTAAACAGTATGGCAATGATGCAGGATAATAAACGCTTCCATGATGCTAAGATTGGAATCATCGTATCATCAGTACGTGCATTAAAACCATTTTTACAACGTGCAAAACGTTCAAACCGGATGCCTGACTTCATCGTAGTTGAAGGACCGCTAGCTGGTGGGCACTTAGGTTTTGCAATGGAAAATTGGCATGAATTCAGTTTACCAATTATTTTCAGTGAAGTGCTTAATTTTCTTAAAGAACAAAATTTAAATATTCCAGTAATTCCTGCTGGTGGTATCTTCACAGGAACCGATGCAGCTAATTATCTGGCTGATGGTGCTGGTGCCGTACAAGTTGCAACTCGCTTTACCGTTACAGAGGAGTGCGGATTAACCTACAAAGCCAAACAAGAATATTACCGCGCAGAAGAAGATGATGTTGAAGTAAATACTACATCACCAACTGGTTATCCAATGCGCATGCTACGTTATTCACCATCAATTGGCGGTAAAATGAAGCCTAATTGCGAATCATTGGGTTATCTATTGGAAAACGGTACGTGTAGCTATGTTGAAGCTTATGAGCGTGCCAAAGCCGCTAGCCCTGATGGGAAATCATTTGAAGTTTTTGAAAAAACCTGTTTGTGCACACATATGCAATTATATCAATGCTATACTTGTGGTCACTATGTTTATCGTTTAAAAGACACTACTAACCGTCTTGACGATGGCAGCTATCAGTTACTAACTGCAGAACACGTATTTAGAGACTACCAATTCAGCACTGAGAATAAAATCAGCCGCCCTGCCATTGTTGCAAAAGCAAGTTAATCTTGTAGTGCAAGCCATTCAATATAGCTTTCTTTATTTTTAGAAAGCTATATTTTACTCAGCCAAATATTAACTAAAATAAAATTCCAATTAAATCATAACTATGTAGGTCACCATAACTTTTGGTTTATGGCATGTTTATTATTAAATTCAGAATATTTTGCGGAATCTGAGCTGCTGCAAAAGCCATTTGAGCTTCTTCTGGAGCAGAGCTATGAAGTGAAACATTTTGAGTAGTACTTATTAATAATATCCAGACGAATACAGGATTAACGTGATCTCGTCCTGTTTTACGATAGTAAACTGTTAAAATATTAATAAAAAATGGAGTAATAAAACTAACCGCACGATCAAAATGTGGTGCAACTTCAGGGCATGGCATGGTAATTAGTTCTTGGAAAAATAGATTAGTTCCACTAGCTCCAAGAGTTGAAGTAAACCACTCATAAAAACGGTTTACTGATTTCTTAATTAACTCTTCAAGTTCCGCTACAGTTTTGCTTTCCAATTGACCAACTTCAATATCGTCAAACCAGTGTACTATTAAATCTGTAACGTAACGAACCACTTCAATATAATATTGTTTTTTGCCACCAAAATAATAAGATACTAGTGCACTATTAAGCCCACTATACTCACCAATCTGCTTAGTAGTTACAGAATTATAGCCATATTTCCCAAATAGCTCAAGTCCACATTCCAAAAGTGTATTAATTGTTTCTGACTTATTTTTTTTATCTTGCATTGATTTTTATTCTCTTTTATCGTTACTGTTGCTTTGCTTTAATAGCAGGTATTATCAATATCAAATTCGCTCATGTCTTTTTAAAAAAATCCATAAGAAAATTAATGATTTTTTGCTAGGTAGAATTTTAATATATAAGCTAGTAATCAAATGTGTACATTTTTAATTAATTAATCATTTAATTGATTATCGATTTATGCGACAACTAGCTGTTAATACATATATATATTGGTAAAATTAAGCCCTAATAATAATTTAGTTATGTTTATAATTTAATTGATGAGCGTTGCTTTTAGTCACTACTTCATAATAATTGCAAAAGTAACAAAAAGTTTAAAGACTAATCTTTATGGGTAATTTTAAAAACATGAAAATAAAAGCTTAGATATTATATAAATTTTCCTAAAATATTACAACCCACACGAATTTTTCATACATGAATGCTGCAATAATTTCTGCAATATCCATTTAAAGGCTTTCAAATGTACAAACAAATTAAAAATATGGCATGCTCTATCATTATTACTCCCCTACTATTAGTCTCTAGCCTAAGTGCCTGTAGCGGTAGTAGTGGTAATACAGCAACTAATACAACATCAAGCACAGCTAGTGTGGTGAGTATCGATGCAATGACGTCTGTTCCGGTAGTGAATGGTTCAGCAACTAAAGGAACGCTCTACATCCATAACTATGGAAATAAACCTGTAACAAGCTTGTCTTTTGGCTTAAAAGATGCCAGCACCAGCAGCAAACTAAAATCAGCCTTAAATGCTTTAGGTCTAAGCTTGAGTAACTCGGTGGTTGATAAACAAGGATTTTACTTAAATAATCCTGAGCTCTGTACAACACTAGCAGCAGGGGCGAGCTGTGCGATTAACTTTACAACGCCAGCATTAACAGTTGGTGATCGTGGCAATTCGCTGGTAACTTTGAATTACAAACAAAATGGTAAGGATTATACAACAAATCAGGTTGTTAACTACCAATATGCAAGCTCAAGTGCTTTAAATGGAGTTAACTTTACAGGCAGTCTGACCGTTAGTGGTGTACAAAAAACCACTTCTCATGTAGTTGGTTATCTGCTTGGTGGTGGCGTTTCAGGTAGCAAGTATAGCAATGTCAATGTGACTGCGACATCACCAACAACAACGATAAGTAATGGCTTTATCAATGGTCAGGAAGTAGCAGCTGGGCAAGTGATTGCGGTGGAGTTTGCAGTAGCGCTGCAAAATGATCAAAAGAGCTTTGTTAATGTGGTTCCAAGCTGGGCAAGCCATAGTTCTAACAAAGCTACTTTAGATAGTTCAAGTAATAGTGGTACTGCTTTAACACTTAATCTAACTCCGGCACAAAATACAGTTAACTTACTTTTCGGAAACATACCGGTATTGACTGCTCCAACAACAAGCGCGGCAGTAATTAATGTCACCAATAACGGTAATAGTGATAGTGGCGGCGGTTTAACAGTTGAAACCGATAATCCAGATCTTACAATAACAAACAATTGTAGCACTACCAATTTGCAAGCAAACGCGGCTAACTCATGTACTATTTCTTTTAGCGTTGCTGGCTATACTCCAGGAAGTGCAACAGTTACATTTAAACAAAATAGTACAGATGTGGGGGCACAGTCTGTTATTTGGACCAATAATACACCCGTACCAGCGGTTTATATTCAGCCTAACACCAGTACTATCAGTTTCGGTAAAGGTCAAACAACTCCCAACAACTCAACTGTGTTTACGTTGACTAACGTAGGTAAGGCTCCACTAAATAGTACAAACTACGTTCCGATAAACGATGCGGGCTTTGCTAATTGGGTACAAGATGGTAGCACTTGTGGTAGCTCTCTAGCGCCTCAAGGTGTTTGTACGATTAGCGGCCATTTTACTGGGACTAACAATGGTGATGGTAAACTATATTACAAAGCAAATGGTACTTACAACTCGGTTAATTACAGTTTTGTTTCATTGCCTTTAAGCTATCAAGTAACGTCTGTACCATCATTAATAATTACACCGTTAAATGTAAATATGACGCTGTTAGCAAATGGTATCGAGTCAATTGTACAACAGTTTTCAGTAAATAATTCCGGTACGGATGCCGCTATAATCAATACTACGACATTAAGCACAAATGGCGGAACAGTAACTCCGACAATAACCGCTAATAATTGTGGCAACAGTATTGCAGTAGGACAAAACTGCAGTATTAGCGTTACATATGGACCGGCTGCAACCAGCTTAAGTGCAAATGAATCCGGCGTAGCTAATTTAAATATCTCATACCACGGTGGCACCCCAGATACCCAACGTACTGCAACTGATAGTTTTAATTATAATCTAGTTGGTAATGACAGTACAGTGATAGTTGGTACGCCAAGTGCAACAAACTTGTCTGGTTCTGGAACTCAAGTAAGCCCATTTAGTGGTAATTCTAAATTAAACCCGATGCAAATCAGTATTACCTATACTAATCCATCAGTTAATTACCCGCTAACTAACTTTAACCTAAATACCAACGGATTACCATACGGCATGACAGTAGACGTAGCTTCAACCTGTCCAAGTGGATCAGCTGTGGCTAATATTGAGAGCGGAGCACAAAATAGCTGTACTTTGGTACTTAATTTGGATCGTGGCTTATTGACCAATGCTGCCAGCGGAGGTTCGGTTGTTTTAGATTTTACAACCCCAACAGCAACTTGGACAACACCACTGGGCTTTTATAGTAGTGCGGGCAATCAAGTTTATGTGAATTATTTACAGCCAACAGTAACTTTTGGACTATTAAACAACAATGGTAATTTTGAATCAACAACATTGAGCATGACTGCAGCCAATGAAAGTATGGCAACTAGCTTAAATATTAATGTCAGTGGTGTAATAAATTGGCTAGAAAGCGCACCTACCAACCTAAGTAGCAACTGTAACCTAAATAGCAGCGATAACTCAGTAAGTTGTAATCTGCTAAGTACCGCTAGTGGTTCGATAAGCTACATTATGCCAAATTACTTGCAAACAGGAGAGAGTGCAAATATTCCATTAATGTTTAGTGTAACAAATGGTGAGTATGCTTATCTCAATCCAAGTTACCTGTTTATTAATTACATTAAGTAAATTTGTAAATCATCTTCTTTGGGATAATACCATGCATATACAACAAAATAACTTTAAGCTTGCCTTTGGTATATTAGGCGTAATTGGTTTACTTTTGAGCGGCTGCAGCGGTAGTGGTAGCTGTTTACCAAATAGCAATGGCAGTGGTAGCAATCCTCTAAATGTAAACTTACAGCTGGATTATATCGGGATCGTGCCAGTATTGAATGGAATAGCTACCTCCAGTTATTTTTATGTTCATAACGATGGCGATACCCCAATTAGCGGAATTAGCTATACCCTTGCCAACGCAGTAAGCAGCAGTGGAGACGTCATTGATGGTAATGGATTCATACTCAAAGCTGATTCTTTGAATAAATGTGCTACGCTTGCAGCGCATAGCTACTGCCAAATTAGTTTTACTGCGCCAAGCTTATCCCTTGGTAACCAAAATAACTCATTGCTTAAAATTACAGTAAAAGATGCCAATGGATTTAATCATGTCTTTGATCAGGTAATTAACTATAGTTATTACAATGTCAGTCTAAACAATGGAGTAAATTTTGCTACTTCAGCAGATGTCGTTGCCAATATCAGTAATAAGCGCTATATGATGAGCTATTTGGTAGGTGGTGGTAATGGGCAAATTTTTAATAATATAAATCTCCAAATCAGTGATAGTGGAGCACTGCAAATTAACCAAGGCTTTACCAATGGACAAAGCATGACTTCTGCTGAAGTGATCCCTATCGAGTTTAATGTTAATATTTTATCTAATTTACCAACACCAGTTAATGTAACACCAGAATACGCCCTGTTTACAACACAAGCTCAGAAATTGAATCAAACAACAAAAACTAATTTGGCAGCACCAGCTTTGCAAGCCACTCAAATATCCGCTGGGCAGAGCTTGTATGTCAATACCAGTAGCCAGACATCTTCGGCGATGGCATTAAAGCTCGGTGTAGTTCCGATAATTCCTGCACCATCAAATGCAGCTACGGCTCCGACGATCTATGTAAGCAACTTTGGTGATAGTGTCAGCGATTTTACGATTGAACCAACCAGCAGCGATGTTGTAGTTTATGCCAATAATTGCACCGGGACAATAGAATCAAACGCCAGCTGTAGCTTTAAGCTTGGAGTTACTACTAGCAGTAGTGGAAACAGTAATGTACTATTTAAAATAAAAGGCGTAACCGTTTTGAGTAAGGTAGTTTATTATGCACCAACAACTCCAACTAGTGAATCTGCAATAATTATTAGTAATACGCCAGTTACACAAATTGGATTACAGCCAAATCAAAGTAGCTCAGCAATTAATCTTATTTTTAGTAATTTAGGTAACTATCCATTGACTAATCTTACCTTTACACCTAAAAATACTACAGGAGGGAGTACTCAGTTAAAGATCATCAGTAATAGCTGTGACCCACGAATTGAATCACAGACCCAGTGCGTAGTTGTAGTTCAGGCTATAGCCAGTAGTGTAGCTGAAACTGGTGCGCTCTATTTAGAAATAAGTGGAAATTCAGGCTCAAGCAGCTTTACATCGCAAAGTGGTCTGATAAATTACTTTGTCACGGCAAATGGTAACTTGATAATTACCAGTCCTTTGGGTGCTGAATCAACTTTAAGTATTATAGGGAATAATCAGGAAAGTGCTCAAGCCATATTTACACTAAACAATAATGGAAGCAGTGCAACTTCGATCGACTCAATAGCGCTTACAGGTATTGATGTTCCTGCGGCTTTAACAATTACAGGCAATACTTGTGGCAGCAGTCTTGTTGCAGGTGGTAACTGTCAAATCACAGTGAAATATGGTCCGCTACAACCTGAGAGTAACGACAACGGTATAGCCAATTTACAAATTACTTATGGTGAAAGTGCCAATACTTTAACTGGTAGAATTAACTATAGTGTCACTGCACTAGACAGTCGTCTGGCAATAACTAATGTGATCAGTAGCGGTTTTAGTGGCAGTGGAACACTAGCTGATCCGTATCATGGAAGTGGCTGCAATAACAATAATCTAAGCATAACGATTACGTATAAGAATATGTCAGATAATTATGCTGCACAAAATATGGCATTGAATATTATTGATGGACATCTTTCACCTTATATGAGTGTTGAAAGTACAGCTACTACTTGTGGTTATGGTGCAAACCCTAAAAACCTCGGCATTGGACAAAGTTGTAATTTGGTGTTGACGGCTAATCGTAGTGCGATGATTGATAATTCAAGCTTTAATCTTGATGTAACTTATCCTTCAGCCAGCTGGAATACTACTCAGGGTTTTATCACGCAAAACAATTTCATGTATAACGGTAGCAATAAATCATACGCCAATTATACTCAACCAGCATTTACCAGCACAATCACGCCAGCATCTGACAGCAGTTTAACCCGTACATTAAATCAGACCTTGATTGGCGCTGAAGGATGTGGTGCACTGGTGACCAACATTAGTGCCATTCCCAATGTAACGAGTGCAACAGTAACATCAGGAAACTGTACTGTAAATAACGATTTATCGATAAGCTGTACCAATAGCACAACTCAGTCCAACAATAGTATTAGTTATAGCATAGATCCAAATATTCCGCGACCTGCAACTCTTTTTACCCAATTTAGCTTACAAAATGCAGGAATACAAATTTGGTATAACCCGAATATACTAATGTTTACGGTTAGCAGCCAGACACCATAACGGTGATATGCATAAATAGATATAAATTAACACAGATAAGAGACTTGATTATGAAAAGAAATAAGCTAAAAAATATTTTGAGTACATTTGCGGTGAGTATGATAATCACCTCTATAGTTGCTGCCTGCAGTAGTTCCACTGGTAGCAATATGGCAGATAATAACAATAATCTCAATAATGCGCTAGTAATTGAGAAAGCTGCAATGATTCCGGTAATTGACGGTAAAGCCGGCAGCACAGGTATTTATATCCATAACACCAGCAACCAAACAATTAATAAGATCAGTTATGGACTAGTGCGTAGTGATAATAAAACTTCGTCACTAACATTCAATCAAACAAGTTGTAAGAGCATTGCTGCCAATAGTAGCTGTCTATTGCCATTAACTACACCAGCACTAGCAGCGGGCAATAGTGGCTCCAGTATTCTTATTGCCAACTACAATAATCAACAAAGCAAACAGCTGCTAAATTATCGTTATATAAAAAGTAGTGACTATCGCGGAGTTAATTTTAGTGATAACAGCCAAAGCCTGTTTGGAACTAATGACTATGCAACAGTATATGTATTTGTGGGTAATTCTCAAGCACAAAATAATGTTGGCTTTGAAAACTCAAATAACAGTTTGGCAATTAGTAACGGTCTAACTAATGGCAAGGTAAATATCCCTGCAAATACACTGATTCCGCTGGAGATTCATTCTAATCAGAATGTAACAGCCAATTTAGTAACTATTACACCACATACGGTAACAAGTAGCAAAAACTTAAATAAAGCTTTAAACGATGCACAACAAAATAATAGCCAATTACAGGTAACTATAACACCTACCATGCAAGCCAACCTTTTAATGAATGATTTGCCAGTACTGAGCCAGAGTGAATCGACTGCAACATTGTCAATTGTGAATAATGGCAATCAAAGTGCCAGTGGTATTAACTTAAGCGCTGGAGATAATTCAATTACAGTTGGCAATGCTACGACTAATCCTTGCACAGGAACTCTGGGAATAGGTGCAAGTTGTAATTATCAAATCAGTTTGAATAATCACAATAGTAATGGGAATACACTACTAACTTTGAATTACAATAACAGCTTGACAAGCACTAATACAAACCAAATAGTCTATTATCTTAATAATAATGCCGAGCCTATGGTCGCGGTAGTACCAAGCCAAAGCAGTTTTACTGAACAGATCAATACTAATCAAAATATTACTTTTAATCTCACTAATGTTGGCAATGTACCATTAAATAGCCTAATTCCTAAAATTAATAAAACACTAACCAATACTACAGTTACAGTTCAAAATAATACTTGTGGCAACAGTTTGGAGGCTAACGGAAACTGTCAGATTCAGCTAAATGTAGCAGCTTCGGGATTAATTGACAATGGGATTATCTATCTTAATATCAGTGGAACATATACTGGCACTAGTACAAAAAGCTATAGCTTCATGAGCAAACCCGTTTATACCACAATAACAGATCCCCTTGCTCCGACAGTTACTTCAACTACCCCACAGGATACAGCAACAGGGGTTAGCAAAGCTACCGGAATTATAATTAACTTTAGTGAACCAATGACACCAACTACATTGACTAACAGCAATATTAAACTGCAAAAAGTAAGTGACAGCAGCAACATACCATTGACTTCACAGGGTGTTACTAACAACAATCAAACAGTAAGTTTTAGTACTGGTAGCAACCTATCAGATTTAACCCAGTATCGAATTGTTATTAATCCAAGCCAGATTCAGGATATTAACGGCAATGCGATGAGTGCTGCAACCAGCCAGACGGTTAGTACTTTTACAACAGCAGATAATACTCCACCAACTATCAATAACTTTACACCAGCAAATGGTGCAAGCAATCAAAGCCAAAGCCCGAGTATCACTCTGACTTTTAGCAAAGCAATGGATGAATCAACGTTAACGACTTCTAATATCATCTTGCAAACTCAGGCGGGTACATCAGTGACTGGTACTAGCATTAGCTATAATTCAACAACCTATGTTGCAACAGTAAATCTCAGTAATTCATTAGATAGTCAAACTACCTATTTATTGCTAATCAATCAAAATAATCTAAAAGATAGTAGTGGAAATGCGATGGGCAGCAATAGCAGCTATCAGGTTACGCAATTTACCATTGGGGATTTTACTGCGCCGACTTTAAGCAGCACAGTTCCTGTTAATGGAGCAACTACTGTAGCTGTAGAATCGCCAATCAGCCTAACTTTTAGTGAAGCTATGGATACCAGCACATTGAATAGCACAAATATCCAGCTACAAAAAGTAAGCGATAGCAGTAATATTAGTTTAAATGCGCCAAGTTATAGCAATGGTGACAAAACTGTGACCTTCCAGCCAAGTGCAAATTTGATTGCTGATGAGAGTTACAATATCATTATCAATCCAAGTGCAATTAAAGATGTTACGGGGAACGTAATGAACGCGACAATCAGCCAAACGATAGTAAGTAACTTTATTATTAGTTCAGGAGCACCAACACCAAATGCTATAATAAAAGTTACAACGGTAGGTAAATCAGGGTTTTTCTCAGGCAGTAATGGTGGACAAGATTTAAGTAGAGCGTTAGCTTTTCCATATAATGTAGAAAGTACCGCATCTGCGACAGTAACTCTTACCTATAGAAATACTGGAAGTAGTATTGCTACAAATTTCACCACCACCTTCAATCCACTACCACCGGGTTGGGTATTGACCACTCATAATTGCAATAATTTTACTCTGCAGGCTAGCCCAGTTACTACTTGTAGTGACACCTATACATTTTCTTCATTTGCTGCCAATAGCACTCTCCTCAAACAGGTTAATGGTGTCTACTCAACGAATATAAATGCAAATGATATTAAACAAAGTTGGGATGAAGGTAATAATCATTTTGTAAATCAAGCAACGGTGTTACCTGCTGCATATTTAAATCAAATTATTTACGTTAACTATTTTCTAAAAATCTTTGTTAGCAACTCGACTACAACCGGACAACTATCGACTATCACGGGGGGCAACAATGCTATTAGTAATGCAGATGCAATATGCGCCAACGATTCCAATCGACCAGCAGATGGTTATACATATAAGGCAATGTTAGTAACCAGTACTGATAATATAGTCACACCAACACCAGATAAAGATCGTTATGTTTGCAAGTCGGCAAATTGTGTTGATGGCGGAGAACAATCTTTTGACTGGGTATTACTACCCGAAAGTGTGAATTATCGGACAGTCGGCTCTACTTCAAATACCACTTCAATTGGTACCACTGCAGCTAATTATGGCTATCTGCTTAATAGCAACGCCTTTTCAACTGTAGCTTATAATGTTTGGACTGGTTTTTCTTTAATATATAATTCTTGGATGAGCGCTCCCTATAACTCTACTGATGCAACTGCGGGGGGAAGCTGTAACAATTGGACATCGGCAAGTAATACCCTATATGGAACATACGGTACTGCCAATGGTAGCGGCTATAACGGACCAATTGCCTCCGCCGTCAGTACATGTGATAGTGCAAGCCATCACCTGTACTGCGTACAGCAGGTTGCTCCCAAGCAAATTTTTGTGACTAATACCACGACCGATGGAAATATAGTTGCAACTTCCGGTAAATCTGCCGCTGCAGCTGCGGATGCGATTTGTAATACAGATACCGCCCGACCAAACTCTGGTGCCTATAAAGCATTGTTGGTAACTGCAACCCGCTATAACAATGGTAGTGGAACAAATAGTGATTGGCCATTGACAGCTAGTACGAGCTATTACAATATGAGTGGAGCATTGGCGTTTACAACAAATACATATGGTATTCCGCCAGATTCATTCATGGCTGCAATATATCCAAACAGTGCAATGCAAGCATGGACTGGTGCTGGAGTTCCAGATGATAGTACGATTAACTGGAATTATACATCTGCCGAAAATTATTGCAATAATTGGACTGATGCAGGCTCTGGTATGGAAAAAGCAATGATTGGCGCAACAGGAGCTACTGATGCTAACGTATGGAATTATAACGGAGGTGATACATGTACAACCAGCAGTAGGCTGTATTGTGTCCAGCAGTAGATGATTTTAGACAAGGCGATTCCGTAATATTTGGGAGTCGCCCTTTTATTTATGCTAGAATACTTAAATCAGCCTTTATTTATCTTAGGATATAACTAAATGAATTTAGTTCTTGCTTCAGCTCTTTCCAATTAGGAAGTATTTTAGTCATGAGAGCGTAAAAACGGCTACTATGATTTTGTTCAATTATGTGACATAATTCATGAACTACAACATAGTCAATTAATTTGGGCTCTAGTTTTATCAATGCCAAATTTAAGTTTACTTTATTTATTGCCACAGAATAACTCCCCCAGCGCGAACGCATTACTTTCAGACTCAAGCGAGGAATTTTATAACCTAACGCTGCAAAATAATTAAATCGTTGCCGCAGCAAACCTTCACAAATTACCATCCCTAGGCGTTTATATTCAGCCTGCAATACGGCTAATTTATATTCAGAGCTAATGTCTTTAACACTTAACATGCAAATATCATCAGTGAAAGACACACGATTATGCTTAGCATGAGTAACTTGCAAAGTATAGCGCTGTCCTAAATAACTAACGTGACTATCATTCTGAACTACTAAATTAAGTTGAGTTTTATTTAGCAATTGTTGGGCAAGCAATTTCTGTTTATGGAGAATATTACTGTAAAACTTATCAATTACTTTATTTACGTGAACTTCGTCGGCATGTAACGGCGCCGTAACTAGCAAAGAACTATCGGAATTAATTCTGACGTAAGTATGACGAATGTTTTTATGCAATGTATGGATAATGAATTCACGATATTGTCGAGAGCATGATTGCTCTCCTGCAGAAAATCTCATAATTTAAGCTCCCAATCGGTAGAGGCATTTTCTTCTTCGTGTTCTTGTAAGCTTTTTATCAACTCGGGGCGACCAAGAGCATTAGCAAACTTTTGCAGCGCTTCTCGTTGCTCCAGGCTCAAGACACGTTTAACTTTTTTGGGCTGATGTTGCTCAGGTCGTACTTTAACTAAAATTTTACTGAAGGAAACTCCATTACTGAACAAAATATCCTGAATATTACTAATCATGTTATTAACTAAATAGAACCCACTATTATTACTAACAAATAGCACCAGCAGATCGCTGGGATAATCAATAGCACCACAGTGACAAATATCCCGTAAGTTAGGATAATGAGAATAAATAATTTCACTAATTCTTGCTAGCTCTTGTAATAAACGCCCTAAATCATCTTGTTCAGAAATCTGCTTCAGTCGCTCACCAAATTCAATAAAATGCCCAGGAGTTTTCTTCTTAAATGAACGCATAATGACAAATAATAACCTTACTTTTTGTGGTACAATACCGTTATAATTACTCGATCAAACATTTTAACATATAAGATTAAATTTTATTTAACTAATTTATCGGAGAAATTTATGGAATACTCACATGAAGTAGAACATATGACATGCATCGCCAAAGGTGCTAATCATGGTCCGGCACCAATTCCCCAAGAAGGAAAATGGACTCAGGCACGAGAAATTAAAGATATTTCAGGGTTAACTCATGGTGTTGGTTGGTGCGCTCCTCAACAAGGTGCAACTAAACTTACTTTGAATATCAAAGATGGAATTATTCAGGAAGCACTAATTGAAACTATCGGTTGTTCAGGAATGACTCATTCGGCAGCAATGGCAGCTGAAATTTTACCCGGAAAAACAATTCTTGAAGCATTAAACACAGATTTGGTTTGCGATGCAATCAATACTGCAATGCGTGAATTATTTTTACAGATTGCCTACGGTCGTTCACAAACAGCCTTCTCTGAAGGTGGATTGCCTATCGGTGCTGGATTAGAAGATCTTGGTAAGGGATTACGTAGCCAAATTGGTACAATGTACGGCACAGTTGCTAAAGGTCCACGCTATATGGAGTTAGCCGAGGGCTACGTAACACGGGTCGCATTGGATGATGGCAGCGAAATTATTGGTTATGAATTTGTTCATCTGGGCAAAATGATGGAATCAATCAGAAAAGGGGTTGATGCAAATGAAGCGCTGAAAAAAGCTACTGGCAGCTATGGTCGTTTCGCAGAAGCTACGCGTTATGTTGATCCTCGTGCAGAATAATTTAAGGAAAGAGAAATAAGATGCAACTATTTGAAAGTTATGATCGTCGAATCGACAAAATTAATTCTGTTTTAGCACAATATAATATCGCTTCTTTAGATGCGGCCCGCAAATTATGTACGGACAAAGGCTTTGACCCTTATGAAATCGCCGAAAAAATCCAACCTATCTGCTTTGAAAACGCTAAATGGGCATATGTATTAGGCGCCGCAATCGCGTTGACTAAAGGAGCAACTAGTGCGGTTGAAGCGGCTAAAGTAATTGGTGAAGGATTACAAGCGTTTTGTATCGAGGGCTCAGTGGCTGAAGATCGCAAAGTTGGTCTTGGACATGGTAATTTAGCCTCAATGTTACTTAGCGAAGAGACGCAATGTTTTGCTTTCTTAGCTGGGCATGAGTCATTTGCCGCAGCTGAAGGTGCTATCGGTATCGCACGCTCAGCCAATAAAGTCAGAACACAACCATTGCGCGTTATTTTGAATGGCTTGGGTAAAGATGCCGCACAAATTATTTCGCGGATAAATGGATTTACTTATGTACAAACTCAATTTGATTACTATAGTGGTGATTTGAGAATCGTACAAGAAAAAGCATATTCTAAAACCGAGCGTGCCAATGTGCGTTGTTATGGTGCTGATGATGTACGTGAGGGCGTGGCAATCATGCATAATGAGGGTGTTGATGCTTCAATTACTGGTAATTCAACTAATCCAACTCGCTTTCAACATCCCGTTGCCGGAACTTATAAAAAAGAACGTCAGTTATTAGGCAAGAAATATTTCTCTGTAGCTTCAGGTGGAGGTACTGGTCGTACACTTCACCCAGATAATATGGGCGCAGGCCCAGCTTCTTATGGAATGACTGATACTATGGGGCGGATGCATGCTGATGCACAGTTTGCAGGTTCATCCTCAGTACCTGCTCACGTCGAAATGATGGGCTTTATGGGAATGGGAAACAACCCGATGGTTGGTGCAACTGTGGCTGTAGCCGTGGCAATTCAAGAAGCACATTAAAGTACTGGCTGATTAATGAAAGGTAGAGAATAAACTGCTCTGCCTTTTTTATTAATAGTCAATTAAAGCAATTCCTTATCTTCTCTATTCCAATATTATTGGCTTCTGAATACCCTCTCTTGCAAATTAAACTTGACACATTATATTAGATTAATCTAAAATACATTATTGATAAATAAATAAGAGAGAATTCATCATGTCTAAAAAAATTTTAATTATTGGTGGAGTTGCCGGAGGTGCCTCAGCTGCAGCTCGCTTACGTCGTCACAATGAACAAGATCAGATCATCATGTTTGAAAAAGGTCCGCACGTATCATTTTCAAATTGCAGCCTACCCTACTACTTAAGTGGCACAGTTAGTAGTGCAGAAAAACTGGTTATGATGACACCGGAAAAATTTAGTAAACAGTTTAACATTGATGCTAGGATTAATCAGGAAATTATTTCCATCAATCGTCAGGCTAAAACCGTAACTATCCTCAATCACATCACCAAAACACAGTACACAGAATCTTACGATAAATTAATCCTTTCACCAGGTGCAAAACCAATTGTTCCCAATATCCAAGGTAAAGAGCACGTAAATTTATTTACAGTACGAAATGTTATAGATATTACAAATCTAAAACAAGCAATTAGTGAAAAGAATCCACAAAACATTGCAGTAATTGGAGGTGGATTTATTGGTGTTGAAGTTGCCGAAAACTTGCGTGAAGCGGGTTACAATGTAAGTCTGATAGAAGCAATGCCTCAAATTATGCGCACCTTTGACTATGATATGGTGCAAATTTTGCATAAAGAACTATATGATCATGGCGTGGAATTAATTGTTGGTGACAAAGTAGAATCTTTTGCGCCCAACCAAATCCTACTTAATTCTGGTCGAGTTGTACCAGCAGAAATCGTCATAATGGCAATCGGTGTTGCACCGGAAACCAATCTAGCTATTGCCGCACAACTTGATTTAGGTAGAACTGGTGCAATCGCAGTTGATGATAATTGTTTAACCAATGATCCAGATATTTATGCAGTTGGCGATGCAATTGAAGTTTATGGTGCATTGATACAAGATAAATTTAAATTGGCATTAGCCGGTCCTGCGCAAAAACAAGCTCGTGATGCAGCTGATCATATTAATGGAATCAACAATAAGTCTCGTAGCTACATCGGCTCATCCTGCATCAAAGTATTTGACTTAAATGCAGCATCAACAGGTTTAACTGAGGGTTTGATAGAGTTTACTAAGCTAGCAATTGAATATGGAACGGTATATATTACGCCCAATGATAAAGTGAGCTTAATGCCGACCAATCATACCATGCAATTTAAGCTAATCTATGATAAAAATAATGGACGTATTTTGGGTGCGCAGGCAATTGGCAAAGGAAACGTTGACAAACGTATTGATGTGATCGCGACCGCAATAAAATTTAATGCAACAATCAATGATCTTTGCGACTTAGAATTATGTTATGCGCCACCATTTGGAACTGCCAAAGACGTAGTCAATATGGCTGGCTATGTTGCAAGCAATCTAAACACAGGTAAATTTAAGCAAATTACTGCAAATAAAGTCAGAGAGTTAGTTAAAATCAATGCATATATCTTAGATGTTCGTGAAGAAGCTGAGCTAGCACGAGGTATAATCAAAGGAGCTACTAATATTCCATTAAGCCAACTTCGAGATCGCTTAGCTGAAATTCCCAAAAATCAACCTATCTACATTCATTGTCGTAGTGGACAGCGCAGCTACAATGCAACGCTAATACTGCAACAACATGGCTTTAATGAAGTCTATAATCTTGCGGGAGGATTTTTAGCATTGTCATATTATGAGTACTACAATGACATAACAACTGCCAGAGAAGCGATTTTAACGGCGTATAACTTTAACTAAATTAGGTATAATTAGTGCCAGCGTTATTAGTATGCAGACAACTACATTTACCATGATTATCTGTCGGTTATAAATGGCATAAAACCCATAGGTAACCGGCGGAACTAAGCTAATAAAAACCGAAGTTAATTCACTTCCTAACTTTTTAATCGCCTGCTGGTTATAGTAAATCGGAATAATCAAAGAACCAAGGCTAATGATAACTAAAGATAATAGATTCTGTTTTAATAAAAACAATAAATTATGTTTTGGAACAAAAATTACTGCCCCAAAAAATAACAACCAAAATCGAGTGGCTAAAACCTGCAATGAACTGAGATGTGCTAATGAGGCTAATTTAGATGAATTGGCAATATAAACGTAAAAGGCTAGTCCGGCAATCGAGCCAAGAATAACTCCACCAATAATACTATGCCCTGTCTTCACTTGATACGCAAATAGTAAGATGCCCAAACCTAATAATAATAAAAATAAACTGAATAAAACTGCTTTATTGCGCGCAATCAAGTAGATTTTGCCAAAGCCAAACAATGCTAATGCACTAAATAACGCCGCCATGGCAATAAACGGATCCGCAATATGGCTAGCAAAAACCATAGTCACCCAATCCACAGCTAATGCAGCACTCATCATAAGATAGATTGTTTTATTGTGCCAACACGCTAGATAGGTCTTCTTTAGATTGGAAATATTTAAAGAATTAAAAACAATTAATGCAATCGCACTCATTGCAAACAAAGCAACTACCGGATTTAATCCAACGATCAGATGATCAAGAAAAACAAACGCAACTGAAGTTAATAGCACATAAATTGCTGCATCCAAGTAGCCACTCATTGAAAATTACCTAACAAGAAATCTGCTACACTATTTTAAATAAATTTGGCAGCTAAACTATTTTCTATTAGTTTACTTATCTCAACATCAGTTAAATTTAATACTTTAGCTAGTTCTATATAATTTTGGTTTATATAACCACCAAAATAAGCTGGGTCATCAGAGTTAATCGTTACACACACATCATGGTTAAGTAATTCAACTGCTTGATGCTTGCTCAAATCAGGTACAACTTGCAGGCAACGATTGGAAAGTGGACACATAGTTAGTGGAATTTTATCTGTGGCAATTCTTTTGATTAATACTTGATCTGATAGTATTGAATTTCCATGATCAATCCGGTCCACGCCTAAAATATCCAATGCATCCCAGACATAACTGGCTGGTCCTTCTTCTCCAGCATGAGCTAGCAATTTCAGCTGCTCTTTACGAGCTAAATTAAATAGGTTTTTAAATTTAGCTGGTGGATTACCTAACTCTGAAGAATCAAGCCCAATTCCAATAATTTTATTACGATAATTCATTAAATCATCAAAAACTGCTAAAGCATTATCTTCGCTTAAATGACGCAAAAAACAAGGGATTAAACTGGCATTAATACCATAATCAGCCTTAGCCTGAACTATCGCGCGCCAAAGACCACTCATAACAATATCAAGTGAAATTCCACGTTCCAGATGAGCCTGCGGATCAAAAAACATCTCACTATGCGTTACATTATCCAGATGAGCTTTTGTCAGATATGCATAAGTTAAATCAAAATAATCATCTTCCGTCCGTAATACCGACATTCCCAAATAATATAAATCCAGAAATTCTTGCAGATTCTTAAATTGATATGCCTTCGCAAATTGACTCAACGATGAGTATTTTATCTGAAGATTATTTCTTTTGGCTAAGTCCAGAATCATTTGTGGTTCAAGACTACCTTCTAAATGAATATGCAACTCAGCTTTAGGATTATTAATACTATTTAAATGATTCATAGAAAAACCTTATATTACGGGTAACATTAATTCATATGAAGGATGATAGAGTCCAGTTGGAGAATAAAACTCATCTGCAACTCGAATAAATCCCAGGCTTAACAGCATTTTTTCTGAAGATAGATTATGCGGATTATGACCAGCAAATAACTTGGCAATTTTACTTTGCTTGGCATATTCGATTACTGCTAGCATTGCTTCTTTAGCAAACCCTTGATGCCAAAACTCAGGCAACAAATGCACACCTATTTCAAAACAATTAGCAGGGATATCATAGGGACGCAGCCCACAACATCCCATAAAGACATTGTTGTCTAGGCTGTATATTTGCCAATATTGAACATTATAAAGCTGATCATTGTTAATTTCAGCTATCAAACGCTGCTTAATCTGCACCTCAGTAAACTTGCCATTAGCAACGATATAACGGCTAACTTCAAGATTACCCCAAAGCCTAAATGCTAAACTAAGATCATTATTGCTCCAACGATCAAATTTTATACGTCTAGTTGCCAATGGATGTGACACAGACATAAGCAGCTAATGCCTCAACTAAAGTTTAACTTCCTGATTAATATATCCGATAGAAAAACTATTTTTATCAGTATGAATCCCTGAAATACTCGAAACTTCAGTAATATATAATGGTTCAAGTTTAGTTTTACGTTTAATATATTTAGCAAAAACATCGGCATGACTAGCGGTATCCGAATGGACAATCGCAATACTTTTAACTTTATTTTGTTCTTGCAGTAAATTGAGCTGATTAGTTAATTTACGCCACGCACTACGTTTACTGAAAGCAGCACCGATAACTTTAGGCTTACCAGTAGCAACATCAATATGTACTAATGGTTTTAAGCGAAATAAGCCTGCTACCCAACCAAGCGATTTTGACAAACGACCAGAACGAATTAGTCCTTCTAATGAGTTTAGCATAATCAAAACGTTAGCTTCAGATCTGGCAACTTCAACTTTGGCTACAATTTCTTCATGACTATAATTATTCGAGTTTACTAGTTGATTTGCGTATGCCACCAACAATCCCAACGGCGCAGAATTTAGCTTCGAGTCGATTACTGAAATTAATTTATCTTTATATTTGCGCGCCTGATTAACAATCACATCATAAGTAGAGCTTAATGATTTACCAACTGGAATAATGATGATTGAATCATAAAACTGTTCAAGGAAATGTAGAGTACGTGCAACAATTGCTGCAGACGGAGCAGCTGTTCCAACATGGTTTTTAGGATTAGATAAATAATCCAGAGTTTGCTGGTAATTAATTGAAAACTTATCCAAGAATGAATTACCGTTAACTTTAACCTGAAGTGCAATCCGATAAATATTATTTTCCTGCATTGCTGATAATGGAATATCTGCCATGGTATCGGCAACAATCGCAATTCGCGTTTGATGAGCACGGTTAGCAATATTATACTGCAAAATCATATCATCAATTTTTTGATAAATCACATCACCAGCCTTAGCCAATAATTGTGTCACAGTCTCAGGTTGATCGGTATGAATGTGCAGTTTTAACATTTGCGCACCTTTACCAATTACAATACTATCACCCAAGCTATCAAGTGTAGCACGATATGGAAGCAAGGCATCTTCGTTAGGTGTTTTAACCACTGTTTCAAAACAATAACGATAATTGGGAAACTCGGTAACATCTTCAAATTCATGACTTAGGCGAACCGCCTGATGATCTAGATTTCGATCGGCAATAATCTGTTCACGGTGTTCTTTGTCACCACTTAGGTATGCCAACATTCCATCAATGAAATTAACAAATCCTTGAGCCCCAGCATCTACCACATGATTAGCACGAAGTACTTCCAACTGATTCATCGTATCAGTTAAAGCAACTTTGGCTTTTTCAACACTAGATTTAAAACTATCCAGAAGATTAATGCGCGCATTTGCAAGAGTATCACGATATCCTTCAACCCATTTTTCCATTACGGTTAAAATTGTTCCGGGTTTAGGATTACTTACTGAATTATAGGCACTTTTATAACCATGAGCAATCATCTCGACAAAATCATGTAATTTTAATAGCGTCTTTTCGGTTAAACGATGCTGAGTAAGTCCATAAAAAAACTGTGAGAAAATCAATCCTGAATTACCGCAACAACCAACTAAACCATGCTGCGATAATTGATGAAGCAATTCCGGTGTGTCTTTAGTCATAGACAAATTATCGACAATATAGCGCATCATCGAAGCTAAATTGGTTCCCGTATCACGATCTGCAACCGGAAAAACATTAAGTCGATTAAGCTCTCCTTCGCTATGGATGACTTGCTTGGCACCAGATAAAATCATGCCATAAAACAACTCTGTCGATAACGCCTCACTCATAGTTAACTCCCCTGATATAGTCTATATTAAATTTACCTTAGAAACAAAATCAATTTGGTGTGTGGTTTAACAACTCAAATCCACCGCGATCTGTGCGTTTTACCATACCAATTTTTTCTAAATGATTCATAATTCGTGCAGCTTTATTATACCCTATTCCAAACTGTGTTTGTAAAGAACTTATTGAACAACGGCGTGAATCTAAAATAAATTTAACAGCCTCATCAAAAACGCTATCTTTTTCGACACTATTATTGTCGCTATTACTATCATCTTCAAAGCCAGGTATGCTTATATCACTTGCACCAGTCAATATTTCATCATTATAATCTGGTGTTCCCTGTTCTTTAAGATAATTAACTACATGGTGCAGTTCATCATCATTAACAAAAGCACCATGAATCCTTCGTGGAAATCCTGAGCCTGGATTTAAGAATAACATATCCCCCTGACCAAGCAGACTTTCCGCGCCCATCTGATCTAAAATTGTGCGTGAATCAATCTTACTGGATACTTGAAATGAAATTCGCGCGGGAATATTCGCCTTAATCAAACCAGTAATCACATCTACTGATGGTCGTTGAGTAGCCACAATCAGATGAATTCCGACAGCACGTGCTTTTTGGGCAATACGTGCGATATACTGCTCAATTTTCTTACCGGCAACCATCATCAAATCCGCCAACTCGTCAATAATTACAACAATATATGGCCATTTTTGCAGTGGTTCAGGATCAGTTAAATCAATGCTGTACGGATTAAATAATGGCATACCTTCCTTAATTGCGGCTTCCACTTTTTGATTAAAGCCAACAATATTTTTGGTACCAATTTTTGCCATGATTTTATAGCGCTGCTCCATCTCACCGACTGTCCATTTTAGTGCATTGGCAGCCTGAGACATATCTGTAACAACCGGAGCTAAAAGGTGTGGAATATCCTGATAAAAAGATAGCTCCACCATTTTTGGATCAATCATAATGAATTTAACTTCATCTGGAGTCGCATTAAATAGAATTGATAGAATCATTGCATTAACAGCAACTGATTTACCCGAACCCGTAGTTCCCGCTACTAATAAATGCGGCATCTTAGCTAAGTCAGTAACAATCACATCACCTGCAATATCCTTACCTAATGCTAAAGTTAGAAGACTATTATTATTTTGATAAACCGCAGAATCAAATATTTCTTTAAGGTAAATTACCTGACGTTTAAAATTAGGCACTTCAATCCCCATTGAGTTTTTACCCGGAATAGTTTCAACAATCCGGATACTAGTGAGAGCTAATGAACGTGCAATTTCTTTGGCTAAACCAGCAATCTTGTCACCACGGACACCTTTAGGCGGAATTAACTCATAACGAGTTACCACTGGTCCACTTTCAACATTGGTAATTTTAACCTCAATTCCAAATTCAGCCAAAGTGTTTTCAATTGCGGTCGATACATATTCTATCGTCTCAGGAGGAACTCCTTCAGCCTGTACTCGTGGTAAATTCAACAAACTGGTACTTGGCAAACTACCCTTTTGTACTACATCCAAAAGATCCATTGTACGGGCATTGTTTGATTTTAATGCGATTTTTAAACCTGCAACTCGTGGAGGCTCGTTGTTGACTACTGGCTCGTGAATGATGGGCTTAATTTCAGCAAGCGGCGTATCAGGAGCTTCCTCCGGTTCATCATCCTGAAATAATGGATCGTTGATATCAAAATCAGGCTCATCATTAGCTACTATATTTTCAGCAACGGGCTCTTCGGCTCTTGATTTAAACAAACGCTCTGAGAACGAAAATTTTTTTATCACCGGCTCTTCAGCATCAATTTCTTTCGCTGGCGCAATTACAGGCTCAGGTTCAAAGGATGCTTGTTGAATAGGCGTGGGAGCTATAAAGTCATCGTCTTCGTCATCTATAGCAAGTGGAGCACCATTCTCTGCAACAGGTGATTTACGTGCAACCAGAGAAGTCAATTGAACGTAAACAGCCTCTAAAACAGCTCCGATTTTTTCAGCAATAAATAGCCATGAAATACCAAAAGAAAATGAAAAGCAAATAATGATAAAAAGCAAACTGAGTACGGAGACACCAACTTCACCAACGCCGCGATATGAGTTATTAAAAATAAACGAACCTAAACTACCACCCCAACCGTCTGGTAAGCTTGATGTTTGATGGAAAAAGGAAATGTATTCAAATGTAGCGGAGGCTGAAATCAAAAATATATAACTAATAACTCGATAAATCGTACTCCAGTTTCCAGTTGGAATTTTTTTACGAACAATCTTATGAAAACCTAAGTAAAAAATACCTGCAACTAGCCACCATGCAGAAAACCCTAACACATAGAATAAAATATCTGATAAATATGCACCAGCTACACCAAGTTTATTTATAACAATCGGCGAATTGACACTTTTTGACCAGCAGCTATCATTTGGAGAATGGGTGGCTAAAGCTAAAGCAACCATTGCAGCTAGGGCAAACAAAAGAATTGCTACACAATCATTAATAAATCTGGCTAATTTAGATGGTAAAATTGTATCACGATTTTTTTTAGCAAATTTGGGTCTTACAGTTTTAATATTCTTCATCTTGACTTCACAAAAGCATTAATTAAAATTACGGATATTCGTTAATAATATTTTCTGGCATTCGGCAAACAGCGCATGATCATGTATATCCTCAGCAACGAATGATAGATAAATAGTTGCATCAAGACTAGATTTAATCTTGAGACTTGATTCCAGATAAATACGTGACTGCTCTAAATTTCGTTGTCGATAATTTAAAACCCCTAAAGTTAGTAATATTGCAGGATCTTGCTCGTTTGCACTAAATGCTTTCTCACTTAATTTTAGCAATTTAGTTAATAATTTAGCATCCTCAACTTTCTTGGCTAATGTCAACAATGATTCTACGTAAACCAGTTGAAGTGAATTATCTTTAAAATTACGCTCCAAAAAATCAATTGCTGTGGCGTAATCAGCTATACGTAACAAAGCATTAAAATATAACTTACCATACAAGAAACTTGATTTTTCATTTTTATCTAATTTATTGTAATATGAATTTAACTCTTTAGTATCATTAATTTCAGCAAATAAACCGCCAATTACCCGTGCTTTATATTTACTTGCTTTATACTCACGCAAACTATCATTTTTTAATAACCACTCCAGCATCTCATAAGCTTTTGAATAATTTGCAAGATGCAAATATATTTTAAGCAGCATTCGATGAGCTGGAACATGACGATGATCAAGCTGCAATGCCGCATTTAAATGATCAATTGCTTGCCCATAAAGTTGGTGATTATAAAAATTTTCGGCGATTAACAGATGTTTAGCTAACTGCCATTTGGGCTCATTAAATTGCTCTAGCTCTGTCGCAATTCTATTCTCTTTTTCCTCATCACGCATGATATTTGCAGCGCGGTATGCCAACATATAAGCTAAAAATTTATTATCTTTACTCGCTTCACGTTTCAGGGATTTTAGAGCATTATCATAGCAACTACGATATTTACCCTCAAAATAGTGTAAACCTGCAAAATTCAATCGTTGCCGAGCGGCAATCAATGCATTTCTAACCCGAGCGCGCTGAATTTTATTAGGAATTCGCTTAATATTAATTAATATCCGAAATAGATAATAAATAACAACAACACTCAATAACCACAATAAAATCAACAAGTTTAGACTTAATTCAATCTTATAACTTGCAACATAAATTGCAACTGCACCATTATTAAATAATCCAAACCCAGCTATTGCCAATGTTAGAGCAAAAATAATCAACGTTTTGATAAAGAATTTCATTGCTTATTATTTCCATCACTAAGTTGTTGTGCTTTAATCAGCGCCTGCATAGTCAGATCCAACGTCGGTTGATTTATACCAAGCGCGGTTTCTCGCAATTGTTGAATCAATAATAATTCTTTTTGCCGCGCTAAATCATCACTAAAAAAGCGTTGGGTTAGATTGTATGCATCATCAAGACTACTTTTCCACAAAGCGGCGTTTTGATTTAATAACGCTTGACGGGCACTCAAGATATCAAGTTGCAAATGCTGACGTACCACCAATTCGTTTTCTGGGATTAAAACCTCTGCACTATTCGGATTAGTTTTGACTACTTTAATCAATCCAAAAATTGACTGCTTAATATTAACTATAAAACGTTGCCATGCACTGCTTGGCTGACTATCCTGCTGATTTTGTAGCTTAATTGGCGCAGCAACATTTAGCTGCGTTATATTTTGATAAAGTTGATCCAGTTGAGTTGCCAGCATCGTCCCATCAAAATTATTTTTTGCCTGTAAGTTGTCCAAGTCTGTAGTCAAATTTATTTTCAACTGCAACAACAGCGGATCACTAACACTGATTAAAATTTGTTTAGCATAATTTAGCTGCTTTATTGCCGATGCATAATCATGATATAACAATAAACTCTGATTGGCACCACTAATTAAACTGTTTAGTTGATACAAAACCATATCACCATTATTTACTGTTTTATTGGTTTTATCAACTTGCTCTTGCAACGCAGCCTGATTTTGATTAAGTTGCTTAATTTGTTGATTTAAACGAGAATTTTCAGTCGATAAAGCTGCAATCTTCTGTGTTTGTTGGCTATTTAATTTACTCTGTGCAATAAAACCATTAATACCAAAAAAACTTTGGTATGCAAGATATCCCGTACAGCTTAACGATAGTACAGCCAGCAAAACCGGAATTTTTGATATTCTTGGCTTATTTACTGTTTTTGGCAATGTAGGTTGTTCGCTTTTTAATTTCGATGTATTATTTTCGCTCATTCTCAATTTTCCTAATGGTATTAATTATTGCCTGATTTGATGCGTTATCTGTTTCAATAATATTATTAAAACCTGCATGACTTAGTTTTTGAGTTATATTTGGATGCAATGTCACCAAATGCACTTTAGATAACATTTGCAAAATAGAGCTGCTAATTTTCGCACAGTCATACAAATACTCTGCCAAAGAGCTGCTAGTAATGATTATACCGATATTTTGTGGATCACAGATAATTTTCTCGGTCTGTGTCAGATTTAAAATAGCAGAATTAGTTCGTTGATATAAATCTATAAAATCATGCCGGATGACATTTTCTCTTAAATATTTTGTCAGTAATTGATTATGTGGTGTGCCGCCCGCAATTATATAGCTGCCTTCTTTTTTGATCAAATCGGCATCAATTAATTCAGCTATACCGCTGCCACGTTCTGAAAATAAAGCTGTTTTCCCCATTTTTTCAAATAAATAATCTGCAGAACTCTTTCCGGCAACGATCAAGTTCAGCTCTGATTTTAACTTATCAAATAGCGGAAGCAAACAATCAATAGCAGTTGGAGATACCATCATCAGGCTGTTATAGCCATTTATTTGCCGAACCAATTTTTCTGCTTCAAAATTATGTAAGTCAATTTGCATCAAAGGCAAGCTTTTAGCTTTAATCTGTTGCTTGGCTAGCAAATCAATCAAAACCTTAGCTTGAGGTTCTGGACGGGTAATTAGATACATTTCTAATGATTACCTGTGATTAGCCGCAGATAATCGCCGAACAATTTCTGCTGCACCCTGCTTAATCAATTGCTCGGCACAGGATTTACCTATACTCAAATAATCTTCAGGAGTACCGCTAACTTCGGCAGTTAAATAAACATTCGCATTAACATCTGCCAATAAAGCACTTAGCTTTAATTGATTATCGAATATTCGAGCAAACCCAGCTAACGGGATATTGCAGCTAGCATTTAGATAACGCCCCATTTCGCGTTCAGCACCAACCAATGCCGCACTGATCTCATCATTTAGCGGAGCAAGCAGTCTTTTTAGTTCTTGCTCACCCGATTTAATTTCAACAGCTAGAGCACCCTGCCCGATTGCCGGAATAAATTTATCATCTGCCAATATTTGGGTAATTCGCGCTTCTAAATCCAAGCGCTTGAGACCAGCTACTGCAAGAATAATCGCATCATATTCATTATTGTCTAATTTTGCCAGCCGCGTTTGTAAATTACCTCTTAGCAGTTTTATTTCTAGATGCGGGTAATGTTGTTTTAAAATTGCAACCCGTCGTGCACTAGAACTGCCAACTATACTAGCAACGGGCATTTCATCCAATGATTTGTATTTATTACTAACAAATGCATCGTGAGCATCTTCACGTTTTAAAATTGCAGCTAATTCAAACTCACTCGGTAAATTAGCTGGTAAATCCTTTAAAGAATGAACCGCGATATCCGCATTTCCGGCTAAAAGCTGGTATTCAAGCTCTTTAATAAACAAGCCTTTTCCACCAATTTTTTCAAGAGACTGATCTAAAATCCGATCACCTTCCGTAGTAATCCCCGAAATCAGAACCTCAAGTTCCGGGTAGATATTTTGTAATAATTGTTTAACATGAAGAGCCTGCCACATAGCTAATTTACTATTACGTGTAATAATCGTTATTGATTTCATTATTTCTTTCTTATATTTGTAATACGTTGGCGTGATAGCTCAAAAATCGCCACAGTTGCAGCCATTGCCAAATTTAGTGACTCTGCTTTACCCGGCATTGGAATCGTGATATGCTGTTTAATTTTACTCAATAACTTGTCACTAATTCCATTTCCCTCATTACCTAATACCAAAGCGCAGTTCTGAGTTAAATCTTGCTCGTATATACTTACAGATGCATGTGGAGTAAGCGCATAAATCTGCCCAGAATAGCATCGCACAAATTCATCAAGATCACAATTAGAATAAATATTAAGCGCAAACTGGATTCCTTGTGAGGCTCTTAAAACTTTAGGATTATAAACATCAACACAGTTTTTAGAAAGAGCTATATTTTTTATACCGCCAGCACTAGCTGCGCGTAAAATCACGCCTAAATTTCCAGGATCCTGAATATGCTCTAAGACAACACAGTCAAATTGCTGACTAAAATCAAGCTCACGACTCACAGGCTGCTTAATCAGCGCAACTACGGATAATTCAGAATCAAAAATGTTTATTTTATTTAATACCTCAGCACTGACTAAAATAATTTGCTCATTTGAGAGTTTCTCAACTAAATGAGAATAGCGTGCTAAGCTAGACTCTTCAAGTAATAAATACTCAATCAAAGAATATTTCATGGCTTCAATAATCAAATGTTCACCATAGACAACAGCCTCACGCTGCGATGCACGAAATTTACTATCACTATTCAAACGAGCAATGCGTTTAACTAGTGCATTATCTTTAGAAACAATTGTTTTAATATCGATACCATTCAAAAAAATACCTACACAAAGGTAGGTATTTTAACAAATTTTGTAAGTACTCGGACTAATTTGCAATAACATTGCTACAGAGTCCAAATCTTCAATTAAATTATAAGCAGGACAATGGATCTACATAGTTGTAGCCCAAATCACGAGCGACAGCGTAATACGTCACATTGCCACGACAAATATTCAAGCCATTCAACAAATGACGATTTTCTTGTACTGCTTGCTTCCAACCTTTGTTGGCTAATTCAACTACAAATGGCAAGGTAGCGTTAGTTAGCGCTAAAGTTGAAGTTTTAGCAACCGCTCCTGGCATATTTGCCACACAATAATGCACTACATCATCCACAATATAAGTAGGGCTTTCATGAGTCGTTGGCATTGAAGTCTCAAAGCAGCCACCTTGGTCAATTGCAACATCAACCAAAACCGCGCCTTTTTTCATTTCTTTCAACATGCTGCGAGAGACAAGTTTCGGTGCTGCAGAGCCTGGAATCAATACCGCACCCACAATCATGTGTGCGGAACGAATTGCTTTCTCCAAATTCATGTGATTACTATAGATGGTTTTGATTCTACCTTGAAAATCATTATCAATTTTTTTGAGCAAATTTAAATTGCGGTCAAAGATAGTCACATCCGCTCCAAGACCAGCAGCCATACGCGCAGCGTTAAGACCAACTACTCCTCCGCCAATTACTACAACATTGGCAGGCTTTACACCGGGTACGCCACCAAGAAGTACACCACAGCCACCATTATGACGCTCCAACGTATGTGCACCAGCTTGAATTGCCAAACGACCAGCGACTTCAGACATTGGCGCAAGCAATGGCAAACCGCCAAAATCGTCAGTCACAGTTTCATAAGCAATCGCAACGCAATCAGACTCTAATAGACCTTTAGTTTGCTCAGAATCTGCCGCTAAATGCAAATAGGTAAATAATAACTGTCCAGGTCGAAGTAGTTTGTATTCAGACGGTTGAGGCTCTTTAACTTTAACGATCATTTCACATTGGGCAAAAACTTCCTGTACCGATTTTGCAATCATAGCACCAGCTTTAACATAATCTTCGTCGCCGTAGCCAATTGATAAACCAGCGTTGGTTTCAACTAAAATCTGATGTCCATGTCGTACTAACTCATAAACTCCTGCTGGAGTCATACCAACCCGATATTCGTGATTTTTGATTTCCTTAGGCACACCAATTAGCATAATCAACCTCTTTAAAACAATAGTATTCTATCAACAGGCAATTAGTTTACCAAAACCCGACGAACCCGGTCGTTAAAACCAACTAAAATCTCATAATTAATCGTATTTAGCTTATCCGCCAACTCATCTAGCAAAATCTCCTGATCACCCTGCTTACCAATCAAAATTACCTCGTCACCAACCTTAGCCTCATCATCCGGCCCCATATCAACCATTAACATATCCATACAAACATTACCAACAATAGGATATTTTTTACCACCAATTAAGACCTGACCAAGGTTAGATAAACCGCGACGGTAACCATCACCATAACCAATTTGGATAGTAGCAATATGAGTTGTATCACCCGTATAATAACGATGACTATAACTAATTCCTTGCCCCTTAGCTACCGTTTTAAAGTGTAGTACTCTTGCAGTTAAACTGAAACACGGTTTAATCTTACTTAGATGACCATGCGTAACTTTGCCTGCAGGAAAGTAGCCATAACTCATCAAACCCGGACGTACCATATCAAAATAACTTTGAGGATAATATGCAACTCCACCAGAGTTTGCTAAATGGCATATCACAGATGGTTTTTGCTGTTTGATATAGTCTGCAATATCACCAAATAATTGAATTTGCTCTTCAGTCAAGGTAGGCTCCAAACCATCGCTTGCTGCAAAATGCGAATAAACGCCGATTAACTCCAAACATGGGTGCTTCAAAACAAAATCAATCAGTTCTTTTGCACTACTAATTCCGACCCCAATTCGATTCATTCCGGTATCAACACCAATGTGTACTTTACACGTTATGTTTTTAGATACACAATATTTAGCTAGTGCATCAGCTTTTTCTTGCGAGGCAACTGTAATTTCAAGATTATTACTAATTAACTCTGGAATTTGCTCATCATCAAAAGATCCAAAGACTAGAATCGGTTTGCGGATTTGATGTTCAACCAATAACCTCCCCTCCTCAAAACACGATACAGCTAAATAATCGACATACGGTTCTGCAACTTGAGAAATTTCAACTATTCCATGACCATAACCATTAGCTTTAACGGGAACGCACAATTTTACATTATTACCAATTTGTTTACGAATGGACTGAAGATTAGTTATAAATTGCTGAGTATTGATTTTAATTATGGTTGGATGCATATCAAGAATTCCTTTTATGAATTTATATATCCCCCTAGATTATACAACTAATACTACGTTTTGCGTACAAATTAGAATAGTAATATTATCTATAACAATCAACAGAAAAAGCTTAAATAAAGATGTTAAAATTTTGGCTTAGATTCTTATATACTTTTGAGAAAAAGAGTAGTAAATTGCCAATTCTAAAACTTTCAAATCTCGGCTTAAAAAATGCCGATAAATTAATACTTAACGATGTATCTCTAGATATTGAAGCAGGTGAATCATTAGCAATTATTGGAGCTTCGGGCTGTGGTAAAAGTAGCTTACTACGCATATTAGCAAATTTGACTACGCCAAGTAGTGGAGCTGCTTATTACCAGAAGCAAAATTATACTCAGATTAATCCAACTATCTTGCGGCGAAAAGTCGGATATTGCTTTCAAATCCCATGTCTGTTTGGAGAAACAGTTTACGACAATCTGCTTTTTCCATTTCAAGTTCATTCAGAAAAGTATAATCCACAAAAAGTGCAAAAACTTTTTGAACAATTTGAACTCAATCCAGCTTTAGAAAATAGTTCAGTGACTATGCTTTCGGGGGGTGAAAAGCAACGCATTGCCCTAATCAGAAGCTTATTATTTTTACCTGAAGTTTTATTACTGGATGAAATAACTTCCGCCTTAGATCATGAAAACACTTTAATAGTTGAACGAGTACTCGAAAACATCAATGCACAGGGCGTTAGTTTAGTTTGGGTTACGCATAGTCTTGAACAAAGCCAACGAATAGCCAATAGAATCATCACAATGAAAGATGGCGCAATTACTAGTGAACATAAGGGAGCGCGCAATGCATCAAGTTAGTCAAGTTAGTAATACATCATTATTTTTTGCTTCATCGTTGATTTTAATAACGCTATTTTTTTCATACTGGCAGAAGCTTAAACTAGAAAAAGATACCATTATCAGCGTGTTACGAGCTGTAGTTCAACTAATAGCAATTGGTTATGTACTGGAATTTATTTTTGGTCAAAAAAGCGTTTGGTTTACCAGTTTATTATTACTATTTATGATTCTTAACGCAGCGTACAATGCCGCGCGGCGCGGCGCCGGAATAAAACATGGTTTTCCAATTTCATGTCTGGCAATCGGTATCGGTACAGTCGTGACACTAAGTGTACTAATTTGTTCTAAAACAATTCATTTTAGTGCTTATCAGGTTATCCCAGTAAGTGGCATGATTATTGGTAATGCAATGATTGCACTCGGCTTATGTTATAAGCAATTACTTAAAGATTTTCAACAAAAGCGCAACGAAATTGAAACCAAACTGGCTCTTGGCTCAGATATTTTACCCTCTGCGATCAACCTAGTGCGGGATGCATTAAAAACAGGCACCATTCCAACATTAGACTCAGCTAAAACATTAGGGATTGTTTCTCTTCCTGGTATGATGACAGGATTAATTTTGGCGGGTACATCGCCGCTTGCAGCAGTAAAATATCAGATTATGGTAACTTTCATGTTGCTGGCAACTACTTCAATCGCTTCATTTATCGCCTGCTTTTTAGCTTATCGTGGCTTTTTTAACTCACAAAAACAGCTAGTTTAATTTCTAAATCATTCAAGATTTTTATTAACCCAGTTGACTATACCAGCAAGCGAAGAAAAATCATTAAATGAACGAACTTTTAATCCTAAATTTAAATTATTGATAATATTCGTTAATGCCTTACCTGCTCCAAGCTCAAGGATCACATTAACACCAAGCTCCTGCATTACTTCTACCGCATGACTAAAATGAATCATTTTGGAAATTTGCTGGCTAAGCGATGCAATGCCATCTTTTGCAGTATAAATAACCTGATTATCAACAGTTGCGACAATTGGTGTGGTTAAATCACGCCATGATTGTTTGCCAAGATACTCGGCAAAACCTTTACTTGCATTATTTAACAATAATGTGTGCGATGCTAAACTAACTTTTATCCACGTTAATTTAAACATAGGAAATTTAAGACTTAGCATATTGTATAAGCACTGTAAATCAGTAACTAAACCTCCTACCACCCAATTATCTCGTGAATTTTGTATTGCCGGATACACCGAAAAGATAGAACAGTTTTGTAAAAGCTGCTCTTGTGAAATACCGCTAATTGCTAAAAGAGTGCTTAGCTGATGCTGTTGCGCGGCAGTATCCATTAATTCGGCACGCTTTTTTGCCAAGTCAATTAAAACATTAAAATCACAAGCACCACCGCATGCATAGGCACTTAACTCACCTAAGCTATAACCAGCAAAAGCAATCGGAACAGGTAATTGCTCTTTAAGTAATTGCCACTGTACATAGCTTAATCCGGCAATTAATGGCTGTGCATAGTGATTTGTGAATAGCTCTTGCTCACTGAGTAAAATCTGCGGGAATAGTTGGCACGATAGTTGTTGCTCCAATTTATTAATTAAAGCTTCCGACTCTGGGTAAGCTGCCAGAGAACTAAACATACCAAAACTTTGATTACCCTGCCCGCTACAAACAATCCCTAGGCCCATAAGTCAACCTCCGCATGGTAAACAAAAATCGTTGCTGCCAATAAGTCTGCACAGCCACCTGGACTTAAATTACGTGCTATAAATTGTTGGTGTATTAACTGAGCCTGTAATAGCCAATCATTTTGAGTTATTCCACCCCCGTTAATAAAGCTCCGAGCTTGCTCTTGTGCAAATTTTAAACCAGTTAAACCACCACGGTAGAGTAAATTTGTATCTTCTACTTGTGCAAGCAAGTAATAGAACAACTGTAGATACGCAGCCTCATTATGTTCTAGATAAAATTGTTTTAGCAATGGTAAATACTCACTAAAAATATCTTCAAATCCGCCAGCAGCATGCTGAATAATATCACAATTATTTGATAGAGAATATTTATCCCGAACTTGCTGCCCATGTGATGTTTTAGGTGTACGATGTTTTAAAATAGCTTCTCCCCAAAGACTACGAATCAATTTAGGAATTGAATTTATCTTGCTATTTGTCGAATAGGCAGCGGCACAGGCTGCGACCAAAATACCTATTATAAAAATTGCACCACGATGAGTATTAATACCATTTGTTGCATTCAACATTGTATTTTCAGCTAATTGACCTGCTGTAACCAATTCAGGAAATGGTGCATTATTTATACCCAATTCCACCATCTGCGACCAATAACTATCAAGTACCTTGATACTTGCTAAAAAGGTATGGTGATCCATGTCCTGATGACTTCCGCTATCCTTAAAACTAACCAATCCAGCTTTAGGATAACATTTTAATTCGGCATACAGAGAATTATTTGCCAGTAAAACTATGCGCTGCTGCCAATTATCAATCACGCTAATTGTTCCAACAGGATATTGCGATGAGTAAACCCCACCTCACTAAAACCTTTATATAATACTTTCTCTGAATCGGAAAACCATTCCCGCCAAGCAATAGCACTTCCGTCTGGAAAGATTAATTCTCCATCAATGTGTCGTCTGCAAGCCACTGCTAGATCATCTAATAGAGACACGATCTGTTCCAACTGATAATGTGTCGTAATATGCAATAAAATGTCTAAATCAGAATCAGGATGAATATAGCTTTTCTTAGTTAAAATTTGCCAACTAAACGAGCCATAAACGCATGGTTTAAAGTTCAATAACTCAAGTTTTCTAATTTGTTTACCGAATACCACAGACTCGGCAAAAAGTGATACAGTTTTAACCAAAGATAATGGCGCGCTGTGTAAAATTATTTTTTCAATCGGAACCAACTCGCTATGGCGAGAAAGTTGCTTATTCACTCCATCGCACCAAGCAACATTCAGGTAAGAATTCGTCAAATTAGTTTGTCGAGTTACCACGCAAGGAAGCTTTTGCATAACCCAATCACGTAATTCTGAACTATATTCAAATTCGAGATCAAGCCAGACTAAATCGTGGCGCTTAAAATTCATTTAGCCGCCAAAATATCATCAACAACCTTGGCAGCTAAACTTCGCCCACCACGAGAAGCACCTTGTCTGCGCCAATGATGAATATCGGTAGAATGTAGTAGTAACTCATTAACTCGCGGCATAAACTCTTCTGCGGGAATAACTGCTTCGACAGCTCCCAGACGGAAGTAGTTTTCTGCGCCAGGCGCAAAAATGGCTGAGCTCTTGCTCAGCTCTTCAAGTTTTTCAACCGGAACTTTGGTTACCCGCGACATTGCATCTAACCACATTACCGCGATTTGTGCCTCTTCTAGCGCGAAAATATAATCGGCATTCAGTGCACTGGCGATAAACGCGCCACCTAAAGCTTTACCATAAACCAAAGCAAAAATCTTATGTCCTTGCGCGCGTGCCAGATTAAAGATTGCAATTAAATGCCCATAGTAACTATTTAAACCGAGCAACTCGGCATTGTGGCTAACTTTTTGTCCTGCGGTATCAATCACGAGACAAATTGGACGCTTCGGATAATTTTCGATTGTATCTAAAATAAAATCAGCTAGTTTAATGCTCATGGCATTATCTAAGCTTGCTTGATTAACAATTCCACATAATGCAAATGTTTGCTCTTGGTAGCTAAATTCACCGAGCAGTACATCTTGTTCAACTGTTGTTTTAGCGTTACTACCAAATGTAGCACTAATTAATTGTTGGTATTCCATGACTACTCCGCTAATGATTGTTGTAATTGTTGAAATTTCGCATCACTCAAGTTTGATACTTGTTCAGGATTACTAACTCCCAGATCATGCCAAATATCAAGTGCATCATGATAGTTGGCATATTTAGTAACTAATTGTGCCAAGCGCAAATTATCAGCGCGTAAACCATCCAAAGTAAGTGTAACTGGATGATCTAATGCATCTTTGATTTGATGATGAAGTTTATCTATTTCAGGAACACAATATTCAGACAACCCTAGCAATGCACGATGTTTACCACCACAGGTTCGCCATACCAATGCGCGGTCTTTGGAGTCATATTCATCAACCCCCATCACGGTTTCTATCACTTCGGGTCCTGACACCCCACTACGCCCTTGTTCACTAATAAACAAATTATCTGCACATGCAGCAGTAATGCCAATACCGCCAAAAGCTCCATTTTTACCAGCTACAACAGCAACTACCGGAATATTATTTAGCCGCAGTGCAAAAATACTTCGAATTATTTCACTGATCGCAATTTCACCAGCATTAGCTTCCTGTAAACGAACCCCGCCACTATCGAGTAATAAAATCACACCACTCACTTTACGCTCTAGCGCTCGTAAGCACATTCCGGCAATTTTTGCACCATTTATCTCACCAACCGCACCACCAATAAAGTTAGCTTGTTGCGCAATTATCGCAATTTCTTTACCATCAAACTTAGCATCACCGATCACTACTCCATCATCAAATGACGTTAATAAATCAAGCTGACCAAGATGCGGGCTAGTCACTTGTGCTGCGGGTGGCAAAATTTCTTTAAAGCTACTCTCATCAACCAGAGCCATAATTCGCTCACGCGGCGTAAGCTCAACATAATGTGAATTAGTTATATGCTTATTTGCTGATGCAATCAGGTAGGTTTCATAGGCTTGACGCAGGCGTAATGCTACAATTGCCGGGGTTGCACCACTATCATGCAAAATAAATTCCAATCCGCCAATAGCAAATTTAGCCGCAAAATCACTAAGCACGGCATGCCAAATCTCGGAGTACCCTGCTACACTAGTATCTATTATAAATTTGGCGCTAAGATTATCAGCATTTTGCAATAATAAAATCTCCAGATTGCCCGAGTTTACCACTCCGATGCTTAAACCAAATACTCCTCGAGGTGCGACCGTGCTGGCTATATTATAATTTAGTTGTTCCATATCTTACCAATCTCTAAAACTTGATGGCGGCTGATATAAACCACCGGAGATATTAACTAAGTCTTTAATGGTTTTGGCAGCCAATAAATCTCGGGTTACATCACGATAGCTAATTCCTAGATCCTCTGGATATTGTATTGCTCCGCGTTCTCGTAACTGATTTACTATTTCTTTATCCCGCATTAAACCAACTGGAGTATAACCAGCAATACCGCGAATTGCTTGCTCACGTTCGATAGAATCACGGCAAAGCAGCAGATTGGCAATTCCTTCTTCAGTCACTATATGCGTAACATCATCGCCCAAAATCATAATTGGCGGTAGCGGTGTATGCATTTTTTCCTGTAATGCCCAAGCATCAAGTTTTTCAACAAAAGTTGCCACGCCAGCCGCTTGAAAAGTATCAACCATTTGTACGACCAATTTACGTCCGCGTAAGAATGGTTTGTTTTGACTGGTAGCATATTCTTGTCCAGCTTGCAACCAACATGGTGTAGAATGCCTGCGAGCATTGACATCACTACCAAGATTTGGCGCACCACCAAAACCAGTTATACGCTCCAAAGTTGCGGTAGAACTATTGCCATGCAGATCAATCTGTAAGGTTGCACCAATAAATAAATCAATTGCATATAAACCAGCTAATTGAGCAAAAGCGCGATTACTCCGCTGCGATCCGTCAAACCCGTTAAAAAATATATCAGGATGCGCACGTACATAATCATTCATTCCAACTTCACCGCCTGGCGAACAAATGGTCTTAACAAATCCTGCTTCAATTGCCGGAATCAAAGTTGGTACTGGATTAATCACAAAATTCTGACATATCTTATCTCTTAGCCCCAAGTTCTCGGCATAAGTTGGTAAAAGCAATTCAATAGCGCAAGTATTAAATCCAATCCCGTGATTGAGGCGATTTACGCCATATTTGGCATAAATTCCCTTGATAACCATCATTGCCATTAAAATCTTTAACTCGTCAATCTTTGCAGGATCGCGGGTAAATAATGGATTAAGTACCATTGGTAATGGACTATGCACAACTACATCAACCCACGAAGCAGGAATATCCACGCGTGGTAATTCATCAACTACTTCGTAAACTTCTGCAATCACTAAGCCATTGCGAAAAGCAGTTGCCTCAACAATAGCTGGAGTATCCTCAGTATTTGGTCCCGTATAAAGATTACCCTGTCGATCGGCTTTTGCCGCAACTATCAGTGCAACCTTAGGTGTAAGATCTACAAAATAACGAGCAAATAACTCTAAATAGGTATGAATTCCACCAATAGTTATTTTGCCACTCGCAGCAAGCTGCGCCAAGCGAGCACCCTGTCCGCTCGAATAACAAAAATCCACTCGATTGGCTAAACCTTTTTCAAAGACACGAATATGTTCTGGTAAGCTCAGCGCAGATTGGACAATGTGTAAATTATTTGTCTGCTCTGGATTTAATTGTGCTAAAGCTTGCGCCAGAAACTTGGCTTGCTTTTGGTTATTGCCCTCTAAACATACCCTATCGCCTGAGCGAATGACTAATTGCAACAAAGAGGCAAGCTGTTCACGCGCTACCCATTTACCACTAAGCAAGTGCTGCACGCCAGCCAAACGCTTCAGCTTGTTTTTATGCTCTAAATCAAACTCCATGGCTATTCCTGTTCTAATCAAAAATTAACTAATTATACTCCAAAATACTTCATGAGATAGATATACTTGCACATCTAAATCATATTATCTATTGTTGGCAATCTAAACCCCTTTTAAATAGAATAATACGCTAAATATCTACCATCTTAATACTATCCACCATGGAGTTTATTATCATTAATTCTCATAATTAATAAAGAGCTGTATATTATCTATCTAAAATTACCTAGTTGGCTTAGTTTATTTCACCAAAAACTGATTTAAGCTCAATAAAGCTAGATTTTGATATAAATCAATATTTTCCAAAATATTTGGATTAGCTTTTAAAATCTGCTCTTTAACTTCCCAATAAGGTAATTGCGAATTCAGTTGGTTTTTAAAATCGTTCTGATACGTTTGACGCATTTTACTGAACGTAGATCCCATTATATTGCCATCAAATTTTGCTATTGGTTTATTCATAAACTCTGGCATCCCTGCTTGCGCTAGATATTTTCTAATCATAATTCGCGCTAAACCATTTTGACGTTTCATACTCAAAGGTAAGCGATTGCAAAATTCGATTAATTTTGGATATAATAAGGGATACTTATATTTGAAGCCATAGTGACGCGCAATTAATGCACTATCTTCAATCCGATAGCTTATGTGGTTATTATCTAAACCAATCAACTGACGAATCTCAAATTCAGCTATAGAAGTAGCTTTTGGTACATAATCAGGTAAACTAAATCCTAGCTTAGCAAATTTCTGCTGATTACATTTATGATTGCGCAAAGCATATCTTTCACCTAATATCGGAAATTTTGCGCGGAGCAAGCTTTTAACCTGGTTAAAAATTAATGGTTTTGATAAATTATTGATCGCATAGTGACGACGATATTCTTGCCATGCTTTTTTATATTCGCCACACTTGAACCATTGCGATAAACATAGCCATAAATACGCATGCCCAGATACACATTCATCGCCCCCAAATCCTGATAGCAAAATCTTAGTCTTATCACCAGCAGCTTGGGCGTGAATGATATTGGCACCAATCGGAAAAAGACTTTGTATTTGCCCAGCGAGAACTTCGGTTGTCATATTGAGTACTTCTGACAAATCAAAACTACTGGCATCAATATTGCTATGCTTTAATCCATATTTCTCGACTAACTGCGCAACAAAATAACTCTCACGCAAACGTGGTGAATTAGAATCATAGTCTTGATCTAAATGCGTATAAAGAGTTAATGGCTTGTTTAGACAATGTGCCGCTAAAATAATACTGGATGAATCTAAACCGCCGCTGCACTCTGCAGCTAGCGCTGTTTCATCTCCAAGCTGCAATTTAATCCCTTCATGAAATAGCTCAGTAAAATGCTCCAAATATTCATTCTCATCTTTATAGTAGATTGTTTCATGATGGTTTGCTAAATTCCAATACTGAGTTTGCGTTATTTTATCTTCCAAAATAGAGACTAAATGATTAGGTTGTACCCGCTTTATACCATTATAGAGTGTGTCTTCATGTACTTCTGTTGGATAACTTAATGCTTTACCTGTTAGCAACATGTATTTGAGCTCATTCTCATTAACGCTAATCGGAATCTGTCTCTGTCTAAGTGTAGAAACTAACTCGGCAAGTGAAGAGGCAAAATATAGATACTGTTGATTCATAAAATAAAAAAATGGTTCACAACCAAAATGATCGCGGACTAATCGAATAACACCGGTTACATTATCAACAATTACACAGGCAAATTCAACATAAGTATTTTGCCAAAACTCAGCCTGTAAGTTTTGCTTCAGTTGGATAACTAATTCATCATTGGACAAATAATAAGTTTTACCACCAACACTAAATGATTGCCAATGTGATACATTAACCAGCTCACGCATAATTTAAGCTCATAAAAATTTAATGATTTATCAGATAAATGATAGACTATTCTTGCAAACACCATTATAAGTCACTTTAACTCTAAAAGTAACAACTCTGATTATATTTTTTATCACATCTAAGCTAAAATGAATAATTTAATAACATATTCCATAGCTGATTATATTCAGCACTCTAACTCATAATTCACACAAAGCTAATCTATGCTATAATACCCGCTATTTGATTATTAATACCGTTATTTGCGGTAAACTTTTATAGAGAAACTCAATGGCAAAAAACCTACGCAATATTGCAATCATCGCTCACGTGGATCATGGTAAAACAACTTTGGTTGACAAATTATTACATCAAGCAGGAACATTCTCTGCACATCAACATATCGCTGAACGCGTAATGGACAGTAACGACATCGAAAAAGAACGTGGAATTACGATTTTTGCTAAAAATGCATCGTTAGAATATAAAGGTACTAAAGTCAATATCGTTGATACACCCGGACATGCCGATTTTGGTGGAGAAGTTGAACGCGTATTGGGAATGGTTGATGGTGTATTGCTTCTCGTTGATGCTGTTGAAGGTCCAATGCCTCAGACTCGTTTTGTAACTCGCAAAGCCTTAGCCTTGGGTTTAAAACCAATTGTAGTCGTTAATAAAATTGACCGTGACGGTGCACGTCCGGAATGGGTTGTTGATCAAACATTTGATCTATTTGATAAATTAGGTGCGACTGAAGAACAGCTAGATTTTCCTGTTGTTTACGCATCGGCAATTAACGGCTTTGCAAGCCTTAACCCTGAAGAGCGCCCAGATAATATGGAAGCGCTTTTTGAAACAATTATGTCTCATGTTCATGCACCACAAGATGATGTTGACGGTTCGTTACAATTACAAATTTCAGCTCTAGACTACAATACGTTTGTTGGACGTATTGGAATTGGACGTATCCGTCAAGGTAAAATCAAGGCTGGGCAACAAGTAATCGTTGCAACTGGTCCAGATGGCGAGCGTAAACCTGCTAAAATCAATCAAATTCAAGTTTTCCATGGATTAGACAAAGCATTAGTCGAGGAAGCCTCAGCTGGTGATATCGTTTTAATCAACGGGATCAGCGAATTAAATATCGGGGTTACGATATGTGATGTTGCCAACCCTGAACCATTACCAATGTTGGTAATTGACGAACCTACTTTGAGCATGAATTTACAAGTAAATACCTCGCCTTTGGCAGGTACTGAAGGTAAATTTGTAACCAGCCGTCAGATTCGTGATCGTTTAAATAAAGAATTATTAACCAATGTAGCCTTAAAGGTTGAAGATACTGAAAATGCCGACGTATTTTTATTGTCTGGGCGGGGTGAATTACATTTAACTATTTTAATTGAAAATATGCGCCGTGAAGGATTTGAGTTAGCCGTAGCTAAACCTCACGTAGTAATGAAAATGATTAATGGTGAAAAGTGTGAGCCATATGAAGCGTTGACGATTGACCTTGAAGATGAACATCAAGGTGCCGTTATGGAAGAGCTTGGACGCCGTAAAGGTGAATTAACCGATATGGTTTCAGATGGTAAAGGTCGTACTCGTCTAGAATATCGCATCCCTGCTCGTGGTTTAATTGGATTCCAAGGTGAGTTTTTGACTCTAACTCGCGGTTCTGGTTTAATGGCACATTTATTTGATGATTACGGTCCAGTAAAAGCTGACTTACCAGGTCGCCGCAATGGTGTACTAATTTCACAAGAAGACGGCGCTGCAGTTGCATATGCACTATGGAAACTTGAAGACCGTGGACGTATGTTTGTAAGCCCTGGTGAAAAACTATATACTGGAATGGTTATTGGTGTTCACAGCCGTGACAATGATTTAAATGTTAACCCAGTCAAAGGTAAGCAATTGACTAACGTACGTGCATCAGGAACAGATGAGGCCGTGCGCTTAACTCCTCCAATCCAATTAACTTTAGAAAGTGCAATTGAATTTATTGATGATGATGAACTAGTTGAAGTTACGCCAAAAAGCGTTCGTATCCGTAAACGTTATTTGGACGAAACAGAGCGTAAACGTGCTTACAAAGCAAACAATAGCTAATCATATATTATCTTTTGCCACCCTACTTAAGGGTGGCTTAGTTATACTTTTTTTATTTATAAGGAACAGAAACTATGATTATTCATTTGACTAGAGACGAATTAGAGTGGGTTGAGATACAACATCACGAAGAATTATCTCATGGAGAATCTGTTGAATCAGTGATTCAAGCAGAAATATTCTACTACAAAAATGATGATATTACAGTGCGTTCAACAATTAAAATTGTTGAACATAGTAATCGTGAATATAATTTTGAAGTTTTAACACACAGCTATACTCATGTTCATCCTAATTTAGTTCGTGTGGAATTTGGTGATAGTAACCAGCTTGGCGAATACAAAACACAGGAAGAAGCTAAATTTGCTGCACAAATGCACTTTAACCACCATCATCACATCAAATATAATCATCACTAAGAAGCTGAAATAGTTAACATCTGCGGTAAACTTAACACCACAGATGTTACTTGATACCATATAAAAACGGATAGAAATATATTGCCTTGAATCGGCTAATTGTAGTGCCGTTGTAACACCAAACCCAATCGCTGGATACCTTCAACAATTCGCTCTTTTTGCATATTAGAATAATTAAGCCGTAAGAAATTTCGATGATGAGTATTGGGAAAAAACGACGCACCCGGTACAAAAGCTACTTTCTCTTGCAAAGCCTCGTCTAAAAGGCGTGCAGCATCAATATCTCTTTTTAACTCAACCCAAGTAAATAATCCACCTTCTGGAATAGTGTATTTAACAGTTGCAGGAAAATACTTATGGATACTCTCCAACATTAAATCTCGTCGCTGTTTATATACCTGACGAATTTTGGCAATATGTTCATTCAAATCATATTGCTGCAGATACAGTGCAATTTCGCGTTGAGCAATACTGCTACACTGTAAATCACTGGCTTGTTTTATTAACACAAATTTATGTAAAATTTCTGGTTTAGCACACATCCAGCCAATTCGATAACCAGGACAAAAAGTTTTAGAAAATGATCCGAGATAAATAACCCAACCTTCGTCATCAAAGCTTTTGATTGCCGGATATGAATCTCCTTCAAAACGCAGTTCACCATAGGGGTTATCTTCGATCACTGGAATCTGATAACGCTTGGCAAGCCTGGCTAATTGCTGACGACGGGCTACCGACATTGTTCTTCCTGTTGGATTTTGAAAATCTGGTACGGTATAAATCATTTTTGCTTCCGGATGCTGCTCCAGCGTTTTTTCCAACTCGCTGATAATCATCCCTTCATCATCCATTGGAATTTCCAAATAGCGTGGCTGGTAAGAATTAAATGCATTGATAGCGCCCAAATAAGTTGGACTTTCACAAATTACATAATCATTTTTATCTAAAAATAAACGGCCACAAAATTCAATGCCTTGCTGCGAACCAGCCGTAACTAATATCTGTTGAGCGGAAACATCAACTTGCGCACGACTCATGCGCTCTTTAGCAATGATTTCGCGCAAGATCGGAAATCCTTCAGTCGGACTATATTGCAAAGCAGCTTGCCCTTGCGTCGCCAACACCTGCTCACTAATTTTAGCTATCTCAGCAACAGGAAATAACTCAGGAGCAGGAAGTCCGCCAGCAAATGAAATAACTTCTGGCATTTCAGTTAATTTTAAAATTTCTCTAATTTCTGAAGCGCGCAAATTAGCAGCTCGCTCAGCAAAACGCATTTTCATTAAATTATACCTAAAAAGATAATAATTCAGATAGTGATATTTTTCATAAAGGAGAATAGGCACGATGACGCAAATAATGATCAATAATCACTAATGCAGCCATTGCATCAACTACCGGAACTGCACGCGGTAATACACACGGATCATGCCGCCCTTGTGCCTCAAGTTCAACTTCATTGTAATCAACATCCAAAGTTTTTTGTAATTTACTGATTGTTGAGACTGATTTGAATGCAACTCGGAAATAAATATCTTCGCCAGATGAAATTCCACCTAAGACACCACCTGCGTGATTAGTTTGAGTGCGTAATTCACCATCAACCAAAACAAAAGGATCGTTATGTACTGAGCCACGCAGTTCAACGCCAGAAAATCCAGAACCAATTTCAAAGCCTTTGACTGCATTAATGCTTAACATTGCTTTGCCTAAATCAGCATGCAAACGGTCAAAAACTGGTTCACCCAAACCAACTGGTGCATTACGAATGACACATTTAATTACACCACCAATTGAATCGCCATCATCACGTACTTCTTCAACCAAGCGAATCATTTCTGCTGCAATCACCGGATCAGGACAACGAATGATATTATCTTCAATTTGTGAAGCTTCAACCCGAGTATGATCAATGTCAGCTTTAATCGGACCAACTTGCTCAACATAACTTAAAATCTCAATGCCTAGCTCTTGTTTAAGATATTTTTTAGCAATTGCTCCAGCAGCAACTCTGGCTAATGTTTCACGCGCACTTGCCCGACCACTACCACGATAATCACGCATTCCATATTTCATTAGGTAAGTAAAATCCGCATGCGATGGACGAAATACGTTTTTTAAGTGATCATAGTCAGCAGAACGTTGATCTTTGTTGTACGCCATCAATAAGATTGGAGTGCCAGTAGTTCTGCCTTCAAATATACCAGATAGCGCATGTATCAGATCGGCTTCCGAACGTGGTGTTGTAATTGCACTTTGCCCTGGTTTTCGACGGTCTAATTCTTGTTGAATCTCTTCTACCGTAATTTCAATCCCAGCTGGCGCCCCATCAATAATGACGCCAACTGCGCCACCATGTGATTCACCACAGGTTGTAATTTTAAATATTTGACCGAAACTATTTCCTGACATCTGTTTTTACCCTATACTATTAATTCAAACTTTTTATAAATTTGGCAAGGTTCTCTAAACCGCCATCTAGATCACTTTCATCAGCACCATATGAAAAACGTACATATCCGGGTTGTCCAAAGGCACTGCCAGGCACGGTTGCAACATTAGCTTCCTCCAACGCACGAATACAGAAATCTTCATCGCTAAGATTTTTTACACCAAGACTATCTAATGAGGCAAATACATATAGTGTAGCTTTGGGATATTCTAATTGAATGCCAAAATGTTTACGGAATGAATCAACAAAAATATCACGGCGAATTTTCATGGTATCGCGCACCCAAGCATTAATTTTCTCGGCATTTTTAAATGCTGCCAAGGCGCCGTGTTGACAAATTAAAGACACGCCAGTGGTGCTTTGAGTACTTAGTGCACTCATAACATCAATTAAGTCTTTTTTGGCAAAAAGGAAACCAACCCGCCAACCAGTCATAGCAAAAGATTTAGATGCACTTTGTACTACCACTACATTATCTTTATATTCGGGGAAGCTACCACATGACACATATTCATCATCAGTATAAACTAAAGCGCTATATACTTCATCACTGATTACCAACAAACCTAACTTGTTTGCCGCTGCCAATAAAGCCTGCATTTCGCTGCGTGTATAAATTATTCCTGTTGGATTAACTCCGTTATTAAGCATGAGAATTTTACATTCAGGTGTATAAGCGGCCTTGAGCATTTCCGGAGTTAATTTCCAGCCACCAGCCTCAGTTGAATTGATAATTACCGGAGTTGCATCCATAATTTTGGTAATTGAAGGATACGACACCCAATATGGAGCCTGAATAATCACACTTATTTTATCTGTTGGATTAGCTTTTAGCGGTGAATTAGATCCACATAAATATTGCAACATTAAATAAATGGCAAATTTACCACCAGTAGTAATAATACACTCTTCAGTTTTATAATCAGTTGCATACGATTGATTCATCCAATTTGCAGCAGCTAAACGTAATTCATTTAAGCCGGCTGGAGATGGATATGGAATATCACCAACTTCAATAAATTTACTCGCACCTTGACGTACAACTTCAGGAGTTATCATCTTAGGTTCACCAACACTCAAATTATAAACTCGAATACCAGCAGCCTTTTTACTTTGTGCCAACGTATTAATTAATACTGTTGCAGATGCTTTCAATTTATTGCTCATATTTCTGGACCTTTCTAGATTCTTCAATTAATAAGTTAAAAACGTTAGTTACTAATTCTGGGGATATGCCATGCTCAACACTTTTCATACCGTGAAATTCATGCAGTAAAGCCTCGCGGGCAGTATCTAAAACTGGTAAATTATGTTCTTTTTTATATTCACCAATTTTTTTAGAAATTTGTTGTCGCAACGCAACCAAAGCAATAATTTCAGCATCAACCTCTAAAATCTGCTTACGCAACAATTCAATATCATTCATGTTATCCCGCTTTCTTAACAACTATAAATCTCGTAATATTAGGTTGAATATCTTGAATACCTCGTTTAAGTATTTGCAAACCATAACTCTTAGCCGCTTGAGCTGATGCCACTACACCAGCATTATGTGGTAAAACTCCAGCTGCCAAATCTCGTGCAGCCTTAGCTGTATCGCCCCAGTCAATAAGCTTAAACCCATATTGATTGATAAATCCCTTACACTGCTCAAATGCAGGAGTATAAGAATATAGCTCACTAACTTCACTTAAATCTGTACTTAAATTTGCCAATAAACATTGTTCAACATTTAACTGTAAATCATCAATTGGCATAAAATTATATTTACCCATGGCAGTAAAAGCAGGCCAAACAATACCGCTATTATAATTAACAAAAGGGAAAATTCCAACATCAATCTCACCACGTTCAAGCGCTGCCAGCACTCCATCCATATCAATCAGATAGCGAATCTCATATTTAGCACTATGAGCCTTAGCCGCATAAATTAATCCAGCTTCTTCTGAAAATGAACCAACGTCACCCGATACACCTATTAACATATCCCTATCCTTTGCTATGTTGCTTTGCAACTTTAAGAATCAGCTTAGCTGTGCTCTCCCAGCTTAAACAAGGATCAGTTATCGATAACCCACTCATATCAATTGGATTGCCACTTTCCGCATTTTGGCGACCTTCTTTTATAAAGCTTTCAAGCATAAAGCCTTTGACTAGATTTTTCAATTCAGGCTGGTCTTTTAATGAGTCCATAACCCGTAAAACAATATTGGCTTGCTCATTGTGATCCTTGATACCATCGATTACGCAATTATCATGGCTAACATCAACAATAATCGCTGGATTTACCACTTGATTTTTCTTAAATAATTCATTTACTTCAGCAATATACTCAACACCATAGTTAGGGTTATCATTACTGCCACGCAAAACTAAATGTGCATATTTATTGCCTGCGGTTTTAACTTCATAGCCATCAAAAACAATATAGTGCGGATGTTGCGCTGCTAAAATACTATTCACCGCAATTTTTAGAGAACCATGCGTTGGATTTTTCATTCCCACCGGACAATCTAGTGATGATGCGAAAATACGGTGTTCCTGATCTTCTGTGCTTCGTGCCCCAATTGCTACCCAAGATAATAACTCTTGAAATCCACGCGCATTATGCGTAAATAAACACTCATCGGCAATCGGTAGACCCATTTCAACTACCTGAGTCATTAATTTACGGCAATACCAAATCCCTGCTTCAATATCTGGCTCAGCCAGTGGGTCTGGTTGATTAATCGGACCTGTCCACCCCTTAACAGTACGTGGCTTTTGAATGTAAACGCGCATAACAATTTTAATTGCATGAGAAACGTGTTTACTTAATTCCGCCAAAGATTTGGCATATTCCAATACCGCAGTATCTGGCCACGCAGAACATGGACCGACTATCATCAATAAACGTGAATCTTTTCCACTCAAAATATCTTCAATTTCACGATGGTGTTGTTGAATACTTGCGTACCCCTCAGTACTTAACGGTATTTTTTGAATAATTTCATCAGAGGTCGGAACTTTTTTTATAATCTCGTAAGCCATTTTAATCCTTATTTTGTACTTATTCTAAAGCTATATTTTTATTTCTTAATATGTAAATCAGCTAATTTTAACAATAGTGCTTCAGTATCATCCCAACCCAGACATGGATCCGTTATAGATAAGCCACATAGATCAATTGGATTAGCGGTTTCCGCATTTTGTTTACCAGGTTTAATGAAACTTTCAAGCATAAAGCCCTTAACCAGAGTTTTTAATTCCGGATTGGTTTTTAAATTATTAACTACTTCAAGAATAATATCAGCTTGTGCATTATGATCTTTAACTCCATTAATCACACAATTATCATGACTCACGTCAATAATTACCGCTGGGTTATAGACATTATTTTTTTTACATTGCTCAGCAACTTCACTAATATCAGCCAATGAATAATTAGGACGGTCATTACTTCCACGCAAAACTAAATGCGCATATTGATTGCCGTCAGTTTCAACTTCATTACCATCTAAAACAATATAATGAGAATGTTGAGCTGCTACCACACCATTTATTCCAATCTTAATTGATCCATGAGTCGGATTTTTAATTCCAACCGGACAATCAATACCTGATGCAAAGATGCGGTGTTCCTGATCTTCGCTACTTCTAGCACCAATCGCAACCCATGATAATAACTCAATAAATCCTCGTGCATTATGTGTAAAGAGTGCCTCATCGGCAATTGGTAAACCCATTTCAACTACTTGGGTCATCAATTTACGGCAATACAAAGCTCCTGCCGCAATATCAGGTGGTGCTAATGGGTCTGGCTGATTAACCGGACCAGTCCAACCTTTAATTGTGCGTGGTTTTTGAATATAGACCCGCATAACTAATTTTAGTGCATGGCTAACTTTATCATTTAGCTTTTTTAAACGCTCAGCATAATCCAAAACGGCTGTATCAGGCCAAGCAGAACAAGGTCCTACTACTACAATTAACCTGTCGTCTTTACCGCTTAAAATAGCTTCAATTTCAAGTCGATGTTTATCAATGCTCAAATAACCTTCGTCACTTAATGGAAAGGCCGCTATAATCTCATCTGCAGTCGGTATTTTTTTTACTATTCGGTAACCCATAATTTTATCCAATCGTATAATTATCTACACTAATAAAGTGTTAAACGCAGCTTCAATAACTTTTTCATCGACATTAAATGCTACTTTATTATCAATATTTTTTACCTGACCTATTCCAGCCAATAAAACCAATACAATTTCTTGATTCTTATTTTTCTTATCGCCGCGCATCGCAGAAATTAGTTCACTGACTTGGTATCCTGCTAGTAATTTTGGCGTAATTTCTAACTCAGCCAGAAAATCAGCAATCTTTTTATAGTCCGCACTACTTAGTAAGCCAGATATTTCAGCAATTTTTGCCTCAACTAGCATTCCGATAGCAACTGCATAACCATGCAACACTTTATAATTACTCAATTTTTCAATTGCGTGAGCCACGGTATGTCCAAAATTCAAGATCATCCGTAAATTTTGTTCTTGCTCATCTACTTCAACCACATGAGCTTTTAATGCTACAGCCTGACTAATCATCTGTACCAGTGGAGTATGCTCAAGATTTAAAATTGCGATTAAATTAGTACAACAAAAATTAAACTGCTCAGCATCAAGTGTCAGAAATATCTTGATTGCTTCAAAAAAACCATTAATTACCTGCTCACGTGGCAAAGTTTTTAACAGTTCAGTATCCATGATAACCGCTCTTGGTTGCCAAAAAGCGCCAATGATATTTTTACCATAACTGGTATTTACCGCAGTTTTACCACCAACACTACTATCTATCATAGCAAGTAACGACGTAGGAATTTGAATGTAATTCATGCCACGCATGTAGGTTGCCGCAGTAAATCCTGCCAAATCACCAACCACGCCACCACCCAGTGCAACACACAAGGTATGACGGTCGCAGCCAAAGGCAAACATTTTCTCTTCTAGTTCTAGCTTGGTTGATGCTGATTTGGAAGCCTCTCCAGCTTCAAAATCAAGTAATTGACATTGATAACCAGCTGCGCTTAATTCAGCATAAAAATTTTGACCATAAAGCTTAGCAACATTATCATCACTGATAATAATAACTTTTTTAGTATCTGCGTAGTCTTTAATCCAATTTTGCCAGTTAGTTAGCAATTCTGGCTCAATTACGATCGGATAATGATGTGCAACTTTTGCGGGAAGGTTAACTTGTAGATTTATTTGCTGCGAATTTGCCATGTATAACGTCTTTATAATTTCAGTGAGTGAACTACCGATTATAAATGATTTAGAGCTACTATATTAGACTAAATTTTAGCTAAATGCCGCGTAACAGATTGAAAGAGTTGACCTATATCTAAAATTAAGTCAATTTTTTAATTACCATGACTTGAAAACTTGAAAATTGACTCTATTTAAAAGCTATCGGTGATTAACTTACTTAAGGAACTACTATGTCAAATAAACAAACTATGTCTTTTCAGACCGAAATTAAACAATTATTAAACTTGATGATTCATTCACTTTATTCTGATAAAGAAATATTCTTACGTGAATTGGTATCAAATGCTTCGGATGCAATTGACAAATTACGTTTTGAACAAATCAACAAACCAGAATTAAATAAAGGTGAAGAATTAGCTGTAAAAGTAAGCTTTGATAAAGATGCAAAAACAATTACCGTTAGCGATAACGGAATCGGGATGACTGAAGCAGAAGTAATCGAAAATATTGGAACCATTGCCAAATCAGGTACTAAGTCATTTTTAGAAAACTTATCTGGTGATGCTAAAAAAGATGCAAATTTAATTGGACAGTTTGGGGTTGGTTTTTACTCTGCTTTTATCGTTGCTGATAAAGTTGAATTAGTTACCTTAAAAGCTGGAGAAACAACGTCTCATGCTACAAAATGGGTATCTGATGGAGCTGGAGAGTTTACTATTGAGACAATTGATAAACTAGACGGTAATGGCACCAGCATTACTTTACACCTAAAAGAAGGTAATGATGACTTGCTATCCGACTGGGGTTTACGCTCGATAATTCGTAAATACTCAGACCATATTAATTATCCGATTAAAATGCAAAAAATGCCAGAGCACGGTGAAGATGGTAAAGAAATTATTTCTACAGAATTAGAAACGGTGAATAAGGCCAATGCATTGTGGACACGCAGCAAAAATGATATTAGCGAAGAAGAATATAAGGAATTCTACAAGCATATTTCCCATGATTACCATGAGCCAATGAAGTGGATTCATGCACGGGTTGAAGGAGCACAAGAATACACTCAATTATTATATATTCCTAGTAAAGCACCATTTGATTTATATGATGCAAACCGTCGCTATGGAATCAAATTATATGTAAAACGCGTTTTCATTATGGATGATGCTGAGAAATTATTACCTAACTACTTACGCTTTGTACGTGGTGTCATTGATTCACAAGACTTACCACTAAACGTATCACGCGAAATTTTACAATCATCACGTGACATTGATGCTATCCGTTCTGGTTCAACTAAGAAAATTTTAAGTGTATTGGAAGATATCGCTAAAAACGAACCAGAAAAATATGCTGAATTATGGAATGAGTTTGGTCCTGTTATCAAAGAAGGTGTGATAGAAGATCATGCCAACAAAGAACGAGTTGCTAAACTATGCCGCTTTGCTTCAACTCATAACAACGACAATGCAAAAACCGTTAGCTTAGATGACTATGTAAGCCGAATGAAAGATGGTCAGGATAAAATTTATTATATTACAGCTGAAAGTTACAATGCAGCAAAAAACAGTCCTCACTTGGAAGTATTCAAACAAAAAGGCATTGAAGTTCTATTATTAACTGATCGAGTGGATGAATGGGTTGCAGGTCACTTGTTTGAATTTGATAAAAAGTCATTAGTATCTGTAGCTAAAGGTAAACTCGACTTAGGCAAATTGGATGATGAAAAACCATCTGAAGAAGCTCAAAAACAACAAGATGAACAAGCTAAACCAATTTTGGAAAAAATTAAAACTGCGTTAGGTGCCAAGGTAAAAGAAGTGGTGGTAACTACGCGACTAGTTGATTCTCCAGCATGTTTGGTTGTTGAGAACAATGCTATGAGTATGCAAATGGAACGTTTATTACGTCAAGCTGGTCAGGAAGTTCCATCTATGCAACCAACTTTAGAAATTAATTTAAACCATAAATTAATTAATAAACTAGAGTCAAGCATTGATCAAGTACAAATTGATGATTTAAGCTTAGTTATCTTTGAACAGGCTCAACTAGCAGAAGGAATTCAGCTTGATGATCCAGTTGGTTTCGTTAAGCGAATGAACTCATTTATTGCTTAATCAATTTTGTTTAATAAAAAAGCCCAGCATGATTATGTTCTGGGCTTTTTTATTATAGCTCTGCTATTTGGCGTAGCTATCATTTAGTTCAGTTATTTCAACACTAATTCCCAGCGCTAATTGGGAGGCGCTTTTATTAAATTCAGCATAAAGCAATGATTGTAAATTAGCTGAAGTTTCACGAAGCAATTCTGCACTACGCCCTTTTAACAATTTTACAGTTAAGTGAACAAAAGCATTGCGCTCTTGATTATCAGCCAAGATAAATACATCATGCAAAATAAGTCTACTCTTGCAGCTAGCTAGCTGTGTTGGTAACTTTTCAACTAATAAATTCTGACATTTCTGCAACGTTTGCTTAATTTTATCGTTTGTTTCAACAATATTAGACGAGGCTTCGAGAATAAGGTGCGGCATAATAAATCTTTCTTAGTAGTATTGCGTTTAGAAACAATATTATACTGCAATAAGGATGAGGGGATTTATATAAATTTAGAGTTGGAATAGATTTAAAGAGTTATAAATGCTATCAAATAAATAAAAAGCCCAGAGATTATCTGGGCTTATGTTTGGAGCCTGGCAATGTCCTACTTTCGCATGGGCGA
>RXJX01000032.1 GCA_003963245.1 Neisseriaceae bacterium
CATTTTGGATAAAAGTCAAATTAGTCAAAAATATTCTTCCAGTACGTTTTTTACTAATCAGGGCTTTGATTTACGGATTGATGTTAAACATGCAATTTATCATGATAAGGTAATGATTATTGATGACAAAACAGTGATTACTGGATCATTTAATTTTACCAAAGCTGCCGAAACTAAAAATGCCGAAAATTTATTGGTGCTAAGAAATAATCCAGAACTAGCGAAACTTTATGCACAGGATTGGTGGTACAATTGGAAACTAGCAGTTCCGCGCAATGAATTTACTCCTAAAACTAGAAGCAGGGATACTACTGATGACTGATAGTAATTCTGAATTATTTCAACTATCTCCTGAAGAACATCAATTAACTCAAAAATTACAAAATATTATTAATCATGAAATAGAGCAAGCTGGTGGCGTTATTTCATTTGCACGTTACATGGAGCTTGCTCTTTATTACCCCTCACTAGGCTATTATTCCAATCCTTTGTTTAAATTTGGTGCGCGCGGCGATTTTGTGACAGCTCCGCTGATTTCCAGTTTGTTTGGGCAGCTGATGGCTCGGCAAATTAGTGAATTATTTAGTTTTGGTGTTGCTCATAATATCTTAGAATTTGGTGCGGGTAACGGAAAACTTGCCTGTGATATTTTAATTGCTCTGGATTCTCAAATTGAACATTACTATATTCTTGAACTAAGCGCTGATTTGGCGCTTTGGCAGCGTACCATGATTGCTGAAAAGTGTCCGGAATATCTAAGTAAGGTTGTGTGGTTAGAAAATCTACCAGTGAATTTTAACGGTGTAATGCTTGCTAATGAAGTCCTCGATGCTCAACCGTGTAATTTGGTACATATAAACAATCAAGAGATTACTGAATTAGGAGTCGGCTACTCTCCCAATTCGGGGTATTTGTATCGTGATTATCAAGTTAATTCTCCGGTAATTGATGTTGCGCGAGGATTAAAGTTATCTTATCATGATTATCAAACTGAAATTAATCTTAGCTCACGGGGTTTTATCCATAGTCTGGCTGAGAGTTTAGAGCACGGTGCAATTCTTTTGATAGACTACGGCTATGGAGAGTCTGAATATTATCACCCACAAAAAAATCGTGGAACTCTACGTGGTTTTTACCGCCAACAGGTTTTAGATAGTGTTCTTCATTATCCAGGTATCTGTGACATTACTGCTAGTGTTGATTGGAGCTCTATTGTTACTACTGCCTTGGATTCGCAATTGGAATTTATTGGCTATACCACCCAGGCTAACTTCTTGCTTAACTGCGGACTCACTGAACAAATGCAGCAACTTAAATCAAAATTGAGCGAGCATGAATATCTACAAATTTCTAATCAAGTAAATAAACTGGTTTCGCCTAATGAGATGGGCGAGAGCTTTAAAGTTTGCGGATTTAGTAAAAATCTTGAGCAAGATGAGTGGTTGGGATTTAGTTCTGGCGACCGTAGCTACAGTTTATAAAATTAGTTTAGACATAGTGACGTAGTGCACTGCAGCATATAAACCGCCAGTCTAGTCAAGCCCTTCTGATAAAATATAAGACTATATTTTATCAGGGAGTAGCGATGACAGCTGCAGTATCAAACGATAAGCATGGTTTTTGGCATATGCCAAAAACATTTTATGCCGTATTATTCATTGAGTTCTGGGAGCGTTTTGCTTTTTACGGACTTCAAGCCGTTGCCGTGTTGTTTTTTATCCAAAAATTTGGCTTAAAAGAAACCGAAGCAACAGATCTCTTTAGTTCTTTCTCAGCATTATTATACGCACTTTTAGTGGTCGGTGGTTATTTAGGTGATAAAGTCCTTGGATTACGTCGAACCTATTTACTTGGAATTATTTTCCTAATGATAGGGTATGGTAGTTTTGGGGTAGTTTCTAACGTACATTCCCTCTATTGGGGAATGGGCATGGTCTTAGTTGGAAATATTTTCTTTAAGACTAATGCTGGTAATTATGTCAATCGTTGCTTTAAACCAACTGATCCTCGTTTTGACTCTGCTTTTACCTACTTTTATATGTCAATCAATCTTGGCAGCTTCTTTAGCATGATTATTATTCCATTTGTCGCGGTAAAAACTTCTTATGGATTTGCAATCGGTTTGTGTGGAATAGGGATGTTTGTAGCATTAATTTCTTACTTTATTTTACACAAAAATTTTGTTAATAGTGATAATGATGTAGGTAAGAGTGGTCAAAATAAATTTTTGATCATGTTTGCTATTTCATTGGTTGGTGTTGTACTGGCTTATGGCTTAGGGTTATTGTTAAAGAATCCAGCGCTTAGTAAAATTATATTGTTTGCAGTAGCAGGAATCGTATTTGTCATCTTCTTTACGCTGCGTTCATATTTAAATGATTTTGAACGTAAAGGTATGATGATTGCGTTTATCTTGCTGATCCAATCGATTTTCTTTTGGGTTATGTATATGCAAATGGCAACTTCATTAACTTTATTTGCAGTGCATAATGTACGTAATGATGTTTTCGGTTTTGTTATCCCTCCTGAGGTTACGCAAAGCTTTAATCCCTTCTATATCTTTTTATTATCGCCAATTTTAGCTAGTATTTATGTTCGTTCCGAACATAAAAACGCACCAATTTCTATTCCTGCTAAGTTTGCTTTTGGCATGTTGGTTTGTGGTCTAGCCTATGTGCTTTTAGCCTTAAGTTGTTTTTTGAGTGATGCTAATTCAACTATTTCGTTGATTTGGTTATTTTTAGGCTATGGCTTGTATTCTTTAGGTGAGTTGCTAATTTCAGCAATTGGCTTGTCGATGGTTTCAAAATTAATGCCGCTACGCTTGGGTGGTTTTGCACAAGCGGTATGGTTTGTAACTACAGCAATTGGAATGAAACTTGGCGGGATGCTGGCTGGGTTTGGCGGTGTTGATGAAAGTAAAGTAACTTCAAATGCAGATATTTTACATGGTTATCAAACTTTATTTGCCTATATTGGGATTGGAGCGACAGTCTTCGCATTGATCCTCTTTGTTTTTGTTAGGCCATTGGCAAAGGCAATGCGTGATGTTATGGAGCTTAAAGCTCAGGCAGCAGAGTAATTTCTTCTAAGCCGTTACGGAAAAAAGCCAGAGATCAATTCTCTGGCTTTTTTATCATATATGATGGAAGCTATTAAAACTTATACCATTTACTCATTACATGATCTAAATGATTAGTTTCAGGTGTATAACCTTTAACCTTAGGGCTAACTAAACGGTAGTAAGTATCCTGATAAAGTGGAATCACTACATAATTATCCATAGCTGCTTTGAGTGCCTGACGGGTTAATTCAATTCTTTGTTTAGCATCTGATGAATTTTGTGCCTTAGTGATCAAATCATTGTAACCAACAGTGCAACTGTGTGAATTATTTTGTGGGCCGTTACACATATAGAGATTAGTGTAACTATCTACTGAGTCATAATCTGCGACCCAACCATCACGAGCTAAGTCATAATCACCTTTGTGCCGTGCTTGTAAGAAAGTTTTCCATTCCTGATTTGCGGATGTCACTTGAATGCTGTTAGCTCCAAAAACCTGCTGCCACATTGAAGCAATAGCAATTGCTTTTTTCTTATGATCATCGCGAGTATTATAGGAGATAGAAACCTGCAATGGATGATTTGGTCCATAACCAGCCTCTTTAAATAGCTGTTGAGCTTTAGCTACTTGTAAATCGCGTGGCCATTTTGACCATTCGTAGTCCAAGCCAGCAAACTTACCTCCTTCAACAGTTGAAGTGGTGTAAGCATATAATGGCTTTTGATCCTGTCCCATTACATCTTTAACAATTGCCTGACGATCTACTGCCATTGATAATGCCTGACGTAACTTAATATTATCTTTAAATTTTGGTGATGTCATATTGAAATCAAGGTACTCAATAGTTTCCCAAGAGACGGTATGCTCTTGCTCTGGCATTTGTGCTTTGATTGTTTTATATTGGTCAATAGGTAGCAAATAAGTAATATCTAGTCCACCAGATTTATATTGACTTAAAGAAGAGTTTTTGTCAACAATCGGGAAAAATTTAACTTGTTCGATTGCTACGTTTTTGGCATCATAATAGTTGGGGTTTTTACTTTCCAAGATATATCCTTGGATCACACGCTCATCTAATTTATAGGCACCAGAGGTTACCATATTTTTAGGGTCAGTCCATGTCGTGCCAAATTTTGTGACATTGGCTTTAGATACGATTGCTAATTCTGGTTGAGCGCAAATTGATAGAAATGCGCTATCAGGATGATTTAGCGTAATCTGGATTGTACTTGCATCAAGTGCTTTTATTCCTAATGTATTTACGGCTGCTTTACCATCTATTATTGCTTGTCCATTAACAATGTTTGAAGTTAGTAAGTTATATGGAGAGGCCATTTTTGGATCAGCTAGTCGCTGAAAACTAAAAATTACATCATCTGCAGTAATCGGGGTACCATCAGAAAATTTAAGACTTGGTCGTAGATGAAAAGTATAAGTTTTATTATCCGCTGAGATATCCCATTTCTCTGCCAAACCAAGGATTGGTTTATTACTTTGATCTGCTGTTACCAAACCTTCAAATAAATCGTACGCAACCCGAGTGCTTTGTACATCTTCTGCCATTTGTGGATCGAGGGTAGCAATATCAGCACCTAAGTCCACATTGATAATATTATTGCCGCTAGAATTTGATGAGCTATTATTTTCTGAAGATTTGGTTTTATCTGAACATGCGCTAATTGATACACAGCTAGCGATTAAAGCTAAAATTAATACATTTTTTTTATGATACATGTTTACCCCCTATAGAAAAAGAAAAATAGTACTCCATTTATTTGCCGATAAATGAAGTACTATACTGATTGAAATTATGCTTTTAATTGTGCTTCAACGGATGCCAGTGCAACCATATTAACCAAACGGCGAACCGTTGAAATAGGGCTGATAATATGGGCTGGTTTATTCATTCCCATCAAGATTGGCCCTACCGTCACGCCATCAGATGAAGATACGCGCATTAGGTTATAGGAAATATTTGCTGCCTCGATATTTGGCATTACCATTAAGTTAGCAGGTCCAACTAATGGAGAATCGGGCATTGCACGAGCTCGGATATCAGGAATCAATGCAGCATCAGCATGCATTTCACCATCAATAATTAATTCTGGATCCGTTTTTTGTAATATTTCCAATACACTACGCATTTTTATTGCACTTGGTGAATCACCATGAGAGCCAAAACTACTATGCGAAACCAGAGCCACATGTGGCATCACGCCAAAAGTATGAATAACTTTAGCCGCCATACGAGTAATTTCTGCGAGTTGTTCAGCGGTCGGATTTTCATTCACATGAGTATCGGCGATAAACAAAGTACCACTTTGAATAATTAGTGCATTCATTGCTGCAGCAATTTTACCTGGGTTGTCATAACCAATGACGGTTTTAATCGTTTCAAAGTGGTTATGATATTTACCATCTAGTCCACAGACCATTCCATCCGCATCGCCGTTACTAATAAGCATTGCACCGATTAAAGTACGACGGGTTAACATATGATCGCGAGCTGTTTCTTCGGTAACACCTTTACGCTTGGTAAGCTGATAATAACGCTGCCATAAGGCTTTATAACGGTAATCATTTTCAATATTGACTAATTCAAAATCTACGCCAGCTTCGATTTTGAGTCCTAGTTTTTCAATCCGTTTTTCAATGACAAACGGACGACCAATTATTATTGGACGGGCTAGTTTCAGTTCTTTGATCTCTGATACTGCCAGCAAGGCACGCTCATCTTCACCTTCACAGATAACAATACGCATTGGGCGCAATTTAGCTGCATTGACAATAGGGCGCATAATCATGCTTGAACGATAAACGTATTCATTCAATTTTTGAGCATAGGCATTAAAATCATCAATTGGGCGAGTAGCAATTCCACTTTCCATTGCAGCTTTAGCAATTGCCGGGGCAATTACTTCAATCAAACGTGGATCAAGTGGCTTAGGAATCAAATACTCGCGTCCAAAGCATAGCTCTTGCCCACCATAAGCACTGGTTACCATTTCATTTGGTTCCATCTTTGCTAAGTTAGCAATTGCGTGCACTGCGGCAACTTTCATTGCCTCGTTGATAGCAGTTGCGCCACAATCTAGCGCGCCACGGAAGATATATGGAAAACACAAAGCATTGTTCACTTGATTAGGGTAATCACTGCGCCCAGTTGCCATGATTGCATCTGGGCGAGCTTCTAGAACTAACTCCGGCATAATTTCCGGTGTTGGATTTGCCAATGCAAAGACTAATGGATTAGGTGCCATTTTACGAATTGAATCTTGCGAAACCGTATTAGGTCCTGATAAGCCTAAGAAGATATCTGCGTTTTCAATTGCATCATCTAAAGTGCGGTAAGAGGTAGTTTGGCAATATTGTTGCTTAGAAGAATCCAATTTACCTTCGCGTTCAGAGTGGATAACACCCTTAGAATCGCAAACATAAATATTTTTCTTTTGCGCGCCAAGGCTTACCAAGAGATTTAAACAGGCAATAGCTGCAGCGCCTGCACCAGAGACGATAATTTTTACATCTTCAATTTTTTTATTAACTATACTTAAGCCATTAATAGTTGCGGCAGCAACCACGATTGCAGTTCCGTGCTGATCATCATGAAAAACTGGAATTGACAGACGCTCTTTGAGCTTGCGCTCAATTTCAAAACATTCTGGAGCCTTTATATCCTCGAGATTAATACCACCAAAAGTCGGTTCAAGTGCCGCAACTACTTCGACGAATTTGTCAACATCGGTTTCATTTACTTCGATATCAAAAACGTCAATTCCGGCAAATTTTTTAAATAAAATTCCTTTACCTTCCATTACTGGTTTACCCGCCAAGGCACCAATATTGCCCAAGCCAAGCACTGCAGTTCCGTTACTAATCACTGCTACCAAATTACCGCGGTTAGTATACTCATAAGCGGTTTTAGGATCTTTTTCAATCTCTAGGCAAGGAGCTGCAACGCCTGGCGAGTATGCCAGAGATAGATCGCGTTGAGTTGCGACGGGTTTAGTTGAAACAACCTGAGTTTTTCCAGGTGTAGGCAAGCGGTGATAGTCCAAAGCATCTTTAGTTAGTTGTTCATTTAATTTAAATTTATCACTCATTGGTAGTGCTCCATTTCTAAGGTGTAATCATATTGACATCAAGTTGTGACTGGATATCATTCAGAAAATATAACCATCTATTGTACTATGATTCTTCAATCTGTTTTTTTAATTAATTAATGCGCTGCACTATGAGAGTAGAGCTCACTTGGTAAAGATAATGAGATTATTTCACTAATTATTTTTGATATAGATTTTGTTTGTCGTTATATAATCCATAGCCGCTACACATCCTTTGGCGACGCACCGCAACGGTTCTTCTGCAACCGTAACTTTAAGTTGAGTAACTTCTGATAGTAACATATCTAGTCCAGATAATAAGGACACTCCACCAGTTAAGAATATACCAGAGTTAAGTAAAACTTCAGATAATTCAGGAGGAGTTGCTTCTAATGCCTGCTTGACTGTAGTAGCGATTTGATTAAGCGTTTCTCCAAGAGCTCCACAAATTTCTGAAGAGCTAATAGTAATTTTTTTATGTAATCCATCAAACAAATTACGTCCATGAATCTCCATCGAAGTATTATCAATACTTGAATGAGCAGAACCAACTGCCATCTTTATCCGCTCTGCGGTTAAATTACCAATTAGTAGACCGTGTTTAGAGCGAATGTAGTTAGCAATAATTTCATCCATACGATCACCAGCAACTCGAATTGAGCCTGCATAGACTAAACCGCCAAGCGCAATTACACCAACTTCGGTTGTACCACCCCCAATATCAACCACGATTGAAGCATCTGAGGACTCTATGGGTAAGCCAGCACCAATCGCTGCAGCCATTACGTTCTCAATAATTTCGACACGATGTGCACCAACAGCTAAAGCAGTATTCTTAATTGCACGACGTTCAACTTGAGTTGAGCCATAGGGAACAGAAATTATAATTTTAGTGCGAATTGAAATTATGCGCTTAAATTTTGAAGCTTTTTTAATAAAAAGCTTAATCATCTGCTCGGTAATATAAAAATCAGCAATCACACCATCTTTAATTGGGCGGATTACTTCAATTTCTTTTGGTGTTTTACCGAACATTTCTTTTGCTTCTTTGCCTATAGCTAAGATTTTCTTTTCGACGCCATTTTTATCAATAGTTAAGGCAACCATTGATGGTTCATCCAAAATTAGATTGCCTTGCATATAAACCAGCGTATTTGATGTACCTAAATCAATGGCAATATTGTTAGAAAGCGCTTTAAATATCCGTTTAAACATTATGTCTCCTGAATCTAAGTAAGTTTATATAACCATACTTTGCAATAATAGCAAATGTTGCAGGTGTTTTTAGTGGTTATCTATCATACTGGCTATGCTAGAAAATTGTAAGCATGTTTATTTTCTTTACACTACCTGCTGGTAGCTCGGTCATGACCGCAGTACACAACTTTATTTGCGTTGTATAAAATTTATACAATGTGCTGTCTTAAATATTAGACAATCGTTAATATGTTCACGCTTTCTTTCTAAAGGGATTTGAGAGTGTGCTTAAAGTTTCATTGTCTGATTCATGGTTAGCTAGTATGCGAGTATTTGATTATGGGGGTACTATTGCTTCATTCATTATTTCGACCTTGTAACTCTTGCTTGAGTTAGCGGTAAATAATCTGTTTTCAAAGACATTTGTTTGTAATTCATTTTAACGGTTATTCTGATGTTCACAAATTATCTATCTTGGTGGGTAACATTCGTTAATTTTCCAGTAATTAGTTTACATCATCTCTAAGCCTTATTGTGTGGAATTTATGACATATTAAATGTAATTTTTGCAATAATGAGATTTCTTGAGTTTATATCGTTGCAATTAGCTACTGACTCAAGTAAACAGCAGGAGTCTAATTGTAATTCCTCTTAATTTTTAAACAGCTTCCTGTCGTATTGTATTCAAGCTAAATCATTTTGTTCTAAAGCGTCAGTTATTCCTTAATACAGCTAGAGCTACTTGGAAATTGGAGCTTAACTAAACATCACCACACTAAATTTAGAAATTTGAGTATGATTACGTAACATCGGTTATTTTGTCATAAATAATTAGAACTTACGCATTGACAACAAGTATGGTATTATGATTGATATTACGAAAACGCCTTGGAACCTAGATGAAGAATAAAAGCAAACCATCAACCG
>RXJX01000006.1 GCA_003963245.1 Neisseriaceae bacterium
GTGATACCACCGAAGAAAAATCGCAAGGTATTACGGAAATACGATAGGAATCTGTATAAATTAAGGCATCTTGTGGAGAATGCTTTTCTGGATTTAAAAGAGTGGCGTGGAATAGCTACCAGATATGCCAAAAGAGCATCATCATATTTGGCAGCAGTACAAATTAGATGTATTTGTTTGTGGAGTAAGATAATTTGACGACACTGCCTAATAACTTTAATTAGTTGTGAGTAAAAATGATTAGAAAAATAAAACTTGTTAGAAAATTTGCAAATTTGGTTAGAAAAAATGGTCTTTATTTTGCCTTAAAGGAAACCAAACACTATTTACGGATGCGCAAAGTTCCAGTTACTAACCTTTATCAGGAATATATCTCTCGCTTTGATGTTATCCGAGACGATGATGTTAAGGATATCATAAAGCATATCGATAGTTTTAATAGTAAGCCATTAATATCGATTTTAATGCCTGTATATAATACAAAAACCATTTATTTGAAACAGGCAATTGATTCCATAATAAATCAAATATATCCTAATTGGGAATTATGTATTGCTGATGATTGTTCTTCTAATAAGCAAACTATAGCGTTACTAAAAGAATATCAAGAAAAAGATCATCGGATAAAAGTTACCTTTCGTACAGAGAATGGGCATATTTCGGCAGCTAGTAACACGGCATTAGAGCTATGCTCTGGGATATATACTGTTTTAATGGATCATGACGATGTAATTCCTGTTCATTCCCTATACATGGTCGTCGCAAAGATTAATGAATTAGATGGCAATGTGGACTTGATTTATACAGATGAAGATAAGATAGACAGGGATGGTCAGCGCTATGATCCTTATTTTAAAAGTGATTGGAACTATACTCTAATTTATGCTCAAAATTTCTTTGCTCATATGGGAGTATATAGAACCTCAATACTAAAAAACATTGGTGGATTTAGGGTGGGATATGAAGGCAGCCAAGATTATGATATATTGTTAAGGTGTCTTTCTTATACTACAGAAAATAAGATTGCCCACATACCATCAATATTATATCATTGGCGGAATTTTGAAGGAAATGATACATTTTCGACAAATAATCATGATATTTCAGATGACTCTGCGTTTAAGGCGTTAAATGATTATTTTCAGAATGGCTCTTTAAGAGACTTGTACTCTCTTGAACCGATGCGACTATTTCCTGGAACGTGGAGGCTTAAATTAAAACATGATGAAATGCCAAAAGTTTCTCTAATTATTCCCACTCGAGATAAAGTAGAAATTCTATCAGTTTGCGTTGAAGGTTTATTAGAAAAAACTGCTTATTCTAATATTGAAGTAATTATAGTGGATAACGGAAGCGAAGAGGAAGAAACTCTAAAGTATTTAGATAAAATATCAATCAATGAGAAAGTAAAAATAATTAGAGAGATAGGCGAATTTAATTTCTCACGCTTAAATAACAAGGCTGTAGCCGAGGCGACAGGAAATATTATTGGCTTTATCAATAATGATATTGAAATCATACATCCTGATTGGTTGACAGAAATGCTGGCGTTTCTTCGCCAACCTACAGTTGGGGTGGTTGGGGCGAAGTTGCTTTACGAAAACAATACGATTCAACATGCGGGGGTAACTTTAGGCATCTATGGTGTAGCGTGTCACCCACAGCGGCATTTCGCTCGAAATAGTGCCGGATATTTTGGGCTTCCTCAGTTACCACATGAAGTATCAGCCGTTACAGCTGCATGCTTATTAATGCATAAAGACATTTTTGAAGATGTTAATGGCTTTGACGAAGAAAAATTTGCGATTGGATTTAATGATGTTGATTTGTGTTTAAAAGTACGTAAAAAGGGTTATAAAATTATATATAGTCCATTTTCCGAGTTATATCACAAGGAGTCGGTTAGTCGTGGTAATGATGATACCAAGGAAAAAATAGCGAATCATCGTCAAGAATGTAAAAATATGATTAAAAAATATGGCAAAGAATTAAAACATGATCCGTATTACAATGTGAATCTTTCGCTTGACGATGAAGATTATAGAATTACGATGCAGCCCCGCCAATTCGTTCCATGGCGACAGTGGGTGGAGTTTGTGTGTCCGTTTCATCGCGGAGATATATTGATTGCTATTCAGGTTTGTTTCGCGGCTGTTAAGAATGGAGTTAATGTTAGATTACATGTTTGCGAAGATATGATGTCTTGGGTTGCGGCTTTTGAACCATCATTTCCGGTTGAGAAGATACCTGTAAAAATGCCAACTAAAGTTGAAGATAATTTGATGATTATGCAGCAAGCGGTTGACTTTGTCTGCTCTCGGAATGATTTTTCGCGTAAATTGGCATTGAGTCATAAATTACGTGATTTTCGAGCCGTCGGATTAAATATAGTTGAACATTTTCTTAACGAGCTTGAGTTGCCTATTGACACGCCTCTGGAAAATATACGACCTTATACTTCAAGTGATTTGATTGGACAATATGAGTATTTATGGAAAAAGCCTGTAATTCTTTTGCACCCATATGCTGGTTGGAAACTGAAATCTATTCCGGAACACGTATTGAAACATCTAATTAATTTATTGCATAGCATGGGATTTCATGTTGTTCAAGTTGGTGGGGCTAATGAACAAAGATTAGCGTTGTGTGATGATTGGATACTGGCGAATTATGAACCAAGTCAGTGGCGCTTTATATTTGAGAGCGCAATTGGAGTAGTTTGTGCTGATTCATGGACTTCACATTTTGCTGCTATACTTGATATACCTCATTTGGTGCTATATGGACCAACTCATGATAAAGATGTGAGTTCACGCCGTCATTTTGTGCGGAAAAATAGTGAGGCTTTGTTAGCTTCGCCTGTTGTTGAATGTTCACCATGTGATAGACTCTCGTGCCATAAGTTTAATTTACCATTCTGTTCTGGTTTTGATGTAAGTGAGGAAAGGATAACTAAATTTTTTGAAGATTTGGCTGCTAAGCAAATGAGAAAATAATTACTGATAATATATGGTAGGATTTTTTATGATCTCTGTGGTTATGGCTACGTTTAATGGTGAGAAATATTTGTCACAGCAGTTAGATAGCTTGTTTTATCAAAGCTTTATTCCTGCAGAGATTATTGTTGTTGATGATTGTTCAACCGATGGTACATGGGATATACTTTGTGAATATGCTACAAAATATCATCAAATTAAACTTTATCACAACAATATCAACTTGGGTGTGGTTAAGACTTTTGAACGTGGGTTGTCACTTTGTTCTAGAGACTATATAGCTTTAGCTGATCAAGATGATGTCTGGTTGCCAAACAAACTAGAAATATTAATTGCAACCCTTGGGAATAATTGGCTGATCCATAGCGATGCTTACGTTGTAGATGAACAGCTAAATATAATTAATGAATCTTATTCCTCAATAAAACCATATCATGATGGTAGTCTGGAAATGTATTATTTTCGTAATGATGTTACGGGATGTACGGCGTTATTAAAAAGAGAGTTACTTAAGATTGCATTACCATTTCCGGATGATACAATTATGCATGATTATTATTTAGCGCTTTATGCTAGGGCTTATAACAAGTTAATTTATACCAACCATAAACTGGTGAAGTATAGGCAGCATATTAATAATGTAATTGGTAGTGGGGCTATGCCTAGTTATGAATTAATGTTATCGACATTTAACAAACAGATCAGATTTTTAAATAGTTTATCAAAGCAACCTGAGTTTTATTGCAAACAGATGGAAATACCTAAGAGTTATTTCTTATCGATTATTAGTTGTAAATTGCCAAAATTAAGTACTATTTTGTTTGTTTATAAGAAATTGGGGGGAGCTGCTACTGTGTCAATGATATTCTATACTGCAATCAATAAACGATTTGCCAAATTTTATTTTAGCCTAACACACAGATGAAAATCGGCATTATAACCATAACTTATAACAGTCATGAAGTCATGGCTGGTTTTTTAAACTCATTGTTTTCGCAAACTTATACTGATTGGCATTTATATGTATATGACAATAGCTCTGAGCATAGTGTCGAAGCTTTATTATCTGAATATGGCCGTCCTGATGCGTATGACTATGTCGCATTAGCTCATAATTATGGGTTCGCAGTTGCCAATAATCTGGCGATTCGTCATGCTATATCTGATGGCTGTGATGCCGTTTTATTAATTAATAATGACACTATTTTTCAGCCAAGCCTCATTCAGGGGTTGGTTGAATCATCGTATGAGCAGAATGCAAAAATTATTGCGCCTAAAATGCTGCATTACCCCGAAGAAAATTTGATTTGGTATGGTGGTGGTTATTTTGATCCTAAGCAAGCACTAAAAAATATTCATATAGGAATGGGGAGCGTTGATGATGGGCGTTTTGACACACCTAGCTGGCACGATTTTGCCCCGATGTGTTGTGCACTGATTATCAAAGATGTATTTGAACAAATTGGTTATCTGGATGAAAATTACTTTATTTATTATGAAGATGTTGATTGGATGTATCGAGCTAAGCAGCAAGGTATTAAGGTTTGGTATGCAGGAAACTTGAACCTTTATCATAAGGTGAGTAGCTTAACTGGTGGTAGTAAGTCACGGTTTACGGTTTATCATTCAACTAAAAGTAAAATATATTTTATTCACAAGTTTTACAAGGGCATGTCACGTTACTACTGGCTAGTGCGTTATTTCTTTAGTTTATTCGCTGGTCTTGTGATCAAACGCTATGATTACCGTGAAGTTAAAGTAAAGTTACAAGCTTTTGTAGTTTCCAAAGACACTAAAGTAAAATATAATAAGAAAATTTTACTCTATTCTGATAGTTTGGTATTTGGTGGACATGAACAAATGATGCTTCATATTATTAGTTCTTTGCTTAAGATATTTGATCATTCCCTAGTTTTGGTCTGTAATAAGCAAAATAAGAAATTAATTGCAGCAGCCTCATTAATTAGTAATTCACGTTTATCAATATCTTTGACTAGTGTAAAATCTAAATATGGGCAGAGTGTGCGAGCTTTTTTTCAGCCAATCGATGTTTTTTCGCTTGTTATGCGCCTGCGGGCAATAAACCCTGATTTAGTGTTGGTAGCACAAGGAGATATTGAGCTTGGCTCAAAAATGTTGTTAGCATGTAGATTGATAAAAAAACAAGTATATTCCTATATTCCAGGTGCGTTTCTTCCTTCCGAATTAAAATTACCGTTGGTTTCGATTCGTGACTTTTTTTCTCGCATAATTTATAAGATTCCTGATGGTTTTATTACTATCAATAACAAATTTTTAGCTCAGCTAAAACTATTAACGGATAATAAGCCTGTATATGTATTAGAAAACTTTGTTCAAGAGCCTATGTCCAGTGAGATTAGAAGTCTTGATCTTAAACTAGTTACAATTGGAGTGGTTGGCGCGTTGACTAAGCGTAAAAATCAGAGATTTATTATTGACTGGTTGACAAAAACAAAGTTTAAGAATGTAAGAGTAATATTTTTTGGTGAGGGAGAAGATTTCGGAGTACTCAGTGCCTTAGTACAAAAGAATCATCTTTCTGGTAGGGTTAAGTTTGCTGGCTTGGTTCAAGAAAAAGATGTAGTATATCGCCAGATTGATTTGCTGGTGATTCCGAGTATTGTTGAGGGAGTACCATTAGTAATGCTTGAGGCCGCCATTCGCCGAGTACCAATACTTGCCACGGACTTAGTTGGGGTCAGTGATTTTTTATCCAAAGAAATGTTGTTTGCAGTGAACGATATTAGTGATTTTGAAAATAAACTTGAATGTCTGATCCAAGATCATAAACAACTATCTAGGATGATAGAGAATAATTACCAAAAAGTTATGTCGAATAATTTACAGTCCAGCTTTATGGTTAAGCTAGAGCATATTTTTAATGAAATACTATCGAAATAGTAATGGTTATGCTAAAACAAATTCAAAATACTGGTGGGTAGCAAGTAATGTGGTTTATATTAATGTGTAAAGTACTTGACAACCAACTAGAGAAATGAACGAGCTATAGATATAAAGTAATCAAAATAAAGGTGATTATATGTTTGACTATATTGTAATTGGTGCAGGATTTTCTGGTGCAGTGATGGCTGAACGAATTGCCACACAACTTAAGAAACGCGTTTTAATTATTGAACAACGTAATCATATCGGTGGGAATTGCTATGATCAGTACAATGAAGATGGGATTTTAGTTTATAAGTATGGTCCGCGAGTGTTTCATACTGCCGACAAAAAAATTTGGGACTATATGTCTCAATTTACGGGGTGGAAGCAGTATCAGCACAAAGTTGCTGCGTATGTTGATGGAAGCTTGGTGCCAATTCCTTTTAATTTTAATAGCTTAAAGGTTATTTTTCCCGAGTACATGGCAAGTGAGCTAATTCGAAAATTAATTAGTCATTTCGGCTTTGGTAAAAAGATTCCTATTTTAGAACTCCGTAAGACCCAAGATGATGATTTAAAATTATTGGCAGATTTTATTTATAATAAAATTTATCTTAATTACACCTACAAGCAATGGGGCTTAAAGCCTGATGAGTTAGATGAGTACGTTACGGGAAGGATGCCTATTCATCTTTCCTACGATGATCGTCATTCTCAAGATAGTTATCAAGGTATTCCTCGTTTTGGGTATAATCAGTTATTCAAAAGAATGTTGGGTAACTCAAATATTAAAGTTATGCTTAATACGGACTATCGTGAAGTAGTTACTGTAAACCATCATAGCAAGCAGATTAAATTTATGGGGCAAGTATTTGAGGGTAAGTTAATATTTACAGGTAAAATTGATGAGCTTTTTGATTACTGTTATGGTGAGCTTCCTTATCGAACCGTTGATTTTAAAATTAAAACTTTAATGCAAGAGCACTATCAGGATATTGCTACTATCAATTATCCAAATGATTATGATTTTACCCGAGTCACCGAGGTTAAATATCTAACGGGTCAAATCCATCCTTATACTGCAATTGTAGAAGAGTATCATCGGGGTGGAACACGTAAAGATATTCCGTACTATCCTATTCCTGCGGAAACTAATTTGGCAATATTTGCAAAGTATAAACAGCTTTCAAAAGAATATCCAGAGATTATTTTGTCTGGGCATCTAGCTGATTATCGTTATTATGATATGAATATAGCAGTGCAAATGGCACTAGATAAGTTTGAACATGAAATTAATCTTTAATCGCGAGTCCTGCCTTTGGTGTAGTCTCCTATGAAGCGACAAAGTAAGCTGACGAGTAATTTTATTGCTATGTTGATTCTGCAGCTTTCAAATTATGTTTTTCCATTTATAACTATTCCATATCTCACACGGGTTTTATCCGTGGAGCATTATGGAGTTATCTTATTTGCATTAGCAATTACCAGTTATTTGGGACTGATTTGTGATTATGGGTTTGGGATGAGTGCTACGCGAGAGGTGTCTCTCAATCGTGATAGTCCTGTTCTATTGGCGCGAATTCTGAGTAGTGTTACGTGTATTAAATTTGTACTATTTATTTGTTTATTCGTAATTGCTTCTGTTTATATCTTGTACATGCCACATTATCGGCATGATTACGTTATTTATGCGTTAACTTTTTTAGGTCTAATCTATAACGTATTTTTCCCCAGTTGGCTATTTCAGGGCTTGGAGCAGATGCGTTATATAACGTTTCTTAATGTGGTTACGCGTGGAGTTTCAGTATTACTTATTTTTGCGTGTATCCATCAAGATAAAAATTATGTTTGGCTACCATTATTAAACTTAGTTCCATTGCTTATCGGGATTGCATATATTCAATATTTGCTATTGCATAAATTACACCTAAGTTATCATTTGCCTAGCTGGGGTGATATTTGTCAGCAGTTGAAACGAGGGTGGCATATATTCCTTTCTACCTTAATTGGTAGCTTTTATGCAACTTCCAATAGTTTTATGCTTGGTGTCTTTACGCATAATGTAACTTATGTTGCTTATTATGCAAATGCTGAGAAAATAATTATTGCGTTAAATAGTGTTTATGGAGCTTTCTTTGCCGCATTGTTTCCACAGGCAGTAAAACTATTACAGGAAGATTGCAAAAACGGTATCCGCTACATTAAGACAAAACTGTGGCAAAGTGCGGGAATTAGCCTTCTCATCAGTTTGATTATCTATTTTCTCACGCCATGGTTGGTTCCGATCCTGTTTGGGGAGAAATATTTGCCAACAATTGCGGTGTTAAGAATTTTGATTTTTATACCAGTCATAATTTGCATTAGTAATTTGTTAGTAATTCAAACTATTATTCCATTAAAGCGTGAGCGTATTCTGCCTGCGTTATATGGTGCGAGTAGTTTGCTATATTTGCTTATTGCATATTATTTGGTACCAAAATTTGCATACGTAGGAATGGCATTAAGTGTTCTTAGTGTTGAATTATTTGTTATTTTAGTCGCATATCTTTATTTAAAGCAACAGAAAATATTTTAAGGAACAAGATGCTCAAAGTTTTAATTGTTAGTGTTGCGTATAATCCACCGTTAAGTTTGACAGAAAATCTGGCGGTTGACTATTTTCCGCATCTGATTGTTGACAACTCTGCGGAAGAAAGTAAATGGCTTAAAGAGTTTTGTGATCAAGCGGGACATCAATATTATTGGTTGGGTGGTAATCAGGGAATTGCTGCAGCATTAAATTATAGCGCACAATTAGCACTGGAACAAAATTTTACGCATCTTGTTACGATGGATCAAGATAGCCGATTAAGCAATGAACTATTATCTAGGTTAAATGACTTTGTTGAGAATGCTCCGGACTTACAAAAGATAGCGGTTGCGTCACCGCTGCATATGATTAATGGTTTAGATGATTATCACCATGGAGAAGGAGTTAAAGATGATCCACTTATCTCGATGACCTCTGGTAATTTGTTGAACCTTGCTATTTGGGAAAAGCTGGGTGGGTTTGATCCAAAATTATTCATTGATGGAGTTGATATTGATTATTATTTACGAGCAAACCTTGCAGGTTATCATATTTTAACGTTATGCGATGTTCGTATGGTTCATGACTTAGGAAATGCTTGCCAGATGCATAAAATATGTGGTTATAGCTTTGAAGTGATGAATCATTCTGCTATACGTAAGTACTACATCTCTCGAAATTTTTTGTATTTATATCAAACATATAAACAAAAATATCCTCCTATTAAGATATATATTAAAATCTTATTAAAAATGATTATTGCTACGATATGCTTTGAACAAAATAAGATAACTAAGCTACGATTCATTACATTAGGTATTATTGACTATTTCCGCGGGCAATGGGGTAAATTAAAATGACATCTGTTGCTAAAGTTAGTGTCGCGTTAGCCAGTTATAATGGCGAAAAATATTTGCGTGAACAATTAGATAGCATTTTAACTCAATCATATCCTATTTATGAATTAATTATTGTTGATGACTGCTCTTGCGATTCGACCTCGCAAATTCTACATCATTACGCTGCGCAGTATCCACAGATCCATTTGGAGTTTAATCCTCATAACCTAGGAGTGGTTAAAACTTTTGAGCGAGCGTTACAACTATGCCGTGGTGATTTGATTGCCTTGGCAGATCAGGATGACTATTGGATTAACGATAAAATTGCAAAACTGGTCGATGCGTTAGGGGACAATCTACTTATTCATAGTGATATATTAGTGGTTAACGAAGCTTTACAGCCTTTACAAGAAGATCAGTTTACTCATAAACGCTTAACGCGGGGCTTGTATGTTGATTACTTGCTGTTTAATGATGTTACAGGGTGCACTTTGTTAATGAAGCGTGAGCTGTTAGACCTAGCTCTTCCAATACCTAATGGTGTTTATATGCATGATCACTATCTAGCATTAATTGCTGCCTTTTATAAACGGATTAGCTATCTTGATGCTCCATTGGTTAAGTACCGTCAGCATTCGACTAATGTCGTAGGTGCAAAAGCTACTAACCAAAAAAATCATCATCAGTTTCATGCTGAGCATTGTATGCAAAGTTTGATAGTTATTCAGCATTTGCCTATATTTAAGCATAATGTTGATATCGCTTGTGCTATAGAATATCATAGATCGATTGTTGAAAGAAAATTGGCCAAATATAATATTTATATTTGGTGTTATCGACATTTTGGAGTGGTTCAGGTAATCAGGTTCATTCGGCAATGTATAAAGGTCATGATAGCGAGTTAAATTTTAGTAAATTGGAATAAAATATTATGCAGTTGATAATTAACTGTCGTTTTCTAATTCAGCGAATTACTGGGGTACAACGATTTGCCTTTGAAATGTGTAAAGAGCTAGACTCTTTATTGCACAATTATGCTGATCTTAAAGTAATTGGGCTGATGCCACAACGTGAGATTAATGAACAATATCGCAACTATGTATTTAAGTCTATTCAGATAAAAGGCTGTGGGAGATTATCTGGGCATCTTTGGGAGCAACTGGAGTTACCAATATATTCAAGAGGTGCACTGTTAATTAACTTCTGCAATACTGCACCACTCTTAAAATTTAAGCAGGTCATTACGCTACATGATGTTATTTTTATGACTAATCAAGATAGTCAGAAATTATGGTTTAAGCTTTGGTATCAATTAATCGCCCGGGTGACAGTATCTAGTGCTAAATATGTTTTCACTGTTTCTGAGTTCTCCAAAGCTGAAATTATACGCTTGCTGAAGGTTAATGCAGATAGAATCGTAGTATTGGGGAATGCTCCAAGTTTACAAAACTATGCCTACGAAAATCAGATTTTTAATCGTTTTAAATTAGTTGGTAAAAAATACTTTTTGATGATTGGTTCTAACTCTACTCGTAAAAATACTCAAATGGTTGCAAAACTATTTGCTTCAGACCCAGAGCTCCATGAAATGATGTTGGTAATTGTTGGTGGCAAATATGTGAATTTGGGTGCTGTTGACGATATAGTCGCAGAAAACTTAATTTACACTGATTATATTAAGGATGGTGAATTACGTAGTTTGTATTCGCATGCACAAGCCTTAATTTTTCCATCTCTCTATGAAGGATTTGGGATTCCGTTGCTCGAAGCAATGGCAGAGTCAACTATCGTGATTGCATCAGATATTCGGGTCATTCGAGAAGTATGTGCTGATAACGCACTATATTTTGATCCTTACTCGACAAATAGTCTAAAACAACAGATAATATTACGCCTAAGCCACTCTGATGAGTTATTGCTTGAGTTGAAAGATAAGGCGCAAGCACAGCTAGTTAATTATCAATGGGCAAAATTTGCTAAAATCATGCTAGAAACAATATATAAGAATGTATAAAATAAAATGAGAATTGCAATTGTCCATGATTGGTTATATACCTACGCAGGAGCGGAGAAAGTATTAGAGCAGATAATTAATTGCTTTCCTGATGCTGATTTATTTAGTTTAATAGATTTTTTACCAGCAAGCGAGCGCGGATTTATTCAAAATAAATCGGTTAAAACTTCATTTATTCAAAAACTACCATTTGTTAAAACCAAACACCGTCAATATCTTCCGCTTATGCCACTAGCAATCGAGCAATTAGATGTCAGTGGTTATGATATTGTGATTAGTAGTTCGCACGCGGTGTCTAAGGGTGTGTTAACTGGTCCAGATCAGCTACATATTTGCTATTGCCATTCACCGATTCGTTACGCTTGGGATATGCAGCATCAATATTTACGCGAGGCAGGGCTGGAGCATGGGATAAAAGCTTGGTTAACGCGTTATCTTTTACATAAAATTCGATTGTGGGATTATCGTACTGCGAATGGAGTTGACTATTTTGTCGCAAATTCTAATTTTATTGCCAAGCGGGTTTATAAAGTTTATCGACGTGAAGCGGAGGTTATTTATCCTAACGTTGATACTGATAAATTTACACCTTCAAAAGATAAACAAAATTTCTATCTAACTGCTTCACGGATGGTTCCATATAAGAAGATTGCGTTGATTGCGGAAGCTTTTACGCTGATGCCAGATAAGAAATTGAAAATTGTTGGAACAGGACCAGATTACAAAAAAATTCAGCAATTAGCCGCGGATTATCCTAATATTGAACTACTTGGTTTTGTTGCAGATGATCAGCTTAAGCTGCTCATGCAACAGGCTAAGGCATTTGTTTTTGCGGCTGAAGAAGATTTTGGGATTGTTCCGGTGGAAGCTCAAGCTTGCGGGACACCAGTAATTGCCTATGCACGGGGTGGCGCGCTGGAAACGGTTAATGGTTTGGATAGTTCGGCACCAACGGGAGTATTTTTTACCAGTCAGACTAAAGAGTCTATTCAGCAAGCTATCTTTGAATTTGAGCAACAGGAAGTGATTACTCCAGAAGCATGTGTAGCTAATGCACGACGATTTGCTACTGAGCGCTTCAGAAGTGAATTTAAAAACTTTGTCTTGACTAAATACCAAGAATTTATTAAGAAATAATATGAAACGTCTTTTTTTACAGAAGTATCTATTACTCGCCAGCGATTTATTTTCGCTGACATTTACATATTGGTTGAGTATCCAGATTGCCAACGTGTTAGAACCTGCACGTTTACATCGTTTTGATACCAATCACTTGGTTTTGGTAAAAGCATTGAATGCTTTGGTTATTCTTGCTATGTTTTGGATTGCTGAGCTCTACGTAAAACGTCGCCCAACTTGGGAAGAGCTACGTATAATTTATAAACAAATTATCTATATCCTGATTTTGGATTTTGTAGTAATTTCGCTCAGCCGCTCTGAGCATGTAACTTATCTATTTTTCTTCATGTATTGGGCACTATTATTTGTAATTTTACCTTTGTTCAGAACCTTCACGATCCGGATTTTATTGCACTACAAACTTTGGCAACGTGAGGTTTATATTGTTGGTACTCGGGATACCGCACTTAGTGCCTATAGTTTGCTAAAAAATCGCCGTTTGATGGGGTTTCAGATTTATGGATTTGTGGATATTGATCGGGAATCCATTACTGGTGAGAAATTAAGTGTAGAGTTTGAGAATAAAAGCTTTCCTCTTCTCGGGCTTAAAGATTTGCTAGAGAAAAATAAGACTTGTGAAATCGTTGTTGCACTTGATTCATTAGAAATGGTTCGTAATATTGATAAAATTTTCTTGATGCAGCGTAATTTTATGTTTGTTAGTATAGTGCCGGATTTTGATGGATTGCCGCTGTATGGGATAGAGATTAACCACTTCTTTGGTAATGAGCAATTAATGTTGCGTTTGGAAAATAATCTTAATCGTCGCTTAAACCGATTTGTCAAAATGTTCTTCGACTATGGTGTGGTTTTAATTTGCTTACCAATAGTATTACCTCTGATGTTATTAATCGGATTGCTAATTTTTCTTGAAGACCGTGGTAATCCTTTTTTTATACAACCTCGCTTAGGTTATGATGGCAAGACTTTTGGTTGTATAAAATTCCGCAGTATGCACAAAAATGCTGAGAAAATGCTGAATACGTGGAGAGAAGAAAATAATATTATTTATCAGAAATATGTGGCAAATAACTTCAAATTAGATAATGATCCACGGGTTACTCGAATCGGTAGATTATTACGTAAAACTAGTTTAGATGAATTAGGTCAGTTATTAAATGTACTTAAAGGTGAAATGAGCTTAGTTGGTCCGCGACCGTTGCTCGCACGTGAACTTAGTGATTATAATGATGGAATGTTTTATTATGCAATGGTTAAGCCAGGAATTACTGGCATGTGGCAAGTAAGTGGCAGAAGCAAAACCTCGTTTGCGGATCGTTGTCGTCTGGATACTTGGTATATTAAAAATTGGTCATTATGGTATGATATTGTGATACTAATCAAAACTATCGGTGTAGTGGTGAAGCGTGATGGGGCATATTAGACCTCTTGCATAAGTTGCTTCTTTCATCATTATTCGTCGTCGTAAATCCTTATTCAGTGCGTATGTACTTCTGTACATTCCGCGCTTCAGAGAATTTACTCTTAGACCCCGAACAAAATAATTACTTATCCAAGAAGTTTATTAGGTGAGGACATGTATCTAATCGTAACAAAGTATCATATAGAGCAAATAAATAGGTTATAATGAAGAGTTTTGTTTTTAATTTTGAGGAGTAGTGTCATAAGCACTGAAAAACAAACGCGCATTAACGGCGCAATTACGGCACCTGAGGTGCGTTTAATTATTGATGAAACTGGTGAGCAATTAGGTGTGGTTTCTATCCATGCAGCAATGGCTAAAGCTAATGAGCTTGAGCTAGATTTGGTTGAAATATCTCCTAATGCAAACCCTCCGGTTTGTAAAGTGATGGACTTTGGTAAATTCAAATACCATGAGCAAAAGAAAGCTCATGCGGCTAAACAAAACCAAAAACAGGTTCATGTTAAAGAAATCAAGCTTCGTCCAGTTACTGACGAGCATGATTATCAAATTAAATTAAGAAATGCGAAGCGTTTTCTTGAAGATGGCGATAAAGTTAAGTTTATTGTTCAGTTTCGCGGTCGTGAGATGGCACATCAGGAATTTGGAATTCGCTATCTAGAAAAAGCTGAGCAGGATTTACTAGACTTAGTGGTGGTTGAAATGCGTCCTAAAGTTGAAGGTCGCAATGCGATTATGATCGTTTCACCGAAAAAGAAAAAGTAGCATGAAAGTCAGCGGCTTTACTTTTTTACGCAATGGTACGATTTTAGGCTATCCATATATTGAGAGTTTAAAATCGTTATTGGCAGTATGTGATGAAGTGATTGTTGCGCTGGGAAATAGTGACGACGATACTTTGGCACAAGTTCAGGCGCTGAATGATCCTAAATTGCGTATTATCCAGACCACGTGGAATGAGAATATGCAGGATCGTGGCTATACTTACGCTCAACAAAAAATGATTGCCCAATTTAACTGTACTGGTGATTGGGCATTTTATCTTGAGGGTGATGAAGTAATTCATGAGCAGGATTATGCAATTATTCGTGCTGCAATGGAGAAACATCTAGACGATAAAGAAGTCGAAGCATTGGTTTTTGATTATTATCATTTTTATGGTTCACCATCAACGATCGCATATTCGCCGCGTTGGTATCGTCGTGCACCACGGATAATTCGTAATACCGTTCGTAGCTGGGCTCCCGATGGATTATTTTGGTTAATTATGAATGAGAATCGCCAAGGGCGCTATCCCAATGCAGCTCTGGTTGGTTGCCATCTCTATCACTATGGTCATGTTCGTTCAGTTGCCAAAATGAATGAAAAGCAAAAGCGTGTCGAGCGTTATTGGGGCAAAACGCCAAAAGAATTTTTGGGCTATGGGGATATTGATCCACTCAGTATCCGGGCTTTTAGTGGGAGTCATCCTGCTATAGCCAGTTCTTGGCTCACAAATGATGCCGAGCAAAAGCTTGAGCTTAATCCCGATTATTGCTTAAGCCGTCGTGATAAAAAGCACCGGCTAATGATGAAATTAGAGCAGTTTTTAGGTGGCAAAGATTTTGCTAAAAAACACTATAAATTAATCCGAGACTAATAATGAATCTAGCAAAAGATAGAAAAGCACTCCAACAATATTGGTGGTCGGTGCTAGCTTTTCTAACCGCAATTGCATTGCCTTTGTCAACGGCGCTACAAAATGCAACTCTCCCTTTGATCGTATGTAGCGTAATTTTGTCTAAAGAGCTGCGTTCTAAACTTCCACAAATTATTAAAGAGCCCTTGGTTATAATTAGCTTAGCTTTTTATGCTCTTTTCCTTCTTGGTTCAATTTGGTCAACTGGTAGTGCTCATGATATAAGTAAGATGTTACTAAAAATGATTGGGCTAGTTGAGTTACCATTTATTATTGCCTTTTTTAGCTCAGAGGCTAAGCGAAAGTCTGCTTTGTGGGGCTTTGGTGTTGGTATTGCTTTAACAATCTTTTTCTCTTATCTTTCAATCTGGACCAATCATCCGATGTTTCATGCTAAAACTTGGGGCTTACAGTATGGAATATTTAGGATGCATATGTATCATAGTTATTTTCTGGCATTATTTGCATGCTGGTTGTTGTATTTACAGCTGAATAAACAGATTAAAGCAAAATGGTTAAAAATTGTAGCTTGGATTAGCATCTTCGTCTTGCTACATAATATCTACTATGAAACTTGGAGTCGGACAGGGCAAATACTGTGCTTGTTGATGGTAATTAGTATTTTTATTCAGTGGCGTCTGAAAATTGGTTTGATTGTTTCTGCGGTGATCTTGTTTATAATTACACCGACTTTGATTTATACCTCTTCGTCAGTTCAAGCTAAAATAAAAACCTATCAAGAAAATGTGCAGCAGTATAAAGCAGGGAAGTTTGACCCGCAAAATCCTTCGATGTATTTACGCTGGACTTTTCATAAGTATGCCAAAGAGATTATTGCTGAGAAACCAATTATTGGACACGGAACGGGTAGTTATCCGGGTGAGTATGCTCGTCTTTCAGCGCGTGATCATAATCCTTTTGGTAACTCTCAGCCACATAGTGATTATTTGTGGTTTGGCGCGGAACTGGGTTATATTGGGATGATGGTATTTATTGCATTTTTAGCAACTTTATTTATTCGCTCGTTTAGTTTGGCACGTCCTTATCGCGATTTCGGCGTGACGGTTGCTTTGGTTTATGCAGCAGCATGTTATGAAAACGGCTATTTTTCGGATGCCGTGTCAGGTTTGGCATTCTTTGCGCTAGTCGGTTTATTGTTTGCGACTCGCTATGATTTAAAACAACATGTTAATTAGCTTTATTATCCCGGTTTATAATAGCGAGCCATATTTAATCCAATGTTTGGATAGTCTCTTTTCGCAACCTTTTCGTGATTTTGAATGTATTGTAATTAACGATTGTTCACCGGGTGACTGCAGGGCGTTAATTCAGCGTTATACTGCCGAACGTGATGTTACAATTAAATATCATGAAAATATCAATAATTTAGGCTTAGGCGAAGCGCGTAATGTTGGTGTTGGATTATCTTCTGGCAAGTACTTGTTTTTTTTGGATAGCGATGATTATCTGGTAGAAGATGGACTGTCTGATGCGGTGGTGTCTATATTAAACTCAGATACAGAGATTTTAATCTATAATCATCAGATTTATGAACCAGATAATAATCTGATTAAAGTTCCTTTTCCTGATATAGAGCAGTCTTTTCTGGCTTCCAGACTATCAATTCCCACTTATGCTTGGGGCAAATTTTTTCTGCGTGAGTATTGGCTTAAACATAATTTTAGCTTTGAGAGTATTTATGCTGAAGATTTACAGTTAATACCGCTGGTGATTTGCTTGGCTAAATCGGTGAAAGTTAGTAATCAGCCCTTATGTATTTATCGGACAAATTTCGCGTCTTTGACCCATCGCTTTTATTCATGGCAAGAGATGTGGTACTTACTAAGTTCACTTTATGATAGGTTTGTTAAGCATGATCTGTTAAATGATGAATCAAAAATCTTTTTATTATCAAGTTTTTATAATTTAACTAAAGTCATAGGTCTAGGATTTCATAGATATTTGTTTTACAGAAAATTTATTACTTTAATAAATACGATTCCTCAAACAAAATACTTTTCAGAACCCTTAATAAATGATTCAAAGGGTAAAAAACTACGGAAAATTTATGCCAGTGGTGGCTGGTACTTATTTAAACCAAACACCCGTTATTGGAAATTTACACTGACAAGAATTTTTAGTTAATTGGGTAGTCTAAAGTCTTGCTATAGGCGTTAAATGTCAATAATATGTAAATTACTTCACTATAAAGCATTAAGGTTCTTATTAACTGGTGGATTGAATACAGTGGTTTGTTTAGGGTTTTTCGCGATCTTGATCAATTATGGAGTAAATTATCTGCTGGCTAGCACAATAGTATTCATTTTTGGCATTATTGAGGGTTACGTACTCAGTTCAGCACTAGTGTTCAGACATAAAATTAGCTTTAGACCTCTTTTGCACTACGCTGTGGTTTATATCATATCTTATATTGTAAATATAGTTTTACTTTATGTTTGTGTCGAGCTTGTTAATCTTGGCAAATTCAATGGACAGGTTATTACTTCTTTGCTGATTGCTGTGATGAATTATATATTAATCAAGAAATTAGTTTTTAAAATTAATTAACACATAGCTTATAAAATAGAGAAAATAATGAAAATTAGTTTGATAATTTCAACTTATAATCGACCGGATGCGCTCGAATTGGTTTTGCTGAGTGTGGCGAAACAAATTATCCCGAATGATTTAACTTTAGAGGTTCTAGTTGCGGATGATGGCTCTGGAATCGAAACCAAAGCTTTGGTTACTAAATTTCAACAAGATTTTCCTTGTAAATTATTACATATTTGGCATGAAGACAAAGGATTTCGTTTGGCTACCATACGTAATTTAGCTGTAAGTAAGGCTAGTGGTGATTATTTAATCTTTATTGATGGAGATTGTTTAATTGCACCAGATTTTATCTTAAATCAGATGAAGTTGGCAGAAAAAGGATATTTTGTTGGCGGAAATCGAGTGCTACTTAGCGAATCGTATACCAAAAGAGCAATTCATAATAAGCTGACTGATATTGCTAATACATCCATTATTTCTTCAATTTTGGCTAGGCTGAATAGTAAAACTAATAAATGGCTGCCAGCATTGCGTTTAAATCCTTCTGCGTTATGGCGTAAAAAGTATGTTCAAAACTGGCGTCGTCCTAAAGGGTGCAATATGGCATTGTGGCGGCAGGATTGTCTAGCTGTTAATGGTTTTGACGAAGGATTTATTGGTTGGGGGCATGAAGACGCTGATTTTTTAGTGCGCCTACTTCATGCAGGTATCCGGATAAAAGACGGCCGCTTTGCTGCGCCAGTATACCATTTGTGGCATAAAGTCAACGATCGTAGCAACGAAGCTGAAAATATGGCACGCTTAATGGAGCGTGTGAATAATCAAGGCTTTGTTCGTGCAGAAGATGGAATTGATAAATATCTAACTGACGGAGTATAGTGCTATACAAAAATGCATGATTGTTATACATAAATAACACGTTACAAATTGAGTATTCAAAGCTATAATAATGTTATCCAAGAATCATTTAACTTAGGCAGGTGTTATCATGAAAAAAACTACTCTTCTTCTATCTTCATGTTTTTTAATCGGGGCTGTTGATGCGGAGTCAGTAAGTGCCTTGATGTCTAAAGATCAATTTACAAAAATCTTCCCATTGTCTAACGGAGCCTATCTGTTGCAACAATATAAATCAGATAGTGCCAGCCTAGCTAAATATAGCCAAAGAGAGTATATTCCTGCTGTAACTGGTGTTTGTAAAGCATTTGAAGATAAAAAAGATTGGACTGGCCAAGCTAACTGTTTGCAAGAACATGCACCTAATTACTATGCTGCGTTATCCAAACTGCAAACTTTATCTGGTCAGTTACAAAATTGTCCATCAGTTAGTGCTGTGGATAGTCATGGTAAAAAGGTTGACTTTAGTGGTGAACTGCCTAAACCAAGTGCTATTAGTAAGATAACTACACTCTACACCTATGAAAATTTTGAAGAAACAGCAGAGTATTTCCCTCAGTTTCTATCTAATTCAGCTAATGCCAAACGAGAGCTTGCCGCATTCTTGGCAAATGTTCAACAGGAAACAACTGGATTATGTTTTGCCTCAGAGACGCCATTTGATATTTTAGTTAAGTTAAATACACCGGCAGATTTTTCGCATATTAAAAATGCGCAACTTTGTGCATGGCTGAATGATGATGATAAAAAAGCTCTAGCTGCTCAGGGAGTTTCTAATCTACCAGCACCTTGCTCAGATTGGAATATTACTCCAGAGACGAGATCTAAATTAATAAATTATACTTTAAATGTCAAGAAACCTCATGGAAAATATTGTGGGGGCGATGCTGCCTGCCTTAGTTCAAATAACTATTATTTTGGTCGTGGTGCAATCCAGTTAAGCTATCCATACAATTATAAGGCGTTCGGTCAATCTGATTTAGTAAAAGCTAAAGGTTATGATTTAGTTGCAAATCCAGATTTTGTAACTAGCCCAGAAGGAAACAATAGTAAATTTAGTTTATTGTGGGGGACTGCACTGTGGTTCTGGATGACTCCGCAACCGCCGAAACCATCTGCCCATGCGGTAATGACTAATCAGTGGACACCTAGCGCCGTGGATATAAGTAAGAACAGGAAGCTTGGATTTGGTACTGTGATAAACATTATCAACGGCGGTCTTGAATGTGGCGAGAACCGTGGAGCGGATAAAGATGTTAAAGCGCAAAACCGGATTGATGCGTACTTACGTATTTTGAGGGTTATTGGTGCACCACAAGATGACGGTAGCAAGTACCCACTTGACTGTAAAAATAGTAAAGATTTTACCAAGTAAATATGCTATAATCTTACCCTCAAAAAGGTGGATAGTTAGGTTCCTCAAGTTCTCGTTATGCGAGCACCTACTGTCTGGATAAAAACTGCGATTAAAAAAGGTGCATTAATATGCCTAAAATGAAATCAAAGTCTGGTGCAAAGAAACGCTTTATCGTTCAAGGTAGTGGCGGCATCAAACGTTCTAAAGCATTCAAACGTCATATTTTGACTAAGAAAACAACTAAAAACAAACGTCAATTACGTGGTACTGTACAAGTGAATCCTAGCGATATGGGTCATGTACGTAGCATGTTACCTTACGCATAAATTGAAGGAGTTATAGAATGCCTAGAGTAAAACGTGGTGTCATCGCGCGTGCGCGTCACAAAAAAATTCTCGCTTTAGCTAAAGGCTATCGCGGTCGTCGCAACAACGTATTCCGTGTTGCTAAAGAAGCGGTTATGAAAGCGGGGCAATATGCTTACCGTGATCGTCGTCAAAGAAAACGTCAGTTCCGTAGTCTGTGGATTGCGCGGATTAATGCTGGTTGCCGTGAATTGGGCTTAACTTATAGCCGTTTCATTAATGGTTTGGCTAAAGCTGAAGTTGCTGTAGATCGTAAAGTATTGTCTGATTTGGCGATTAATGATAAATTTGCATTTGCTAAATTTGTAGAGATTGCTAAAAGCAAGCTAGCTTAATAGCGTAAATTGCTTTATAATAACGGGGGCTATGAATAGCTCCCTATTTTTTTGTCCTTGGGAAATAATGGAAAAATTCTTAATTGATGATATACAGGTTCAGCAACGTGTTGTTAATTCACTGGAGAAGCTTTGGGATTTAACTGATGATTTGGTTGAATTCTATCCACGGTATAAAGAATACACGGTGACGGTATTCGGTTCAGCGAGAATTGAAGAAGAGTCACAAGTCTATAAAGATGTTTTTAATTTTGCCTCTAACTTAGCCAGATTAGAATGTAATGTGGTAACTGGCGGTGGACCGGGAGTTATGGAGGCGGCTAATCGAGGCGCAATTGCAGGGAAATTATCTCAGTCACCAGTTAAATCAGTGGGTATTAACATTGAGTTACCTTTCGAGCAAAAAAATAATCCGTATCTAGATGAGTCATTTCCTCACAAAACATTTTTTACACGCTTGCAGCATTTTACTGCTGTGTCGGATTGTTTTGTAGCCTTTTATGGTGGGATTGGTACGGTTTTGGAAATATTGACAATTTTGCAGTTGATGCAGGTTAAGAAGATTGAGAACCGAAAATTGATTTTAGTTGGCGATATGTGGCCTGGGCTGATTCAGTGGTTTGAGGCGGAGATGCTAAATGAAGATATGCAGCTTATTCATAGTGGTGATTTAATGATACCTAAATTAGTGGTACATTATCAAGACGCTCTGGAAATTATTAAGCAACATAAAGCACAACAAGATTTGTAGGATTATATGATTATAGGATTAATATGGAACAATTAAACTTGGTTTTGACTGTCGGATCAGATGAGCTTCAACAAGCGACCTCTTTGCATGAATTAGAGCAGCTCAAATCACGCTACATTGGAAAACAAGGGCAAATCACCCTGTTTATGCAAAAACTGAAAGAAATTGCACCAGAAGAGCGTAAAGCTTACGGTGCGCAAGTTAATCAGGTTAAAGCCCAATTTGAAAGTGCACTAAATACTCGTCGTGATGAATTGAGCGCAGCTGAATTGGCGACTAAACTGGCTAATGAGAGCATTGATGTTTCTTTGCCTGGTCGAGGTATCGCTCGTGGTAGCTTGCATCCTATTTCGCTTGGCTTTAGTCGTTTAATCGCGATTTTTGCGCAACTTGGATTCGCAGTTGCAGATGGTCCGGAAATCGAAACGGATTATTATAATTTCAAAGCGCTAAATATTCCAGATAATCATCCCGCGCGGGCTATGCAGGATACTTTTTACACGGAATCAGGTAATGTTTTACGAACTCATACTTCGCCGCTTCAGGTGCGCTATGCTGAGAACCGTAATCCGCCGATCAAAGTTATAGTTCCTGGTCGTGTGTATCGGGTAGATATGGACGCAACTCATTCACCAATGTTTCATCAGATGGAGTTATTGTGGATTGATAAGGGGATTAGCTTTGCCAATTTGAAAGCAGTTGTTATTGAGTTTATGCGTAAATTCTTTGAAGATGATAGCTTACAAGTTAGATTTAGAGCCTCGTTTTTCCCTTTTACTGAACCATCTGCTGAAGTGGACATCTTTTTTGCCAAAACTGGTAAATGGTTGGAGGTTGGGGGATGTGGAATGGTGCATCCGCGAGTACTTAGCTATATGAATATTTCTTCTGAGGAGTATAGCGGATTTGCTTTTGGTTTTGGGGTTGATCGCTTGACTATGCTTAAATATCAAATTACAGATCTGCGATTAATGTTTGATAACGATTTAGACTTTTTGACGCAATTTAAGGGCTAGAGTACGATGAAAATATCATGGAATCATTTGCAAAGTTTTTTTGCAGACAAATTAGATAGAGCCTTAGTGCTTGAGCGTCTCACAATGGCAGGACTTGAAGTTGAAGATGATTCACCAGTTGCTCCCGAATTTAGTGGAATTGTGGTTGGTGAAGTTGTTGAGTGCATTAAACATCCGGATGCTGACAAGCTTTCTTTGTGCAAGGTAAATGTTGCCGAGACAGAGCCTCTACAGATTATTTGTGGTGCTTCTAATGTTGCTGTTGGTGTTAAAGTTCCTTGTGCTAAAGTTGGCGCGGTTTTACCGGGCGATTTTAAAATTACTGAACGCAAAATGCGTGGAATAGTCTCCTATGGAATGTTGTGCAGTGGTACGGAAATAGGTTATCCGAGTGATGTTGATGGATTATTGCTGTTAGATGGAAATGCTCCAGTTGGGCTTGATATTCGTGAATACTTGGATTTAAACGATAGTATTGTTGAATTTAAAATTACTCCAAATCGTGGAGATTGCTTATCCTATCGCGGACTAGCTCGTGAAGTTGCTGCATTGACAGCTGTTGCGTTAAAGCCCCAAGTAAATATCGAAAATAAATTAAATAGTTTGAGTAGCACCTTAAAATTAGAAGTGCAGGCATCTAATGAATGCCCTCATTATGTAGGGTTAGCGATTCATGCTGTCAATAATCAATTGAGCTCACCTGATTGGTTAATTCGCGTGCTTGAGCGTAGCGGCATAAGACCCATTTCCCCACTTGTAGATGTTGCAAATTATGTAATGTTGCTGTTTGGACAACCATTACATACCTTTGATTTAAATAAAGTGTCTTCTGGTGTAACTGTGCGGATGGCTCAAGTTGGCGAAGAACTTAAATTGATTGATGGCAGTACTGCTAAACTACAAGAAAATACATTGCTGATCGTGGATAATCTAAATAATAAGCCAGTTGCAATTGCTGGAGTTATGGGGAGCTTGGATTCTGGGGTTTCTGTGGCTACTACAGAGTTATTGTTAGAAAGTGCTTTCTTCACTCCTGACACTATTCAAGGTAAAGCTAAGCTTTACGGTGTAAGTTCCGATGCTGCATTCAGGTTTGAGCGTGGAGTTGATCCTGAAATTCAACATGATGCAATTAATCTTGCCGCGCAATTAATTATTGATATTTGTGGTGGTAGGGTTGGCGAATATATTCATTTTGACAAAGAAACAACTTTACGAGCAAGCCATAAAATTAGTTTAAGTTTTTTAGAAATTGAGCGTTTGGTGGGGCAGGCTATTCCTCATAACGTGATCACGAAGATTTTAAGCGATCTGGGTTGCATTGTTAGCGTTGATGGTAATCTGCTGGAAGTTATTGCGCCAAGCTATCGGTTTGATTTACAAATTAAACAAGATATTATAGAAGAAATTATTCGGGTTTATGGTTATGACCGGATTGATGCACAGATGCCAGTGTTGGCACACGCATTAGAAAGCTTGGATACAAAACTAAATAAAAATGTTAAGTTAAAGCAAGTATTGTCAGGCTATGGATTTAATGAGATTATTAGTTATGCATTTATTGAAGAAAAATATGCAAAATTATTTTCAGATGGTAATGAAGTAGTTCGCTTACAAAACCCAATTGCTGGTCTGAATGTTATGCGTAGCAATTTGCTCGCTGGTTTGGTGAAAAGTCTGCAATATAACGTTAATCGTGGGCAAGAATCTATTCGCTTATTTGAGCTTGCTAGAGTATTTCATGGCGAAACTGTTGAAGCTCAACCACTACATTTAGCCGGATTAATGTATGGTAAATACTCTTCATTAAATTGGTCGTTAACTCCTCGTGAAATTGATTTTTATGATTTAAGTCAAGTGCTACAAGAGATTTTATCTTCTTATGGTACTGTTGAACTTGAAGCTGAATCTAACGCCTCTTATATGCACCCGGGTAGAAGCGCCGCGGTTTTGTTGAATGGTAATAAAGTAGGTGTTATTTGTCAACTTCATCCATCGTTAAGTAACGAATTGGGCTTAGATATTCTTCCGTATGTTTTTGAAGTCGATATTGGAGTACTTGAAGAAGCTAGCGATATTTCGCTTCAAAATATAAGTAAGTTTCAAAAAATAAGTCGCGACTTAGCTTTTGTTCTCGATAAGAGTGTGGAAGTTGGTGCAATTTTACAACGAATTGCACAATTAAAACTTAGTGAATTAATTGATTTTAATGTGTTTGATATCTTTAGCGGTGGCTCTTTAGGTGCAAATGAGAAAAGCGTGGCTGTAAATTTTGTTTTTCAGTCCGATAAAACACTTAGCGATGAAGACGTTAATCCAGCATTGGAGTTAGTTAAAAATTTAGTTGTAAATGAATTTAACGGTAATTTAAGATAATATTAATTTTTTGAGGTATTTTGTTATGTCAACTGTGACTAAAAATGATTTGATTCAAGTTGTTATGGATAATTCAGAATTAACTAGAGTAGATGCATATCGACTGGTTGAGGACTTTTTTGATGTAATGACCAAAAGTCTGGAAGAAGGCGACGAAGTTAAAGTGTCGGGATTCGGTAACTTTGTTTTGCGTGATAAGAGTGCAAGAATAGGGCGTAACCCTAAAACTAAAGAGGAATTTCCAATTAATGCTCGCCGAGTTGTGTCATTTCATACAAGCAACTTACTTAAAGAACAAATTAAAGACTATAAGCCAGAGTAAATTAGTGGGTTATATCACCTAGTGTTTTAGTGGGTTAATAACCATAAAATTAATGTGGAAATATTGTCGGGTATGGTAAAATAATGGCTAGGAAAAAATCACAGGAGGATCGTCCGATGATGCAAAATTATTGGAAAGAAATTTTGTGTTTATTGATAGTTAAAGCAGTTTTATTAACAGGGATTTGGTATAAATGCTTTCGTAACCCAGTGGTTATGGATGATAAGACTGCGGCTGAGCACATTTTTCGTTAATTTTTGAGGTAAAACTATGGAAACACTAGTTGATTTGTCGCGGTTGCAATTTGCAATAACGGCAATGTACCATTTTATTTTTGTTCCACTGACTCTAGGGATGACGTGGATATTGGTAATAATGGAGACTATTTACGTAATAACCGGGAAACCGATTTACAAGGATATGACCAAATTTTGGGGTAAACTCTTTGGGATTAACTTTGCGATTGGGGTAACTACTGGTTTGACAATGGAATTCCAGTTTGGTACAAACTGGGCATATTATTCACATTATGTGGGTGACATTTTTGGAGTTCCTTTGGCAATTGAAGGTTTAATGGCGTTCTTCCTTGAGTCAACCTTCATTGGTATGTTCTTCTTTGCTTGGGATCGTGTGTCTAAAAAGCAACATTTGTTGTTTACCGTATTGGTTGCAATTGGTTCAAACTTATCTGCATTGTGGATTCTAGTTGCCAACGGCTGGATGCAAGATCCGGTTGGTACTGTGTTTAATCCAATCACTATGCGGATGGAATTATCTAGTTTCTTTGCTGTATTGTTTAGCCCAGTTGCGCAAGCAAAATTCTTTCATACAACATGTGCTGGCTATGTTACTGCATCTGTATTCGTGTTGGGTATTTCTTCATTCTATCTATTGCGTAAGCAAGATCTGCCATTTGCGCGTCGTTCATTTAAGGTTTCAGCGTTGTTTGGTTTATTCTCTTCAATTGCTGTAATTATTATGGGTGATCAATCTGGTCTGTATGTATATCATGCACAACCATCAAAATTAGTTGCTATTGAAGGCATTTGGAATACTGAGCAAGCTCCGGTTTCGTGGTCTGTATTGGCTTGGCCTGATCGTGAAAAACATGAAAATCTTTTTGATATTCGTGTACCATATGTTGGTAGCTTAATTTTAAATCACAACTTTACTGATCCAGTAAAAGGTGCTAATGAAATTATTGCTGAGAATAAAGACAAAATTGTTAAAGGACAGCAAGTTTTATTGCAATTGGAACAATTCCGTAAAAATCCTCAAGATACATCTCTGGTGGCTGAGATTCAAGCTAATTCAGAGTATTTAGGCTATGGATTACTACTTAAGAAATATACTGAAGATGTAGCAAATGCCACTCCTCAGATGATTGATCAGGCTGCTGAAGATACTGTGCCAAATTCATGGCCGCTATATTACAGTTTCCGCTTGATGGCGGCGCTTGGAGCTTCGTTCTTTATCTTGTTTGGATTTGCATCGTGGTATTCTTTTGGTGCTCGTGATGCTTATGAACGTAAAACTTGGTTGTTAAAATGGGCATTGTGGTGGATGCCTACTCCTTGGATCGCTTGCTGGGCAGGATGGTTTGTTGCTGAATACGGTCGTCAACCGTGGACTATATTTGGAATTCTACCAACATATTTATCAACATCAACTTTGTCAAGTGGGGAACTAATCTTCTCATTAACCGGATTCACTCTGATTTATACTTTGTTGCTAATCGTTGAGTTATGGTTAATGTTTAAATATGCTCGCTTAGGTCCATCAAGCTTAGGTACTGGCAAATATCAATTTGAAACACGGGGTAAATAACATGGAATATGCAATTTTACGCGTTATTTGGTGGGTATTGGTAGGCGTTCTTCTCATCGGTTTGATGATTATGGACGGTCATGATATGGGAGTTGGAACACTGTCACCGTTTGTTGGAAAAACAGACTCTGAGCGCCGTGCTGCAATTAATTCTGTGGCACCTCACTGGGATGGTAATCAGGTTTGGTTTATTACCGCAGGTGGAGCAGTGTTTGCTGCGTGGCCTTTGGTATATGCAGCATCGTTTTCAATGTTGTATATTGCAATTTTAGCGGTTCTTTGGACCTTATTCTTGCGTGCACCTGCATTTGATTACCGCTCTAAGATCGCGAATCCAACTTGGCGCTCAACTTGGGACTGGGTCTTATTCGTAGGTTCTGCTGTTCCTCCGCTATTATTTGGTGTTGCTTTTGGTAATGTACTGTTAGGTATCCCATTTCATTATGACGATAATATGCGCTTAGTTAGTGATGCATCTAATCCGATTATGGGTTTCTTAGCTTTGTTGTCACCATTTGCTATTCTTTGTGGTTTAGTAGCGTTCTCTATGACTGCTGCTCATGGTGGTGTTTATCTAACATTAAGAACTGAAGGTGCTATGCAGGCTCGTGCTCGTAAAGCAGCTACTCTTTTTTCGCTAATTGCAATCGTTTGTTTTGCAGTTGGTGGTTTCTGGGTTGGTCATATAAATGGTTATGTTGCTAGTAATTTGAGTCCAATAGCTCAGTCTGATCCATTGGCAAAAAGTGTGCAAATTGTCCAAGGTGCGTGGTTAAATAACTACCATGAGTATGTATGGTTTGCGGTTGCGCCAATTCTTGGTTTTGCTGGCTTGATTTTATCAATAGTATTTAATACTAGGGGTAAATCAGGTGTGGCATTCATCTTCAGTGGTGCTGGTATGGCTGGGATTATTTTGACAGCTGGTATGTCAATGTTTCCGTTTGTGTTGCCTTCAAGCACAGATCCAAGAAGTAGTTTAACTGCATGGGATGCGACATCTTCTGAGCATACGCTACTGTTGATGTTGGTTGCAGCAATTATTTTTACTCCAATTGTATTAACTTATACTTCATGGGTTTACAAGATCATGCGTGGTAAATTAACCACTGCTCGAATTGAAGAAAATTCTAATTCAATGTATTAAAAGGACTTATAAAATGATGTTCTTAACTTGGTCAATTGGTGCGTATATTATTGTTCGCATTATTAGTGATAGTTTAGTAAAACAAGAGCGTGATTCTAATTCGAAATTGGATAAATAATTAGTAAGTTGCTCTGAAAATCCTCTTGATGAAAATTAAGGGGATTTTTTAATGGGCAGTAGGTATTATTACTATTCTGCTCTTTTTTGGTATATGATATAATCACGGCTAGTTAGATCTAGGGTTTAGATTCTTAATTAACATGCTAATAATTCACAAAGGATCATTTGAACGATGAATAAAATTAAAAATTTTATTATCGCGATTGCAGCTTTTGTTGGGTCATCACTTCTGACTGGTTGTAAAGATTTGGTGCTGATTCACTCAAAAGGTATGATAGGTAAAGATGAGAGAGATCTTATTTTTACTGCAGTTGCTCTAATGCTACTGGTGGTGATTCCTGTGATTATTTTAACATTAGTATTTGCGTATAAATATCGCGCTTCAAATCCTAATGCTAAATATGATCCAGGTTTTACCCATAGTACAAAAATTGAAGTAGTAGTTTGGGGGGTGCCAATTATTATTATTGGTATTCTTGCTGTCATAGTATGGAAAACTACTCATGCGCTAGATCCATATAAGCCAATTGAAATTGAAGGGGTAAAACCTTTGAATGTTCAGGTTGTCGCTTTGGATTGGAAATGGTTGTTCATTTACCCAGAACAACATGTTGCTACTGTGAATTATCTACAGCTTCCTGTCGGAGTTCCTGTTGACTTTACAGTGACAGCGGATGCTCCAATGAATTCATTTATTATTCCTCAATTAGGTGGTCAGATTTATGCTATGGCTGGTATGAAGACCCATCTAAGCTTGCTTGCTGATGAGGAAGGTGTTTATGATGGACGTGGCTATGTAATAAATGGTAATGGTTTTAACGGTATGCATTTTAAAGCTCATGTGACTTCACAGAGTGGATTTGACAGCTGGGTACAGGAAGTTAAAAGCTCACCAAATAGCTTGACTACTGATGCGTACAAACAATTAATAAAACCTACCGAATACGTGCAACCACAGTTCTATGCTTCAGTATCAGATAATCTTTTTGAAGATATCGTGATGAAGTATATGATGCCTGGCATGGATGATATGCAAGGTATGGATACTAAATAACACAGTTTTCAAGGAAATCACGAATGATTGACTTTTTAGGTAAATTAACTTGGGATGCAATTCCTATTCATGAACCACCTGCAATAATTGCTGGTGCGATGATGGTTGGTGGATTTGTATTTCTTGTAGCACTAGTAACTTATTTTAAAAAATGGGGTTACTTGTGGAAGGAGTGGTTTACATCTGTAGATCATAAACGCATTGGTCTTATGTATATAATTATTGCTATTGTTATGCTCCTTCGTGGGTTTGCAGATGCAGCATTGATGCGTACTCAGCAAGCTATTTCAGTTGGTAGTAACTATGGTTTCTTACCTCCAGATCATTATAATCAGATTTTTACTGCGCACGGCGTGATCATGATCTTCTTCGTGGCGATGCCTCTAGTGGTTGGTTTAATGAATTTGGTTGTTCCCCTACAGATAGGTGCGCGAGACGTTGCCTTTCCATATTTGAATTCACTGAGCTTTTGGTTGTTCATGGTTGGTATGGTATTAATGATGTTATCTCTGGTTGTTGGATCATTTGCAACAACTGGTTGGGTAAATTATGCTCCGTTATCTGAGAAGGTGTATAGCCCTGGTGTTGGTGTCGATTACTACATTTGGGCACTACAGATTTCTGGGATAGGAACAACTATTTCAGGGATTAACTTCTTTGTAACCATTATTAAAATGCGTTGTCCTGGTATGACTCTTATGAAAATGCCTGTATTCACGTGGACTGCGTTATGCTCTAACATTTTAATTATCATATCATTCCCAATGATGACAGCAGCTTTGGCGTTATTAACGCTTGATCGCTACTTAGGCTTCCATTTCTTTACTGATACAGCTGGTGGTAATCCAATGTTGTACGTAAACTTGATTTGGGCATGGGGACACCCAGAGGTGTATATCTTGGTTCTGCCAGCATTTGGAGTGTTTTCTGAAGTTACATCAACATTTTCTCGTAAGCCGTTGTTCGGTTATGCGACAATGGTTTATGCTACAGTAAGTATTACAGTTTTATCATTCATTGTTTGGGTGCATCACTTCTTTACAATGGGTGCCGGAGCAAATGTAAATGCTTTCTTTGGTATAATGACCACGATTATTGCAATTCCAACTGGCGTTAAGATATTTAACTGGTTATTTACCATGTTCAGAGGGCGTATCTGGTTTACTGCTCCTATGTACTTTACCATTGGCTTTATCATTACATTCTCAATAGGTGGAATGACTGGTGTATTGCTTGCGGTACCTGGTGCGGATTTTATTTTGCATAATAGTTTGTTCGTGGTTGCCCATTTCCATAATGTAATTATTGGTGGTGTGGTATTTGCACTTATGGCTGGTCTTTCATTCTGGTGTCCAAAAGCACTAGGCTTTAAGATGAACGAGGGATTTGGTAAGGCTTCTTTCTGGTTTTGGTTAGTTGGTTTTTACGTAGCATTTATACCTTTATATGTATTAAGCTTTATGGGGGCAACTCGTCGGATTAGTCATTATGATGCATCTACTGGTTGGCATCCGCTATTCGTTATTGCTTTTGTAGGTATGCTGCTTATTGCTGTAGGTATTGCTTGTCAAGTTCTTCAGATACTTGTGAGTATTATTAAAGCGAAAGAAAATCAAGACTATACTGGTGATCCATGGGATGGTCGTACTTTAGAGTGGGCAACATCGTCTCCTCCGCCGTTCTATAATTTTGCACGTATTCCTACTGTGGAAACACTAGAACCCCATTGGGATGCTAAGCATAATGCGAAACCAATTTTTGATGAGAGCAAACCTTATGAAGATATTCATATGCCACGTAATACTGGCGTTGGAGCTATAATTGGTTTGTTTGCGTTTACTTTGAGTTTTGGTCTAATATGGTATATCTGGTGGTTAGTTATTGCAAGTGGTTTAGCAATATTTGCTTGCGTTGTAGCTCGTTCACTAGACCATGATATCGATTATTATGTCCCTGCTGAAGAAGTTGAGCGTATTGAACATGAACTTATGTTACGTAGGAATAAAGCATAATGACTTCACAAATATTAAATAATCATTCTGCAGATCATCATCATGATCACGATGCCGAAGCTACTGCGAAGGTAGCTTTTGGTTTCTGGATTTACATAATGAGTGACTGCATATTATTCTCTTGTTTTTTTGCATCTTATGCAGTATTACATACCAATGTATTTGGTGGTGCTGGACCTAAAGAGCTATTTGACTTGAACTATGTAATGGTTGAAACGTTCTTGTTGTTGACCAGTAGCTTTACTTACGGTTTGGCCATGCTTGCAACGCACAAAAATAATAAAGGGCAAGTTCTAGTTTGGCTGTTCATTACTTTCTTACTGGGGCTGGGATTCATTGGAATGGAAATAAATGAATTTCATCACTTGATAATTGAAGGTAATGGTCCAAGTCGTAGTGCATTTTTATCATCATTTTTTGGACTAGTTGGTTTGCATGGTTTACATGTTACTTGTGGTCTTATCTGGATGGCGTTATTAATGTTCCAAGTATCTACTCGTGGTTTAACAGCAATGGTAAATCGTAAATTAGCTTGTCTAAGTTTATTTTGGCATTTCTTAGATATTATCTGGATTTTTGTATTCACCGTTGTTTATTTAATGGGGGTGATGTAAATGTCAGTTCATCATGATGTTTCTGTGACTGGAGAGAGTCATGGTAGTGTTAAATCATACACTATTGGCTTTATTCTCTCAATCATTCTGACAGTAATTCCGTACTTCATAGTTGTTAATCATATGATGCCTGTGGAAGGTATAGCTATTGCGGTAGTTTTACTTGCTGTTGGTCAGTTGTTCATTCAATTGGTATTTTTCTTGCACTTGGATCGTTCATCTGCACAGCGTTGGAATTTGATAACTTTTCTATTTACTACGTTGATTTTATTGATATTAGTAATCGGTACTATATGGATCATGTGGAACCTTAATTATAATATGATGGATCACTAGTAAGTCGGTGTGATTTTATGATGGCTAACCTGATTTGGCATTTTGCTAATCTATCAGAGTTAGCCATTTTGCTTTCTTATTAAATAAAAAATTTAGGCTTATTGTGTTGATAAAAAATTTTATTTCGATTACTAAACCTGGGATTATTTTTGGAAATTTAATTACGGTTGCCGGAGGTTTCTTTTTAGCTTCAGCAGGGCAAGCTAAGTTATTTTTGCTATTTATAACTCTAGCTGGAATTTCTTCTATTATTGCTGCAGGCTGTGTATTTAATAATATAATTGACCGTGATATTGACCAAATAATGGAACGCACTAAAGAGCGCGTAATGGTAAAAGGTCTTCTGACTAAACGAATTGCCTTTACATACGGAGCTGTATTAACTGTGGTCGGTTGTACTTTGCTTTGGGTGTATGCTAATTTTTTGACTGTAGTTGTTGCCGTAGTTGGTTTATTTTTTTATGTCGTTGTATATACATTGGGATTTAAACGAACTTCTGTTCATGGAACTTTGATTGGCAGTATTTCGGGGGCAATTCCTCCAGTAGTTGGTTATTGCGCCGTTACCAATCAGCTTGATGCTGGCGCGCTTATTTTATTTCTTATGCTAAGTATTTGGCAAATGCCGCATTCATTTGCAATTGCCATTTTTCGCTTTGATGATTATTTATCGGCAGGTATTCCGGTATTACCAGTGAAAAAAGGCATTTATTATGCTAAAGTTAACATGGTGCTTTATGTTTGTTTTTTTACAATTATTTCTTCACTATTGACTATGTTTGGTTATACTGGTTTCTATTATTTAGCTACAAGTTTAGCTATTGGGCTTTGGTGGGTGCGATTAGCTATTCGTGGCTTTAAAGCTGAAAATGATCGTGTGTGGGCACGCAAGATGTTTGGTTTTTCAATAATTGCAATAACTATTTTGTCTATAGTAATGTCTTTAGATGCGCTCTCAGTCGCGCTTTGACTGAAATATAAATTATCATGGTACGATTTTCTCAAAATAAAGCATTATGGATTATCTTCTTAACAATATTCATTGATATGCTAGGTATTGGAATTTTGATTCCAGTTTTCCCCTTGTTAATAACGCACGGCTCTGAATTTAGAGTAACTCCTTTGGATTGGTCACAAGCCGAAAGCTTTATTTTTGCGGGGTGGTTGCTAGCGGTATTCCCAATTTTACAATTTTTTTGTACTCCTATACTTGGTCAGTTGTCAGATAAGTATGGTCGGCGTAAATTACTCATTCTTTCAATTAGTGGTACAGCAGTTTCTTATCTTTTATTCGCATATGGGATTTTGACTAGAAATATTGAGCTTTTATTTTTCTCTCGCATGCTTGATGGTGCATCTGGTGGTAATATCTCGATTGCTCAAGCTGTGATTGGTGATGTCAGTGCGGCAAAAGATCGTGCTAAAAATTTTGGCTTGGTCGGTGTTTCTATTGGTTTGGGTTTTGTTTTGGGACCTTTTATTGGAGGTAAGTTATCTGATCCTGCATTATTTATAGCTTTTAATGCTGCAACACCATTTTGGTTTGCTGGAGCTTTAAGTTTTGTTAATTTGATGCTTGTTTATTCTTATCTACCCGAAACATCTTCACTTAAATCCACACTTAAAATTGATTATAATAAACCATTGCACAATATATTTAAGTCCTTTATGATTCCAAATTTACGGAAAATAATTCCAGCCTTATTTTTGTATAATGCGGGATTTACATTTTTTACTACATTTTGGGGGATAATTCTACTCAATCAGTTTGATTTTACTCAGGGAATGGTTGGGAATTATTTTGCATACCTAGGTTTAATGATTATTTTTGCTCAGGGGGGAGTAGTCAGACGCTTGTCGGGTAAAGTTACCGATTATAAGGTGCTTTATTTCAGCTTTGCTTTGACAGCTGTGTGTTTATTTGCGTATTATTTAATTCCTAATCATGCTGCACATATTTGGATTTATTGTATTCCGCCTTTTTTAGCAATAGCAACGGCGTTGAGTAAAGCATTTAGTTCGGCTTTGATTGCCAGAACTACCGACCCTAGTGTTTTGGGCGAGGCAATGGGGGTGAATTCTAGCACAAATGCGCTAGCTCAAGCTATTCCTTCTCTGCTTGCGGGTTATGTTGCTGCTCATCAGGCTAGGCTAACAGTGCTGTTGGGGGCTTTGTTGGTAATCCTGGCTGGGATTTATTTTGCTCGTAATTATCGTGAATGTGATACTTTTATTGAAAATACTAAAGTAAAAAAATAAACTTATTGCTAGTATATTAGTTTAAAATAGCGTAGTTGTGTTTTAGGGTGGCTTAAGTGTACATTAATAATGTTAAATTTGCAAAATCGGCTCACGAAATAAGCGGTGAACTTGCTTTGGAGTCAGTTGAGCGAATTCAGGAAATTGGCGAATTTAAAGGAACCATCAAATATACTCTCAAGGGGAGTGTAGATAGGCTAAATAGACCTACACTTATCTTGTCTATTTATGGTATAATCAGCGCCTTATGTCAAAATTGTTTACAGCCGTTAGAGCTTTCTGTTGAAAACCAGACGCCGATAACAATTTTTTTTAACGAAGATCAGCTTGATGCCGCATTATTTTCCGAAAGTGAATCGGATGTTTCTGACGGTGTGCTGGCTGAAGATGAATTTGATGTTATGCAGTTGGTTGAGGATGAAGTGATTATGTTACTTCCTTACGCTGCGAAACATGATTCGTGTATTGGACTTAGTTACCATGATAAGGTTGAGAGTCCATTCAATATTTTAAAACAGATAATTTAGAGGTAATACAAATGGCCGTTCAGCAAAATAAAAAATCTCCTTCTAAACGCGGTATGCACCGTTCACACGATTTTATTACTGCTCCTGCTACTGCAGTAGAAGCTACGACTGGTGAAGTTCATTTACGTCATCATATTAGCCCAAATGGTGTTTATCGTGGTAAGAAAGTACTTAAAACTAAAGGCGAGTAATTTTTATAAAGTATTTTAAGCATGGCGATAGTACTTGCAGTTGATGCGATGGGTGGTGATCACGGTGTTAATATTACCGTGCCTGCCTGCTTGCGCTTTTTGAGTGAAGTGGTTGACGTTAACTTAATTTTTGTTGGCGATCGTGATAGTATCTATAAGCAAATTGCTGGAGAATTATCGCGATTTAGTGATAGAATTGAAGTTGTTCATGCTACTCAAGTCGTTGGTATGGATGAAGCTCCGCAAAGTGCAATGCGTACTAAACGTGACTCTTCTATGCGCATTGCAATTAATCTGGTTAAAGAAGGCAAGGCTAATGCCGTTGTTTCTGCGGGTAATACTGGTGCTTTAATGGCTATTGCACGTTATGTTTTGCGTACTATGGATGGAATTGATCGTCCCGCAATAGCTAAGCTTATGCCAACGGTTAAAGGAGAGGTCTGCGTTCTAGATTTAGGCGCAAATATTGACTGTTCTCCTGAACACCTGCAACAATTTGGAGTAATGGGTGCGCAGTTAATGCGTGGCGTTACAGGCAAGCCAACTCCTAGTGTAGGTATTTTAAATATTGGTAGTGAAGATATTAAAGGTAATGAAACAGTTAAGAAAGCTGCAGAATTATTAAAGACTTCCAATTTAAATTTCTATGGCAATGTTGAGGGCGATGATATCTTTAAAGGCGTGGTTGATGTTGTGGTGACAGATGGTTTTACGGGAAATGTTTCTCTTAAAACTACGGAAGGCGTTGCCAAAATGATTGCTTTTTTCCTTAAAGAAGAATTTACCAGAACTTGGTTTACTAAGTTAATTGCATTGATGTCCTATCCTGTCTTAAAGCGTTTGAAGCAGCGTGTTGATCCTAGTAAATATAATGGTGCTGTATTGTTAGGCTTAAATGGTTTGGTAATTAAAAGTCATGGTGGCGCTGACATTAATGGATTTTATTACGCATTGGTTCAGGCTCATCATGAAGTTGGGGCTGGGGTAATTGGTTTATTACATGAATATTTGCAGCAAAATAAACAAGTATTGACTGATAGTGATGAGTTGCTTGAATTTACGGATTTAAAATCACTTTAGAGTTGTGAGTTGTTTTAGATAATGACTCCTAAACTTATACGCTGGCGAACCATATTTGGTGGTTACTCAGAATAAGGTATAATCTAGGCTGGGTTTTCCCCAGCCTTTTGGCTTTTTAAAGGTAGCATGATATTATGAAATACGCTAAGATTGTAGCTACAGGAAGTTATTTACCAACTAAGATTTTGACTAATAAAGATCTAGAAGAGATGGTTGATACTTCAGATGAATGGATTATTGATCGTACTGGAATTAGAGAACGGCACATTGTTGCTGAAAATGAGACTACTAGTGATATGGCATATCATGCTGCATTGTCAGCATTGAATCAAGCCAATATGCAGCCAGATGAAATTGATTTGATTATTGTTGCTACAAGCACTCCAGATTCTGTATTCCCTTCTACTGCATGCATATTGCAAAATAAATTAGGTATTAAAACGAATGGCAGTATTGATTTACAAGCTGCATGTACTGGCTTTATTTATGCATTGACTACAGCAGATTGCTTTATTAAGTCAGGCATGGCAAAGAATATTTTGGTTGTAGGCAGTGATAGTATGTCGCGGATTGTTGATTATAGCGATCGTGGTACTTGTATTCTATTTGGCGATGGTGCTGGAGCAGTGATTTTGCAAGCAAGTGATGAGCCAGGGGTTCTGGGTAATGAAATTCATGCTGATGGTAATTATAATTCAATTTTAACTTGTGATGGTCACTTGTATAATGGTGAGATCAAAGGCAATCCGTTCGTTTATATGGATGGGCAAGCCGTGTTTAAATTGGCTGTCCGCTCGTTGACTGCGGTTAGTAAAAATTTAGCTGAAAGTATTGGGGTGGATTTAGCTCAGATTAACTGGATTGTTCCACATCAAGCAAATATTCGTATTTTGGAGTCAACTGCGAAAATGCTTGGTTGTAGTATGGATAAAGTTATTACCACGGTAGATAAGCATGGTAATACCTCGGCTGCTTCAGTTCCGCTTGCGTTAGATGTAGCTGTTCGCGATGGACGAATTAAAGCTGGAGATCTTGTATTGCTTCAAGGGGTTGGTGCTGGGTTTTCTTGGGGCGCATCGCTGATTAGATTTTAACAGAGGATTATATTTATATGACTAAATTTGCTTTTGTTTTTCCTGGGCAAGGTTCTCAGGCTTTAAAAATGATGGATGCTTTGGCTGAGATTAGTATTGTCAGAGATGTGTTTAAGCAAGCGTCTGATGCATTGGAAATAGATTTCTGGGCTATGCTTCAAGAGGAAACTCCTGAAAATATAAACCAAACTATTAATACTCAGCCCTTGTTACTAACTGCTAGCTATGCTACATACCTTGCTTGGCTAGAAAAATCGGCAAATCGCGTACCTGATTTTGTTGCTGGACATAGTCTTGGTGAGTATAGTGCCTTAGTTGCTGCTGGGGTAATTGACTTTACTGATGCGGTTAAATTAGTTCGTAAACGTGCTGAATATATGCAAGATGCAGTTAAACCTGGTGAGGGTGGAATGGCGGCAGTATTGGGGTTAGCTGATGAGCTTGTTATTGAAGGTTGCGCTGAGGTTATGAGTAGCGGCATTGGCGTTGTCCAAGGTGTAAATTTTAATTCTCCGGGACAAGTGGTTATTGCAGGAAGCAAAGCTGCGGTAGATCAAGCTGCGGAGGTGTTAAAAGCTAAGGGTGCACGTAAAATTATGCCTCTTCCCGTATCAGTACCCTCGCATTGTGACTTAATGAAACCAGCAGCAGAAAAATTAGCTCAAGAATTAGACCGTATTCAATTTAATCAGCCTAAAATTTCAATAGTACAAAATGTGAATGCTGCAATCGCTAATGAGATTGCATCAATAAAAGATGGCTTGGTGAAACAGTTATATTCCCCAGTGTTATGGACAGATAGTGTCAAAACTCTTGCAGCGCAAGATGTAAGCATCATTGTTGAATGTGGACCAGGTAAAGTTCTTTCGGGTCTAAATAAGCGGATTCATGAAACAGCTGTTATATTTAATCTTAATTCACAAGAAACGCTTGCAGCATTACAGGATCAACTTAAGTAGACGAATGATGCTAAGCGTAGAACAACGCGGAATCTTGCGAAATATGCTACTAGCAATGTTAATAGCATTAATGTTCGCAGCTATTTCTGCGTTTTATCCTGTTAGTTGGCATTTAAGCAGAATGCAGAGTTATTTACTGGCACTTATTTTGCCAACTTGTAGCTACATCTTGGCTATTGGCAAAATTGCTAGTTTGCGCTTCTTTGACGAATCAGTAAGTAATCCACTGATAGAGGCAGATAATCTGCGTTTAAATACAATGAAACAATATCTAAGTAATACTCACGAACAACTTTTTCTGGCTGCTATTGTTTATGCCATACTTTCGTGGAGTTTACCGCTTGAGCATATTTATTTAGTGTTATTATTTAGTCTATGCTTTGTAGCTGGGCGCATACTTTTTGTTAAAGGTTATAGCCATGGTGCAGCTGGACGTAGTTTGGGCTTTGCGCTTACATTTTACTCTAATGTAGTTAGTTTTTTGATTGGTTTGCTATTTCTAATTAAAAGCATTATTTAAGAGATTTATAAAAGGATATGATTATGACTGATGTAAAAAAAGTTGCACTGGTAACTGGTGCTAGCCGAGGTATTGGACGCGCTATTGCAACTACTTTAGCTAAAAATGGTATTGCTGTAATTGGTACGGCAACTAGTGAAAGTGGTGCTTTAGCTATTACTGAATATTTAAAAGAATTTGGTGGACGTGGTATAGCTCTCAATGTAAAAGATAAAGATAATATTGAAGCTGTCATTAAAGATATTGCGACTAACGAGGGCGATGTGACGATCTTAGTGAATAACGCTGGTATTACTAAAGATGGTTTATTAATGCGCATGAAAGAAGATGATTGGGATGATGTTTTGGATACTAATTTAAAATCAGTTTTTCTGTTGGTTAAAGCTGCGATTCGTGGTATGACTAAAGCAAAATTTGGGCGGATTATCAACGTGGCTTCAGTTGTCGGCTTTATGGGTAACCCAGGGCAGGTAAATTACTCTGCTGCTAAAGGTGGGATGATTGCTTTGACTAAATCATTGGCAAAAGAGTTTGGTAGTCGTAATATCACGGCTAATTGTGTAGCACCTGGATTTATTCAAACTGACATGACAGACAAGCTATCAGAGGAAACTCGTGCTTCTTATATTCAAAATATTCCTTTAGGCAGATTTGGTCAGGTAGAAGACATTGCTAATGCTGTAAAATATCTTGCCAGCGATGATGCAGGTTATGTAACAGGCAGCACAATTCATGTAAACGGTGGGCTATACGTCTGATTGAACTTTATTTTGTTTTATTTTGCCATATATGATATAATAGCGGGGTTAGGTTGATTATCTGAGCAAAATAGCTTGTTTATTAAAAGATCTTAAGTGATTGCAGGCGGTTTAGCTAATCAGCAGTTAATATAGTGTTTTAAGGAAAATTAAAATGTTAAGAAAACTTGCAGATACAATTATTCTTATTGTAAAAACAATGGCTAAAGCTGGAGAATATGAAGCTCGTGCTTATGAAGTTGCTTCAAGAAGTCCTGTTACTTCAGCGTAATAAATAAAATTCATAAAAAAGCTCCAGATAAAGGAGCTTTTTTCATAACTACAAAAAAAGATTTCAATAAAAAACCACCAAAGTTTTATGTTTGGTGGTTTTTTATTTTCGGTATTACTATCGAATTATTTGCCTGGGCGTAAGCTACGCACTGCTTTACCAGCTTGCCACATTTCGCTATCACGAATTTCAGCTAATTCAGCTTCAAGTTTTACACGGTAATCAGTTTGTGAGTTAGTGTCAATTGAGCGCTGAGCTTCTTCACCAGCAGCTACTTTAGCATATAATTCTTCAAATACAGGTGCTGTAGCGTCACGGAAAGGTTTTCTCCAATCCAAAGCACCACGTTGCGCTGTAGTTGAAGTATTTGCATACATCCAATCCATACCATTTTCACCAACTAACTTAATTAATGACTCAGTTAATTCCTCAACTGTTTCATTGAAAGCTTCTGAAGGAGAGTGACCATTTTTACGCAATACATTGTATTGAGCTTCCATCACACCAGCCAAAGCACCCATCAGAATACCACGTTCACCAGTTAAATCTGAGTAAACTTCTTTTTGGAATGTAGTTTCAAATAAGTAACCAGAACCAATCCCGATACCAAGAGCTAGACAACGTTCAGTTGCGCGACCAGTTGCATCTTGGAAAACTGCAAATGATGAATTTAAGCCTTTACCTTCTAGGAATAAACGACGTAATGACGTACCAGAACCTTTAGGTGCTGCTAAGAATACATCTACATCTTTTGGTGGAACGATACCAGTACGATCTTTGTAGGTAATACCAAAACCATGAGAGAAATATAACGCTTTACCTGTCGTTAAATGTTTTTGTACTGTCGGCCACATTGCAATTTGAGCTGCATCGCTTAATAAATACATAATGATCGTAGCTTTTTGCATAGCTTCTTCTGGTGAGAATAAGCTAACACCTGGTACGAAACCATCAGCTACTGCTTTATCGTATGATTTAGACGGTGAACGTTGACCAACAATTACATTGAAACCATTGTCTTTTAGATTTAACGCTTGACCAGGACCTTGTACACCGTAACCGATAACTGCAATAGTTTCAGAGCTTAAAACATCGCGCGCTTTAGCTAGAGGAAATTCTTCACGGGTTACCACGTTTTCTTGTACGCCACCAAAATTCATAAGAGCCATAACTACTTCCTTAAAAGATTAAAATTTTTGATTGTTTAAAACACGAACATCGCATACTTCGATAATTTTATGCAGTTGATTTGTCAATTTTTGGATTGAGTGATCATCACTGTACACAATTATTGAAAAATGAGATAACTCATCCTGACCGCTAAAGATACTCATTTGATCAATATTAACACTATAGCGGGAAAATAATCCAGAGATTCTTTGTAATACACGCAAAGAATTACGGGTTACAATTGATATAATATGCATATCATGGGCATGTTTCTTATCCATTGTTACTCTTCTTTCCTAAGATAATCTGATTTCATCAACGGCAGCACCTACCGGCATCATTGGGAATACTTTTTCGCGTTTTTCAACTACGACTTCAAGGAAATAAGCTTCTTTTGAATCCAGCATTTCATTGACTGCATTTTCCAACTCTTCAGGTTTGCTAACCTTACGTGATTTGATTCCATAAGCTGCAGCTAATGCTACAAAATCCGGATTAACCAAATCAACAAATGAGTAACGCTCTTCGTAGAACATTTCTTGCCATTGACGTACCATTCCCAGATAGTTATTATTTAGCAGAAGAATTTTTACAGGCAATTTCTCTTGCTTAATTACTGCTAACTCTTGAACATTCATCTGAATCCCACCATCACCAGCGACACAAACTACTTCACGTTCTGGGTTTGCCATCTTGGCTCCAATTGCAGCAGGAAGAGCAAAGCCCATCGTTCCCAATCCGCCAGATGTGATATGTGATTTTGATTGTTTGAATTTATAGTAGCGCATTGCCGCCATTTGGTTTTGCCCAACATCAGATACGACGATTGCTTTACCTTCTGTTTTTTCTGAGACCATGTTAATAACTTGCGACATGCGTATTATATCTTTTTGCATGGTAAGTTCAGGCAAAATTACTTTTTGGTATTCTTCATTGTGCAATGCTTTAAATTTGTCACGCCATTGCTCATGGCGGTTTGGTTGAACATAGCGCAATAAATGAGTAAGCGCATATTTAGCATCCGTATTTAGCGGGATATATGACTTCACATTTTTATTAATTTCAGCATGATCAATTTCTATATGAATAATCTTAGCCTGTTTCGCATATTTTGCGAGATTTCCGGTAACACGATCATCAAAGCGCATCCCGATTGCAATAATAACATCAGCTTGATTAGTCATAATATTAGGCGCATAATTACCATGCATTCCCAATAAACCTACGAATAACTCATGGTCACTTGGAAAATTATGCAAACCATGTAAAGTACATGCCACCGGAATTGTTGCTTTTTCTGCCAGTTTAAGAAGTTCTTCTTCGGCATTTGACATTCCAATTCCATTTCCTGCCAGGATAAGAGGACGTTTAGCCTCATTAATTATATCAGCAATCTGGATAAATTGAATATCAGGGCAATCATGATTGTGATTAATCCGTGGCTTATGTTTTTTGTAACTATAATCCAGCATGCCCATCTGTGCATCTTTAGTTATATCTACTAAAACTGGCCCTGGACGTCCCTCAGTCGCATAATGAAATGCTTTTGCCAGCACAGCAGGAATATCTTCAGCCCGAGTTATCTGATAATTCCATTTGGTAATCGGAATAGTTATACCGACAATATCAGCCTCTTGGAATGCATCGGTACCAATTAGACTACTTGCGACCTGTCCGGTAATACATACCAGAGGAACGGAATCAAGCATTGCATCTGCAATTCCTGTTACCAGATTAGTGGCACCAGGACCTGAGGTTGCAAAACAAACTCCAACTTTGCCACTAGATTTTGCGTAGCCTTCAGCAGCAATTACGCCACCTTGTTCATGACGTACCAAAACATGGTGAATTTTATCTTTTTTTTCAAATAATGCATCGTAAGTAGGTAAAATAGTGCCACCTGGGTAACCAAATACTACTTCAATACCTTCTTGAATCAATGACTCAATAATAGCTTGCGCCCCAGTCATCTTCATCGATTAGTCCCCTTTACTTAGTTTATAGTGTTCTTCAATATACGCATTATTTACAGCATCAATAAATGCTTTTAGTGCTGAGATTTCAATATCATCGTCTTCTGCTTGTCCATTGAAACGTTTGCCGTTTAAATCAATGATAATTTTAGAAACGCATAATGCATCAACAGTATTGCCTGTTGAGTGTGAATTATAATCGACAACGGTGGTTGTTGCCAAATAATTATTTACTGCTTTATTTAATGCACTCAGTGCTGATCCCCGTCCTTGATATTCAATGCTAAAATCATGTGTACTAAAAAATAGGCCATGAAAGGTAACTATTGTTTTACCACTATCGTCTTTGGCATAACTTAAGCGTTCTAGTTTAATTGGTGCACGATATTGTTTATAAGCAACTAATAATTCTTCGTCAGTAACACCTTTACGACGATCTGCATAAAAATCTTTAATTGATTGCGTGATTGCTACTTTTTCATTTTCGGCACAAGTGTAACCCAATTTAGTAATTACTTGCTGAGCATGATTACTACCACTAAGTGGTCCAAAAACAAAGCTGATTTCACTACCAATGTCTTTAGGATCAAATGGTTGGTAAGCTAAAGGATTTTTTAAAATTGCATTTATATGCCCGCCGGAGGTATGTGATGCTGAATTTTTACCCACAATTGGTGAATGTGGCTGACGTGGCAACATCCGTTCTGCGATAAAATCAGAAGCTTGTTTAAGATAACTAATGTCAATATTAGTATGATATTTCTGTTTAAGGTGTTCACCTTGTCCGAATTGACGAATAGTCATAATGCATTGTTCAAGTGCAACATTACCGGCACGTTCGCCAACACCATTGATACAACCCTCAATTTGCCGTGCAACACCACTAAAAACACCATTCAAACTATTATCAAGTGCTGTGCCAAAGTCATTGTGACAGTGCATTGACCAGATTATTTCTTTGTCAGGGAATTCTTGCTGCATAATGGCTTTATGTTTTGCCATTTTGTTAACAAAGTAATCTTCGCCTTGGTATTGAGATGCGCCACCAATAGTGTCTGGACAATTAATTACAGTTGCGCCAGCATCGATAGCATGACGAATTAAATCTGTTACAAAATCAAAATTTTCACGTTGGCGTGAATAACCTTCTGGACTGAATTCAACTTCAAAACCAGCATCTGCCATTATCTTGATTAAGCGATGAGTGGTTGCAATAATCGCTGGTTTATCTTCAGCAAGTTTGCCTAATGATGCGCTCATTAGATCAGGGTCAACCGGAACATAGATGTGAATTCGTGCACGTTTAATTGCTAATGATGGAGCTAAAGCTTCCATAGTGCGATAAACCTGATCTTCACGTAGCTGGCACAAAGATGAAATAATCATTGGCGAATTTATTGCAGCCATGTTTTTGGATATTTGATTGACAATCGCAAAATCAGTGTTGCTTGCTGATGGAAATCCAGCTTCTAAGACGTCAATTCGCAAATTATGGGCAATTTGAGCGTAACTTAAATTATCTTCAAATGACATTCCTGCGCCTGGAGATTGTTGCCCATCGCGGAGGGTAATATCCAACATATATATTTGCTGACTTGACATCTTATTATCCTTTATTTTCAAAGAGCTGCGATTACTTGATCGGTGAATTCTTTGGTTCCAACTACTTTATCGCTGCTACCTTTTATCGCAATATCACCAGTGCGATAACCCGCAACAATAGCAGCTTTAACCGCATCGTTTACTGCTTGCGCTTCAGCGTGCATGCCAAATGAATAGCCAAGCATCATTGCTGCAGATAAGATCTGTGCAATCGGGTTGGCAATATTTTTGCCTGCGATATCTGGTGCTGAACCGCCAGCTGGCTCATAAAGTGCCAAACCAGTTGAACTAAAACTTGCCGATGGCATCATGCCAACTGAACCAGATAATACCGACAATTCATCAGATAAAATATCACCGAATAGGTTAGCTGTCAGAATTACATCAAATTGCGCGGGATTTTTAACAATCTGCATCGCACAATTATCAACTAACATATCGCTATAAACGATATCTGGGTGATTTTTAGCAACTTCGCTAACCACTTGTCGCCATAGTTTGGATGTTGCTAGAACATTAGCTTTATCTACCGACACTAAGTTTTTATTCCGTGTGCGCGCAACATTAAATGCATACTCAGCAATTGAACGAATTTGCTCTTCGGTATATTCGGCGCTATCAAAAGCATAACGCTGACCGTTCTTTTCACCTTGAGTATGTTCGCCAAAGTAAATGTCACCGATTAATTCGCGGAAAATCACTACATCTAAACCATCTTTCAATAGTTCGGATTTAAGCGGTGATAAAGCTGCGATTTCCGGATAGATAGCCATTTTACGCAGGTTAATATTGAAATTAAACGCTTTACGTAGGGCTAAAATTGATTTGGCTTCACAGTTTGCCCATTTAGTTTCGGCTTGTAAATGTACTGGACCACCAACTGAGCCAAATAATACTGCATCTGATTTATTACAGATATCAATAGTTGCTTGTGGCAAGTGATCTTGATAAACATCATAAGCCGCTCCGCCAACCAAAGCTTCAGTATAGCTAAATGTGTGTCCAAATTTGCTGGCAACAGCATCCAAAACCCGTTGTGCCTGAGCCATTACCTCAGGGCCAATGCCGTCACCGGCTAATATTGCAATGTTTTTGTTCATAAGCTGTAATATCTTTTTCTTGAGAAAGTAAGTAATCTAAATCATCCAGTCCGTTAATCAAACAGTGTTTGCGGAAGGTATCATATTTGAAACTATGTGTTTCACCCATAAAGCTGATTTTTTGCGCTTCCAAATCAATTGTCATCGCCAGAGAGCTGTCAGCTAAAGACGCATCGATCCATTTAGCAATAGTTTCTTCAGGCAAACTGATTAACAATAGACAGTTTTTAGCTGCATTATTGAAGAAAATATCTGAAAACGAACTGCATACTACTGCTTGGATTCCATATTGTTGAATCGCCCAAACTGCATGTTCCCGTGATGAGCCACAACCAAAATTGGCTTTTGAGAGCAAAATTTTGCCAGTATTGTATGCTGGTTGATTAAGGATGAAATCCGGATACATTTTACGTAATGCTGAGAAAACATGTTCCCCAAAGCCTAATTTACTCACGCTTTTTAAATGTTGCGCTGGAATAATCATATCGGTATCAACATTATCCAAATTAAGTGGAATTACTGGGCTAGTTAGAGTAGTAAATTTTTGCATTATAGACTCTCCTCTGAAGCAATAAAGCCAAGTACTGCACTTGCGGCTGTAGTTTGTGGCGATGCCAAATGCGTAATACTATTAGGACCTTGTCGTCCGATAAAATTACGGTTGGAAGTACTCACGCAACGTTTACCTTCCGGAACTTTATCTGGATTCATTGCTAAACACATTGAGCAACCCGGCATTCTGAAATCAGCACCCGCTGCGATAAAAATCTTGTCTAAGCCTTCAGCTTGAGCTTGAGCCATAACCTGCTCAGAACCAGGTACAATATACATAGTTACCCGTGAAGAAACCTTGCGCCCATCCAAAATTTTGGCTACTGCGCGTAAATCTTCTATGCGTCCATTGGTACAGCTACCGACGAAAGCAAAATCAATAGGTGTTCCTTTAAGTGATTGTCCGGGTGTCAAACCAGTATAAGCATAGGCTTTTTCTAAAGTCGCGCGATCGCCACCCGCATCTAGTGCTGGAGTTTGTCCGCTAAGAGCTATTGCGTGCTCAGGATTGATTCCCCATGTAAGCATCGGACCTGCACCCTCAATATCAATCACGATTTCGTGATCATAGCTTGCACCTGTATCACTGACTAATGCACTCCACTCAGCTTTAGCTCGTTCCCATGCGGCACCTTGTGGTGCATATTGACGACCTTGTAGATAGGCAAAAGTGGTTGCATCTGGTGCAACTAAACCTGCACGTGCTCCACATTCAATTGACATATTACAAATGGTCATGCGACCTTCCATGCTTAGTGAACGGATATATTCGCCTACATATTCAATTACACAACCTTTACCACCACCGATTCCAATTACTGAAATTAGTTTTAAAATTGCATCTTTGGCTGTGAAATATTGATTCGGCATACCTTTAAATTCAACTTTAAACGTTTTTGGCTTATCTTGTAAAATGCAACTGCTTGCCATTGCATGGGTGATTTCTGATGTTCCAACACCAAAAGCCAATGCACCAAATGCACCATGAGTTGAAGTATGTGAGTCACCACAAATAATGGTTGTGCCAGGTAAGGTAAAACCTAGTTCAGGACCTACTACATGAACAATTCCTTGATGAGAACTTTCTATGTCATAAATTGTTACGCCAGTTTCTTTACAATTGGCACGTAGCGTATCAACTTGAGTACGCGCAATCTCATCTACGATTACTGCACGGTTTTTGTCAGTAGGGATCGAGTGATCAACGGTTGCCAATAAATTTTGTTTATTGCGAATTGGAATTCCCCGTTGTTTCAGCTCGGCAAAAGCTTGTGCGGAAGTTACTTCATGCAATAGAATTCGGTCAATATACAAGGTATCCGGAAAGTCAGGCTTGCTTTGCACGACATGGCTTTGCCAGATTTTATTGATGATATTTTGTGTCATATTATTTTACCACTGTCAAATAATGATTGTATTTAGGATTTTGACCACGACAAATTTTCAAGTATTCGGTTTTTAGATGGTGTGTAATTTTACCTTCTTTGCCATCGCCGATTGTTTGGTCATTAATTGTTCCTGCTGCGCGTACTTCAACTGCTGTACCAGTAAAAAATACTTCATCTGCAGAGTATAATTCTTCAGGTTTGATTTTGGTTTCAACTACTTTATAGCCAAGGTCTTGAGCTAAACCAATTACGATTTTACGAGTAATCCCGGTTAAAATTGTTCCTAATTCTGGGGTGTAAATTACACCATCTTTAACTACAAAGACATTGTCAGAACTTCCTTCAGATACATAGCCTTCATAATCAAGCATAATTAATTCGTTATATTTAGTTCCGCTAATTTGTAATAAAGCTTGTAAACTGTTTACATAATGTCCACAAATCTTAGCTCCAACTGCAGTCGATTGTGGGTGTAGTCGGATAAAATCACTGATTTTTACATCTAATGCAACATCTGGTAGATAATCACCCATGTCGTATGAGTACACAATTACTTCTACTGGCGTTTTAGGATCAGGGCGTACACGCACTTTGGTTGGCGGTAATCCATAATAAGCTAGTGGGCGAATGTAGCATGATTTTAGCTGGTTGGCTTTCACGGTTTCAACTACTGCTTTGCAGACTTCTTCTTTGCTGTATGGTATTGTCATTGCTAAAGGGTCAGAAGAAATGAACATTCTGTCAATGTGCTCAGGTAGTGCCAAAACAGCAGTTTCCCCGTTGGCTAACTCATAGGCACGTATTCCTTCAAATACACCAGTGCCGTAGTGCAGCGCGTGAGACATTACGTGAGTAGTTGCTTGTTCAAACGGAACTAGTTTACCGTTTTGCCAGATGTAGTTTGCCATAGTAGAATATTCCAAATTTAAAAATTGTATTAATTTGAGTCGGGTGTAAAATCCGCTTTTTGAACACTTAGCTTTGATTGCTAATAGCAAATAAGGCTAGTATTTTAAGCCTAAAATACTACTGTTGTCAAGATAAAAGTGAGTTAAGTTGTTGTATTGTTGCGAAAATTCTAATTGCTTTTTATGTCTCCAATCCTTGAATGATTTGCATTTATGCAACAGTATGCTTCTTATGCTGCGCTGCACATATTGTAGTCTGTGAGATGAGCTAAAAACCAGAGTAAAACAATAGATTTTTAGTTATAAGCATAGTTGACTAAATTACTAAGGTATTATATAATGTAGGGTGTACCAAATAAGTCCTATTAAAAATAGTGTTATTTACTTGACACTTTTAGTGGGTTAATGTACAATATCTTCATTAATTATTTTGTGGATATACTAGAGAATGAAATTAACAACTAAGGGAAAATTTGCAGTTACTGCACTGTTGGATATCGCTATTTATAGCGAAGATAATAAAAAACCAATAACATTGTACAACATCAGTGAACGGCAAAATATTTCTTTATCTTACTTGGAGCAATTGTTTGTTCGGTTGCGTAAAAACCAAGTGGTAAAGAGTTATAAAGGTCCGGGTGGTGGGTATGTCTTAATGCGCGAATTGGATCAAATTCCGATTTCAGAGATTATCAAGGCGGTTGATGAAGACATGGATGCCAGAACCTGTCGTGGTAAGGGCAACTGTAAAGATAACACCAAGTGTTTAACCCATGATCTGTGGGCAGGTTTAACCAATGAGATGTACGGTTATCTGGATAAAATTACGCTCAAAGATTTGTTGAGCAAGGCAGAAACAAAAGAACCTAACAAAATTATGTTCTGCCGTAGTTAAAGGAATACATATAAATGACATTACAATTACCAATTTACTTAGATAGTGCTGCAACTACTAAATTGGATCCACGAGTATTAGAAAAAATGATGCCTTTTCTAACCAGTGAGTTTGGTAATCCAGCATCTCGTTCACATAGTTTTGGCTGGAGTGCAGAAACTGCGGTTGAGCATGCTAGGGAACAAGTTGCTGCTACAGTTGGTTGTGATAGTAAAGAAATTATCTGGACATCTGGTGCTACTGAATCAATTAATTTGGCAGTCAAGGGTGCAGCTTTATTCTATCAAGATAAAGGAAAACATTTAATAACGGTAAAAACCGAACATAAGGCAACTTTGGACACAATGCGTGAATTAGAGCGGGTTGGCTTTGAAGTGACTTATTTAACTCCTGAGGCTAATGGGCTTCTGGATTTAACTAAGTTAGCTGCGGCGATTCGTCCTGATACAGTATTGATTTCGGTTATGTATGTCAATAATGAAATCGGAGTGATCCAAGATGTGGCGGCGATAGGTAATCTTTGTCGTGAAAAAGGAATTGTGTTTCATGTCGATGCGGCTCAGGCTGTGGGTAAAGTTAAATTTAGTCTTGCCGAATTAAATGTTGATTTGATGAGCTTTTCTGCACACAAAGTTTATGGACCTAAAGGTATTGGTGCATTGTATGTTCGTCGTAAACCAAGGGTAAGATTGCAGCCATTGATACACGGTGGTGGTCATGAACGTGGTTTCCGTTCAGGTACTTTACCTACTCATCAAATTGTTGGTATGGGTGCTGCTTTTGAATTGGCGGCTCAAGAGATGGACAGTGAACTGCCACGTATAAAATACTTGCGTGATAAATTGCTAGCAGGTTTGCAGCAAATGGAAGAAGTTTATGTTAACGGTGATCTTGAGCAGCGAGTTGCACATAATCTGAACGTAAGCTTTAACTATGTTGAAGGCGAATCATTGATGATGGCAGTAAAAGATATTGCGGTTTCCAGCGGTTCTGCGTGTACATCTGCTTCGTTAGAGCCGTCATATGTATTGCGCGCTTTAGGGCGTAATGATGAATTAGCTCATAGCTCAATTCGCTTCAGTATCAGCCGTTTTAATACTGAGGAAGAAATTGACTACACGATTAAGTTATTACAAGAAAAAGTTACTAAGTTGCGTGAACTTTCTCCATTGTGGGAAATGTACAAAGATGGGATTGATGTTGCAAACTTTGAATGGAGCTCGCACGACACTCAACGAGACGTAATCTTACATTAAAAAGGAATTTATCATGGCTTATTCAAATAAGGTTGTGGATCACTACGAAAATCCACGTAATGTTGGTGCATTGGATAAAGATGATGCGCAAGTCGGTACTGGCATGGTTGGCGCTCCGGCATGCGGCGATGTAATGAAGCTCCAGATTAAAGTTGGTGCTGATGGAATTATCCAAGATGCAAAATTTAAAACTTATGGCTGTGGCTCAGCGATTGCTTCATCGTCACTGGTTACAGAGTGGCTTAAAGGTAAAAATTTAGATCAAGCTCAGGCTATTAAGAATAGTGATATTGCCGAAGAACTTGAATTACCTCCAGTAAAGATTCACTGCTCTGTTTTGGCTGAAGATGCAATTAAAGCGGCTGTTGCCGACTATCGGTCTAAAAATTCAAAATAAAGAGGTGGCTTTAAATGGGTATAAGTGCAACTGAAACTGCTGCTGCGCGCGTTCAGGCTTTTTTAGCTAAACGCGGCAAAGGTGTTGGTTTGCGTTTGGGAGTAAAAACCACCGGATGCTCAGGTTTAGCGTACAAAATCGAATTTGTTGATACGCCAGCATGCGATGACCATAAATTTGAATCTAATGGAATTAGTATTTTTGTTGATGCTAAAAGCTTGCAGTTTCTTGATGGAACAGTGCTTGACTATACTAAAGAAGGCTTGCAAGAAGGATTTAAATTTACCAATCCCAATGTTAAGGATGAGTGCGGTTGTGGTGAAAGCTTTACTGTTTAAATTTTGAATCAGAACAAAGCGATCTTAAATAATATAAAAAGCCCTTGCCGTTTGTGCTGGGGCTTTTTACTGAATATAAAGAAATTTAATAAATGAATAACGAATTGTTAAGACAGAATTATTTTGAGCTTTTTGCTTTAAAACAGGATTATCAGGTAGATAAGCATGAGTTGCAAAATACCTTACGTAGGCTACAAAAGCAATATCATCCGGATAACTTTGCTGCTGAAGATGCTGAGATGATTAATCAAGCACTGGTAATTTCTAGTCAGATTAATCAAGCCTATACAACCTTATCTGAACCATTATCTCGAGCTATTTATTTATTGCAGTTGCATGGCATTAATATTGACTTAGTACATGATACCAAGTTTAGCAGTGAGTTTCTGATGGCGCAAATTGAATTACGGGAGCAGATTGCGGAGGCAGAGAGCAATAGCGATTTTGATGTTTTGGAAAGAATTGAGCAAAATTTAGCAAAAGAGTCTAGTGCTTTGGATCAGCAGATTGGCGAATTATTTAGTGCTGAGCAGTATCAGAAAATTAAGGAATTGATCAAACAGTTAGCGTTTTATAATAAACTTGAACAAATGGTAGCAAATATTCTCAGTTCAATGTAACTTGGACAAGAAAGTAATATTAGTTTACATTTTTCAAATTTGTTTGGTTTTAAGAAGTTGTTAAATTCAAATTTAACCTTATATAGAAAATGTGTATTATTCAAAATAGGAATAGGGAATGGCATTATTACAAATTGCAGAACCGGATATGTCCGGTGTGCCACATCAGCATAATGTGGCAATTGGGATTGATCTGGGAACAACTAATTCCTTGGTTGCAACGGTAAAAAGTGGTGAAGCAACGGTTCTTTGTGATACTAGTGGTGCTAAATTAATTCCTTCAATTGTTAATTATGGTAGTGATAAATTAAGCGTTGGACATGAGGCTTTGAAGTTACGAGTTAGCGATCCAGCAAATACATTGGTATCAATAAAGCGCTTTATGGGACGTGGATTTGCTGATCTCGATCCTGACGTGGTCTATCCCTATAAATTTGCGGCGAAATCTGAGAGTAATATTCAAATTAATACCCGTCAGGGAGTAAAAAATCCAGTTGCAGTATCTGCAGATATTTTAAGCTATTTACGTAATTTGGCTGTAGAGTCACTTGGTGAAGAGCCTGCTGGAGTAGTTATCACGGTGCCAGCTTACTTTGATGATGCCCAGCGTCAAGCTACTAAATATGCAGGTGAACTGGCGGGACTTAATGTCTTGCGCTTACTTAATGAGCCAACTGCAGCGGCAATTGCTTATGGATTAGATAACAAACAAGATGGTACTTTTTTAGTTTATGATTTGGGTGGTGGAACACTGGATGTTTCGATACTACGCTTAAATCAAGGTGTTTTTGAGGTATTGTCGGTAAGTGGTGATACGCAACTAGGTGGAGATGATTTTGATCATCGCTTATATTGCTATATTTTAGAGAAGTCTAATCTTTCTCAATTAACCGATGAGGATACTGCTCAGTTATTAACACGTGCCAAATTAGTTAAAGAACAGCTGGCAGAAAAAGAAAAGGTTGCCTTTAGCGCGGTATTATCCAGTAAGCGAATTGTGAATTTAACTATAACTAGAGCTGAATATGAGACAATAGTCAAATATTTAGTACAAAAAACGCTTTTGCCACTCAAAAAAGCATTGCGTGATGCCAAGCTTGATAAAGAACAGATTGATGAAGTTATTATGGTGGGCGGGTCGACACGTATGCTGGCGATTCGTCAGGCAGTAACCGAATTTTTTGGTCGTGCGCCGTTAACCTCGATTAATCCGGATGAAGTGGTTGCAATTGGCGCTGGAATTCAGGCTGATATTTTAGTGGGCAATAAAAAAGATGATTGGCTATTGCTGGATGTGACGCCTTTATCGCTTGGTGTCGAGACTATGGGTGGCTTGGTTGAAAAAATTATTCCACGTAACTCAACGATACCAGTGGTGCGGGCACAAGATTTTACCACTTACAAAGATGGACAGACTGCAATGAGTGTGCATGTGGTACAGGGCGAACGTGAGCTGGTTAAGGACTGTCGCTCACTAGCTAAATTTACTTTACGCGGAATTCCGCCGATGGTTGCCGGGCAAGCGCGAATACGAATTAGTTACCAGATTGATGCCGATGGGTTGCTTTCTGTTCAAGCTAAAGAGATGACTAGCGGAGTAACGGCTCATATTGAGGTTAAGCCTAGCTACGGTTTAAATGATGAGCAGATTGGTGAAATGTTACAAGCTTCAATTAGTCATGCTAGTGAAGATATTCAGCAACGCCAATATCAAGAGGCGATAGTTGACGCGCGGGCAATCCTGGATTCGGTTGAGAAAGCTTTGATTGCAGATGCTGATTTACTTGATGAAACTGAGCTCAAGCAAATTAATCATGCCTGTATGAAATTAAAAATTGCGATTGAGCAGAAGCCAGTGGAGTTAGCATCAGCTGGGCAAAAAATCCGTCAATTTGTAGAAGATTTGAATTTGGCAAGTGATAATTTTGCCGCTAAACGAATGGACAAGGCAATTAATCAGGCTTTGGCAGGTAAGGAAATTGGAGATATTGATAATTAAAAAGCTAATTATTATTCTTTCAGGTATTTAAGGCAATTAAGCAAAATTATTTTTAATAGGTAATGAAAATGAGCGTGGTTAATCAGCAAATGAGTTGCTCTCAAGCTATAGTTAAAATACTTGAGAATCTCGGTGTCACACATGTTTTTGGTGTTCCTGGTGCTAAGATTGATAGCTTGTTTATTGCTTTAAAACATTCAACTATTAAATTGGTTTTAGTGCGTCACGAGCAAAATGCTGCTTTTATGGCAGCCGCTTTTGGACGTATGACTGGTCGCGTTGGTGTGTGCATTGCTACTTCAGGTCCTGGTGTTACCAACTTAATTACCGGATTAGCCACGGCAACCAGTGAAGGTGATCCAGTTTTAGCTATTGGTGGCGAAGTTCCTCTTAACGAAAGACTTAAAAAAACTCATCAATCTCTTGATGCTGTAACTTTGATGAAGCCTGTTACCAAATATAGTGCAGAAGTAGTAACTGTTGATCAACTAACTGAAATTATGGGTAATGCAATTCGTGCCGCCGAAAGCGGGCGCTCAGGTGCTTCATTTATTTCTCTGCCAAAAGATATTGGTCTAGCTCCATTTGTTGGCGATGTTGATCGGGAATGGGGTAAAGTTGTTCCGCAAGGTAGTGGTTCGCTAGTTGCAATTGATGCTGCAGCAAAATTGATTAATGCCAGCAAACGTCCAATGGTGGTTTTTGGTATGCAGGCTTCAAAACCAGATGTGGCTAATTCAGTGCAAAATTTTTTGGCTAAGACTAAGATTCCATATACAGCAACTTTTCAAGGCCCAGGTAAATGGGCACAACCCAAAGATCAAGAAACATTTGTTGGGCGAGTAGGGCTATTTCGCAATCAACCAGCGGACCATTTATTAGATCAATCTGATTGTGTTATCACTATTGGCTATGATCCAATTGAATATGATCCTAATATCTGGAATCATGATAATCATCGTAAATTAATTGCAATTGACGTTATTAGTGCCGATCAGGATAATGATTTTATGCCAGATGTAGAAATTGTTGGCGAGATTGGTGGATCTCTTGATTTGTTAGTAAGTAAATTAGCACCACAAATTGAAACTAATTTTATTAACTTAGTTACTGATGCCTTAACTCAAAATAAGTTAACAGTAGCGGAAGGCGTACAGCTAAACGGAACTCCAGTTCATCCTTTGCGGATTATTCATGAGCTACAAAAGATAATTACCCCTGATACACACATTGCGCTGGATGTCGGTTCTAATTATATTTGGATGAATCGTTATTATGGCGCTGAATATGCAAGGCAAGTATTGGTTAGTAATGGGCAGCAAACACTTGGTGTAGCGCTACCATGGGCAATAGCAGCAAGCTTGCTCTATCCTGATAAGCGGATTATCTCAGTGTCTGGCGATGGTGGATTTTTATTTAGTTCAATGGAGTTGGAAACAGCAAAACGCCTAGGTGTCAAATTTATCCATCTGATTTGGGATAGCGCTTCCTATGATATGGTTTCATTCCAAGAAGCTGCACACTATGCCGGTGACACTGCTGGAGTTGAATTAGGGTATTATGATGTTAAAGCTTATGCTGAATCATTTGGCTGTAAAGGTTATGCTATTAAGTCAGCGGATGAGCTTGCAGGAGTATTACAAGAAGCAGTTAGCTCTGAAGTTCCTGTATTAATTCATATTCCAATTGATTATTCACATAATATCCGCCTGATGCAAGATGTAATTCAAAGCTTTGTTAATTAGGGTAGTTACTAATGAAAAAACACTCTCATTATGGACATATAATAAAATCGAGGGTATCATCTGCACTATGGCAGGCTATTCTTGATCGCTGTGAACGTACTGGCGAAACACCAGATTATGTCATTCAATCAGCACTCGCTAATGAGCTTGATATCAGACACCATACGTTGTTTCAGGTTTCAACTTCAACCGCTTTAGTACAGGGGATTTATAATGGCTGCATGACAGTTGCAGAGATTAAGAAACATGGTAATTTTGGTCTAGGCACTTTTGATAGTCTTGATGGTGAAGGAATAATGCTAGATGGAGAGGTTTGGCACGCAAAAAGCGATGGTTCGTTAGCTCTGGCAGGCGAAGATGAGTTAGCACCATTTTGGGCAACAACCAATTTTATACCACAAGCTTCTCATATACTTAGTTCGGTGTCTGGATGGGGTGACTTATGTCAGCAAATTGATCGGTTAAGAAAGTCCCAAAACATTTTTACCTCGATTTGCATTAAAGGCATTTTTAAACATATTCAGTATCGAGTTGCGTGTAGGACTGAGCAGGGTACCGATTTGGTCAGTGCGACTAATCATCAAGCCGTTTTTGATTTAAGTGATTGCAGCGGAACTTTAGTGGGGTTCTGGACTCCTGAGTATGCAAGAACCTTAAATGTGCCGGGCTATCATCTGCATTTATTAAGCGATGATAGAAAATTTGGAGGTCATGTACTTGGTTTATCTGCGACTAATCTAGAGTTAATGTTAGCCGAAGAGAGTGATTTTAAGATAGCATTACCTGAGTCTGCCGAATTTTTGCAGGCTGATTTAAGCATTGACCCATCAGAAGCTTTGGCTAAGGCAGAGGGTGCAAAATAAATTGAAAGGAGAAATAAAAAGTGCGTTTAGGGCAAACACATAATCTAAGAACTTGGCTATTACATTTATTATTTTTTTATCGCGAGAAGGTATTTCGTAAACTGATTCCAATTATGACGGCATTAGCAATATACGCGATTGTTATTGTCTATATTGATGCTTATTCTAATCGCTTTGAAAAATTGGAGATGATGAATCTCGGACAATTTCATCTGATTTTTAGTTTTATTCTGGGGATTATCATTAGCTTTCGGGTAAATACTACTTATGCCCGGTGGTGGGAAGGACGTGTGCTGTGGGGTAATATTGTCAATAATTGCCGGAATCTGGGTATGAAGTTTGATAACTTTGCTGGTTTACAAAACCATCCTCATTTTTTCGATTGCCTGCGAATTTTACCTGCAGTAATAAAATTTCATTTACGTAAAGATCGTAAGGGGATAACTCAAGAACTTAATTCTATTGGAATAATCTATGAAGTAGAGCATCCTGTAATCTATCTAGCTAATCGTATGTATGGGATAATTAACGAATTGCGTAATCAGGATAAAATTCGCTTTGAACAATATATGGCGATGGATACACATCTTGTAAATTTGATCGATATGACTGGTGGTTGCGAGCGAATTGCTAATACTCCTGTACCTGCTGCTTTTGCTTTTTTTGTGAAGCAGGCTCTGTTATTTTATTCATTGATTTTTCCATTTGGTTGGGTAGATAAATTTGGCTACTTTATTATTCCGATGATTTTAATGATGGTTTATGTTTTATTGGGACTTGAAATTTTGTCTGAGGAACTAGAAAATCCATTTGGTACTGATGATAATGATTTGCCATTAGACTCGCTAACAAAAACAATCGCGAATAACGTTACTTCAATTGCGGAACGTAAAGTATAATAACCTTTTAATTTAGTTGCAACAGAGAGCAATATTATGATTCCTAAACTATATTTTGGTTTTAGCTACTTAAAAGGTGAACTAGCACCGATGTTTCGCAAAAAATATCTGCAGGAAGATATTTTTGCTGGATTAACAGTTGCCTGTATTGCAATTCCGCTATCTTTAGCGATTGCCATGGCTTCAGGAGTAGAGCCTGGAGTGGGGCTGATTTCTGCTGTGATCGGTGGGATTTTGGCTGCTATACTTGGTGGTACTTCGATGGCAGTTACCGGACCAGCAGCAGCAATGGCAGTGATTATCGCTAGCAACGTTGAACAATATGGTATGACTGGCTTACTAATTATCGGGATTGTTTGCGGCATACTTCAGATACTTTTTGGTGTTTTTAAGCTTGGGCGCTATGCCAAATTAGTCCCTTTACCTGTAGTTGCTGCATTTACCGCTGGTATCGGATTTATTATTATTGTTGGTCAGTTGCCTAAAGCGTTGCAATTGCCTGCGCCAGATCAAAATCATGTTTTTTCAGTGATTCAGCATATTGGTACTTATATTGAGACCATGAATCCAATTGCTTTTGGTCTAGCACTGATGACACTAGCGACACTAAAAATTTTGCCACGCTTTTTTCCTAAAGCACCAACGCCATTAATTGCAGTTGCCATACCTTCATTGATTGTGTATTTTGCAGGATTAAAGAATATCACTTTAGTTGGTAGCATACCTCATAGTCTTGCTACGCCCCACCTTCCCAATTTTAGCCAAATTAGCAATTGGAATGATTTATTTATGAGTGCATTTGCCGTGTTTGCGCTTGCTTCCTTGGAAACTTTGCTATCTTCGAGTGCTGTTGACAGTATGGGCAAGGGTGATATGCATAATCCCAATCAGGAGTTAATTGGGCAAGGAGCTGCCAATCTTGGCGTTGCTATTTTTGGTGGCTTACCTGTCACTGGTGTCATTGCACGTTCTTCCGTCAATATTGCGGCTGGAGCAAAGACTCGTCGTTCTGCTGTTTTTCATTCCATTGCCGTACTGGCAGCAATTTATTTATTTCCGGGTTTGATTGAGAAAATACCAGTAGCTGCCCTAGCAGGGATATTGCTTAGTGCTGGTATCTCAATGATCAATTGGAAGGAATTTATTCATTATTGGCGCACTGATCGTAGTGAAGCTTTGATCTATTTAATTACATTTATTGCGATTATTGCTACTGATTTGGTTGAAGGTGTTCAGGCTGGTATTAGTGTCGCGTTTTTATTAGTCGCAATTCGGATGCTAAAAACGAGGACTAATATTCGTTTATGGACAAATCAAGTTGTTATGCGGGTCGGTTTAACTGGTGGAATGACATTCTGGTCCTTTGGTCGTTTAAATAAACTTGAAGAATATGTACTAGAGCATACTGGTTTACGTTTCGTGGTATTTGAATTTAACGAAGTGAGTGGATTGGATTCATCTGGTGCAGGGCATCTAATTACCACTGCACAAACAATTGCTTCTGGCGGTATCAAAATAATTTTTCATAGTCTAAGTCAGGAGCAAGAAAATATTATCAATGCGAATACCCAAGGAGAACCAGTTTGGAGTTATACACATACTGAGAGTGAGATTAAAGTAATTTTGGAAGCTTCTGGGGTTCAACATTCTGCCAAGGATGTATTGCGCCACGGGATGCAGAAATATCTGGTAGATTTTGCCAAAGAGCGCAAACAACTGATTTCGACTTTAGCACAAGGACAGAATCCACATACCTTACTGATAACTTGTTCAGATAGTCGCTTGAATCCTAATTCATTTTTATCTTCTGGTTTGGGTGAGTTATTTATTGTGCGTAATGTCGGGAATGTGGTGCCAGTCTATGAATCCAATTCGCAGCATAGTGAAGTTGCCGCTATTGAGTTTGCGTTAGGAAGTCTTGAAATCAGAAATATTGTAATTTGTGCACATACTGATTGTGGTGCAATCAAATCCGTTTTAGGCGGTGCGTGCAATGATGATAGTGGTTTGTCTAATTGGTTAAAACGTATTCGCATAGGTTATGGCGAGAATTTACCCGATAATGTGGGTGATGGTGTTCGTCTCAATTTACTTAATCAGATAAATAATCTCAAAACTTATCCTGTTGTAAACAAATTATTGGCGGAAGCCAATTTGGGCATTTCTGCGTGGGTTTATGATGTTAGTACTGCAGACATGATGGAATGGAGCTTTGAGAGTGGGCAGTTAGTGTCATTAATCAAGGAACAGAATTAGGCGATTAAATATTGTGAGGAATTATTTTTCTAAAATTATCTGATACTTTTAGTAAATTGTGAGATTTTGGACGAATAACCCTAAAGATTAAGTTGACCAGTGTAATACCAACGCTGGTCAATTAATTCAAATTGACTGACTTCATGGAGTCGGTGTTTTTTGTTGTGATAGCGATAATAGGCAATGAATTCAACTATACCTGTGTATTCGGTTGACATATTTGAACGAACCACTTCTAGTTTTAGCCATTTTACACTTTGCGCCCAGTTTCTTGCATCCAATGCATCAAAATCCTGCAAAGCATCTCCACACATTGTCTCTTGAATGTAGTCAATATTTGCCATTGAATAAGCAGTATAGCGTGAACGCATTAATTGCTCAGGAGTTTTGGGTAACTTTATACGGTCAATAAATATTTGGCAACAGTTATCATACTTCAGTTTACTACCACATGGGCAGAGTTTTTCTTTTGTCATAAACCTTACTCTTTTACAAATTTACTGACTATGATATCACTGTTGACAAATATTTTCTAGCTACAAACCTATTTTACGCAATACGCATAAATTTGATCATTACATTGTAAACTATTGTAGGTTTGACCCCCATATTCATAAGGAACTGCTGTCATAGTCATGCCAAATTTACCTAAGAAGAACTGATAGTAAGCTTTACGTCCAGTCCCATCTTCATTGATGTAATTATTGCATCCGCCATTTACCATCATAGTTGAAATTGCGATATCATGGCAAGCTGCTTTAGGCGAATTTGCGATTATATCATGTAATGTTGGATTTTGATAGCCATTTATACGATACATCCAATACCATAATCCACCTTCCCAAGCTAAAACCCCATCTTGTAAATATTGTTTAACAAAATTCTGTAAATTAGCACTGCTTACTACTGGCGTATTTGCAAAGCTTTGATTATACCAACCAAAAAATTTAGTCATGCTATCACCGGTTAATTGTAAATTACCCATTCCGATCCAATAGCCAGGATCTATTGTTTGATTCATATATTGCCACTGAAATCCATTTAAAGTTGTCCCCCAGCTACCAACAACTAGTGGGGCAGCTAACTGAGTTGCAACATCTTTATACTGTGGTAATGATGCAATAATATCTGGAATACCTGGAAAAATGATTGAAACAGGAGAAGTGGTTAGCATATATTCACCATCACCGTCAAAAACATATCCAGTATAAACATTATTTGGTGTAGTTGAATCAACGGCTACAACATATGATGATTTTGGATAATATCCCGTTTTGTAACTACTCAAACCTAAGCTAGCACAATTACTACCAGTTGTACCAGATTTATCTGTTGGATTACTAGCGTAATCATAGCAAGATGTTGAGCCAAGAGCACCATTTTCATAGCGGAAATAAAGTCCGTCATTTTGGTTCTTCATTCCTGGTATCATTCCTGTTGTTTCTTGTGCCAGCGTTGCTAAGAAGTTTGAAAATTCTTTAAGGTTAATTGTGTAGTCATTACTACGTAGGAAAGTATAACTATTACCAAATTTGAGACGCATTGCTTGATCTGCTGCAATAAAATTAGCATAAGAAAAGTAACTACCTTTTTGAAAGTTGCAACTGACTGCATACATTTCTTTCTGTGCCTGAGTTGCATTATCAGATAAGCTTGTTTGACAAAATTTATCTAATGCTGAAGCTGAACTAAATAAAATATTGTTCCAATATTCTTCAGCAGTTTGACCATGATTGCTCGCAATACATTCTAAAATAGCCTGTGGACCTTGTGGGTTTTGACTAGCGCAATCCACGGCATATACTAAATTACTTGCACTTAGGAAAGTAATACTTAATAAACTGTAAGTTAATTTTTTCATTTAACTGTCCTTTTAGTTAAAAAATGTCCAAATTCGCGTAATTCCGCGTTGATCTTGACCTGATACATAAAGCTTATTATTTGTAGAGTCAACTGATACTACTCCGACATTACTACTACTTGGCATATCCAAAGTAGCCCAAGATTCAATTTGTAAATTGTAGCTCCAAACCTGACCATTAAAGTTTTTGTCTTCACCACCAACAATAATATAGCCAGAATTACCCGAAGGCATAAAACTTACTGAGCTAATTGTATAACCAGGAAATGCTAGGTCTTGTAATTTGTTATCATTATATTGCCAGACATGAGTTACAGAAAGCTCATCCTGACCTGTGATATAAATTGAGCCAGTATTATTACTTACCATACCATTAATTGTTGAGAATTGGATACCAGCGGATTCAATTTTATTGAAAGCTAAATGAGGATCAGATTCTTTATAATTCCATGTCCAAACATAGCTTCCATCTGATGCTCTTACATCATCGTAATAGCCAATTCCAGCAACATATACTGTACCAAGACCATCATTAGTTATATAAGCTAGCGAACCAGCTTCATAGTTAATGCTGTGCGCAATGTTATTATCATTTGTATCGTAAAGGAATGCCGTACCATAGTGTGCTAAGCCAAATCCAGGTAAAGGAATGGCAAATGATGACGATGACAACGTTCCTAAGTTGGAAACATCCAAACCGAGTCCAACACCGTTAGTCGAATTAAATGTTAGCCAAGTTCCAGTTGCCGCTGGGAGTTTCATTACGTTAGCTCGAGTCGGGTTAATAGTTAAATTTTGTGGAACATCAAAAGTTCCATATAAGTTGTTATTGCTATCAAATTCAAGTGCTGAAATTGCCTGAACATTTGCTAAACCTGAGTTGGTGAAATTCCCACATAAGCTTAATCCATTTTTGCAGACGACTAAGGCTGGTTGCATGCTGGTATTGGTTCCTGCAATTGCTAGTTGATTATTATTTGCTGTCATAAAGTTAATAAAGCCTAATTGATTACTTCCACCTAAACCACTAACTGAATATTGTGTCCAACTACCTTGCGGTGCGACTGGTATTGCCGTAGTAGTGTTAGTGTTGGTTGAGCTACCTTGACATGCAGCTAATCCCATTGATAAGAATAATAGTACAATCAGGTTATTGATTTTAGGGTGATGTTTTCGTAACATCATATTCATTCCTCGCTATAAAAATAAGGGGTTGATTTTTTAATTCAGGCGGGATTCTCTCATATAAATCACATTGAAATTAATCTGAATTTAGATAAGATTTATCATTTAAATGATAAATCTTATCTTGAGCGGGTGTGTGATTATCTGATGGTATTTATATTAACGAATTTTGGCAAAGCATTTTTCGATGAAATCTGCAACACAATGGATTGCAGCATTATCATGTTGTGGCAGGCGTAAGAGATAATAAGAAAATTCACCAGCTGAAATGTTGGGGAGTAGTTTGATGAAGGTTTCATTTTCAAGCTCTTGAGCAAAAAGCATGTCTGTGCCACCTGCAATTACATAACCATTAATCGCCAATTGCTTTGCACTTAACATTGACTTAACCTTTAACCGAGCCGTATTTTCCAAACTTAAATTACCGTACTTTTGTGAGATGAAATTAACTGTCTTTTCGGCATTGTAACTATGGTTAATCGGACCTGTATATAAATGGTTTTCCAAATCCTCCAAATTTGTTAACAGCCCATAGCGCTTGATATATTCTTTTGTACAATATAAAAAGATTTGCTGCTTACCAAGGTATTTAAGCTTAATCGTTTGTTGTTTTGGTATATGATTAACTACAGCTAGATCAAATTTCTCTTTAAAAAGGTTCAACTCGGTATGTTGATAATAAATCTCAAGCTCAAGGTTTTGGTGTTTTTGTAGAAACTCTCCAATGTGTGGCGTAACAAGCTTATAGGAAACAATTTCAGGAAGAACTAATCTAACTTTACCATGAATTGTTTCTTTTTGAGATTGCTGTAACTGAATGTATTCATTGAAAAGCTTTTGCTGTTGAACTACAAAATCATAAAGTTTAAGACCTAATGCCGTGATCTTGATATTTCTGGTACTACGTGTCATCAGAGCATAACCAAGGTATGCTTCTAATGCTTGAACTTTATTGCTAACGGTTGACTGAGCAATTCCCAATTTAGTGGATGCCTTGGTGAAGCTGCCGCATTCAACCACTGCACAAAATACACTGGCTTCGACATACCGTTCGGCTAAGTCAAACTGTTGCATATCTCAAATCTTTGCCTATAAATTGGGGGTAACGGATTTTAACACAATAAAAATAAAAGCAGGTGATTATGCTTGATCAGGACTACTTTTCCTTGATCTGCAAAAATGGGAATTAACTATGCAAAAGTGGGAAACCACGAGCTGTGAGAAATTGATATTATAACGGTATCGAAAAACAAACTTTGTTGGGAGACATTATCATGAAAAAATTCCTAATTGCACTGCTTTTAGCCACCGCTGTTTCATTTGCTAATGCAAAAACAGGACATACTTCTACGACTCATTCAACAGCAAAGCTTAGTTTGGAATTACCGATTGCTCCAGTTGGAGGTGTTCATGAAGAGGTTGCCCCAGTTTCAAGTGTACATAAATAATCTAACATGATTTGATCTGTTCTAAAAGATATTTAAATGTATAAATCTGCTCTTGTCCTTTGAATCATTAAGAATAGCTGTTCATTTTTAATAAACAGCTATTCTTTCCAACACAATATAAGAATTATATTGCTTGACATCTGTAATACCACTAGCTTATAATATTGGTAGTAAAAATTATACTACTTAAATTTTTAAGGAAAATAAGATGACAAAATTAGTTGTAATTACAGGCGCAAGTTCAGGAATCGGTAAAGCTACGGCACTGCGTTTTTCACAAGCAGGTTATGCTTTGTTGCTTCTAGCCCGTCGGATTGATAAGTTAGAAGAGTTAAATCTTCCAAATACTTTATGCCGTAAAGTTGATGTTACTGATTTGGCAAGTTTTCAAGCCGCAGTAAGTGAAGCAGAAGCTAAATTTGGTCCAGTTGATTTACTGGTAAATAATGCTGGAATTATGCTTTTGGGCAATGCGATCACGCAAAATCCAATTGAATGGCAGCAAATGTTAAATGTTAATGTAATGGGTGTGCTTAACGGAGTTAAAACCGTACTTGAGAGTATGGTAAAACGTAATGGTGGTACAATTGTAAATATTTCGTCAATTGCTGGTCGTAAAACTTTCCCAGATCATGCTGCTTACTGTGCGACTAAATTTGCGGTACATGCTTTAACTGAAAATATTCGTGGCGAAGTAGCTGGCTCTAATGTTAGAATGACGGTGATTGCACCGGGTGTTGTAGAAACTGAATTGCTTTCTCATACGACTGATGCAGCGATTGTTGATGGTTATAAATCATGGAAAGCTAGTACCATTGAACAAGGTTTAAATCCGGATGATATTGCACGCTCAATTGAATTTGCCTATAGTCAACCGCAAAACGTTTGTATCCGCGAAATTGTGATTGCTGATACCCGACAAGATGCCTAATCCGTCAGTTATGAGTAATTAGTTATAACTATTTAAGAGAACTAGATGCAAAACTTATTAATAAGTTTGGAAAGCCTTGGACTTGCAAAAGCCGAGGCTTTGGTTTATAGCGATATACTACAAAACCCAAATTCAAACGGTTCACAGATTACCAAACGAATTGATCTACCGAAACCTTCGGTATATCTGGCACTTGACAAACTCTATCAGCGTGGTCTGATAAATCTGATTCCGGGTAAAAGCAAGCAATATCAGGCACAAGCTGCAAATATTGCTTTGGAGAAATTAAGAGCAGAATTTAACTCTAATCTTGATCGGGCATTAACCGCGATTCAGAAATTGCAGCAGCGCCAGCCCCAAGAGGAGTTTATTCATATCCGTGGATACGATAATTTTGTTGCTCAATTCAAAGCAATGCTAGCTAATACCAAACAAGAACTCTATATCCAAAGCAATGCAGATCTTAACCAGTTTGCTCCCGAGTTCGAGCGCTTGGCTCAGACCGGTGTTAAGATAATTATTTATTCCTTTGGTGCTAAATACGCTTATAATTTTGCATGCGAAGAATATTATGACGCTGCAAAGCCATGTACTAATGTGTACCGCCTGATATCCGTTGCTGATTATCAAGAATCAATTATGAGTTACGGTCGTCCAGATAGTGAATATCTAGCAATTTATACCCGGCAGGAGTTACAGGTTAGTTTACTTTCTGAGAACATTCATAACGCAATTTATTGGCTAAAACTTTATCGTGAGCAACCCGATTTTACCTATCCTTGCCGTTTGGAAACGTTGGCGGAACAAGATATACATATTAGTGGTTACAGTATATAAAAAAACTTCTTGCATAAGCTGCTTCTTTAGTTCTTATACGTCGTCGTAAATCCTTCTCTAGTGCTCATGTACTTAGTGTACATTCCGTGCTTCAAAGGTTTTACTCCTGGCCTAAGAACCAAATAATTGCTTCTGCAAGAACTTTAATGGGAGATTTTGATGCAAATAGTAATTTTAGATAGTGATACTTGCGGCAGTGGACTGGATTTCAGCGCTTTTAGCAAATTAGCACCAACGATTATCCATGCCAATCTAACTCAACCGAATGAGATTTTAGCTGCAGTAGCAGAAGCTTCGGTTATTGTGGTAAATAAAGCCGTTTTGGATGCTAAACTTATTCAGCAACTACCTGATTTGGTTCGGTTAATTGCTGTTTCAGCAACAGGCTATGACAATATAGATATCAATGCTGCTGCAGCACGAAATATCCGAGTAGCTAACACACCTGGTTATGGTACAAATGCGGTTGCACAGATGACTTTGGCATTAATTTTAAATTGTGCTACTCAGTTAACAACTCAAGTTAAGCTTTTACGCGATGTTGGTTGGAATAAAGAAGAGGGTTTATCTATACCGATGTCTGAACTAGCTGGTAAAACATTAGGCGTTGTTGGTCTAGGGGCAATTGGTAGTCGTGTAGCAGAGTTGGCGTTAGCTTTTGGTATGAAAGTGCTTGCTTATACACGAACTGCAAAAAATCTTGATAATGTTGAAGAAGTGGGTTTGGCAGAGCTGGCTGCTTGCGCTGATTATGTGTCGCTACATTGTGCGTTGACTCAGGAGAATCGCGAACTAATTAATCACGAGTTTTTAGCTAAAATGAAACCTTCTGCGTTTATTATTAATACTGCCCGTGGCGGACTAATTGATGAAAATGCTTTAATTGAAGCTCTGCAAAATAAGCTTATTGCTGGGGCAGCATTGGATGTTTTAACTACCGAACCACCTCTGAGAGATAATCCATTACTATTGATGCCTAATGTAATCGTGACACCGCATATAGCTTGGGGACCTCTGGAATCACGGCAACGTTGTCTGGATATTACCGAGAGCAATATTGCGAGTTTTATGTACGGCGAAGCGCAAAATTTGATTAATTAGTGCATATTATTGTGTTCTACATCCCAGAAAATAATGTTAGCACCTAAGTAATCTTCAGCAAATTTACGAAAATCTGCTTTGCTATAGGTTTTTTTGGTTTTGGGATTAACATAACTATAATCAGGAGATTGCACAGCCATAGCAATTATTGGTAGTTTATGGCGGTATTTGTGAAAAAACGGATAGCTATTGTGCATCTGTGCTTTTTTGTATGGCACAACATCTGGGCCACCTAAGCCTATATTATGCGCTGAAGCATAGTGAAATAACTCGCTCATATAACCATGATCATTATTCCATTCACAAGGAAAGAAATTAACGTATTGTACGACATAGCTATGTTTAAAAGCAGATTTTGCTGCCATCATATTTTCAATTTCGGCATTAAAATAGCTTTTACAATTAAAACCAGTTTTGTCTTGTTTTTTGACATCAATTGCTGTTTCCGGGAGATTGATACCATAAATTTTGCCATCAAATTTTGTTGCTAAGGCTTGAATCAGCTTTTGAAAACGCAGGCGAACTTCAGGGTTCCATTGTGCAGCAACCCAACCGCTCGTTTTAGGTACATTCTCTCCGGGATTATCATATTGTGGTGTAATTCCACCATTGTAAATTGGGTCACTCATCAGGTACGCAGGTACATTTTTGGCATCAGCATCAAAAAAGCGATCCTGAATCTGAATAAATAATTTTTTATGATGGGCGTTGAGGTACTTTAGATTTTGTTCAATTGCTGCAAAATTATAATTATCTTTAGTTGGTTCTAATAGTTTCCAGCTATAAACTAATTGTACACCGCTAATAACTGTTTGATCAATCTGTTTTTCATATTTTTTTAATTGATCGTGATTACTACCCAAAAATAGAAAATTTTGCGTTGCTGGTTTTGTCTTTGCTTCGGCAAATGTATAGATGACCGAGCAAAGTGAGACTAGACAAAATTTGGTAAGTTTGTGCATGACTATCTGGTTCCTATAGATTTGGTCTGGTGATAAGTCCATAGCTGTAATTCGTTGTTGGTATGGCTAAGATTTACAAGCTTTTCCTTGCTGAAATTAAGTTTTTGTAATAATTGTGCGGAGCGTAAATTGTTTGGTTGTGAAATTGCTAAAACATTATCTAGCTTCAAATGCGAGTGACAGTAAGTTAGAGTTACCAATGATGCTTCATAGGCGTAACCACGTCCGGCATAACGTTCAAGCAGGGCAAAACCAAGATCAATTTGCGGTAAGTCTGTCCGCTTTATTAGACTGGTAATTCCCAGAGGTTCACCATCACTTTTGCGTACGATAACAAATAGACCAATGTCTGAATTAGCATAGGTTTTTAGAATTCCGTCACGAAGATAATCAATTGTTGCTTCCAAACTACGCAGCCCTCGGTCACCAATAAAGCGAATCCAGCTTGGTTGATTCATTAATTCAAAAATAAACTCTGCATCTTCAAGTATGATTTTACGAATAGTTAAACGTTCAGTTTGAGCAATCATTGAAATTTTCCTTTCTTTATGTACGCACTTGTTCCACTTGTGCGACTGCCGCACCATTATTCATGTCCAGATTAGCTTGGTAAAATTCATCTGATTGAATTAAATCCAGCTCAAATCCATGTAGTGTTTGAATCTCAACTTTGCCATGCTCCATCTTTAAGCCAAAAACATGTCCACCGACTTTCTGCTGGCTATCCATAAAATGGAAATGAAATCCCGGTACATTGATTTGTGCCAAATAGCTGGGAAACCATACTCCAACCAAGGTTCCTGCAATGTTTTCAAAACTAAAAGTACGTTGCAAATCCGGTAATATTTCAACCAGTTTACGATAAGGGCGACAGGTGCATTCTTCGCTGCGTAGCTCAATATGGTTAAACAGACCTTCAATTTTGATGGCATAAATTAGGTTAGCTGAAACTAGGTGTGGTAATAATTTTTGTTCTAATTCTGTAAAGCTTGAAGCACTAATTTCAAATGAGTGCTCCGGGTTAAACTTTGTTATTACCGCAAATGGTGAGCAGGTTTCTGGAGTTAATTGGTTAAGCTGTCCACGGGCATCAGCACGAAAAAATTTACCATCGCAGACAATTAGCTCACCATCAATCGCATCCAGTGCGCCAAGTCCAAAATTGCCATGCTGGCTTAGTTTCTCTATTGATGCATCACCATCATAAACTGCTTGGAGTAGTGAATTAATTGTACCAGTTTGATAGATAGATTGTTTCGTAATGTTCTTCATACCTTAGCTATATTATAAAATTACAGTGATTAATTCGGCGAACGTATTATAGCAAATAACATGAATATATTGTACCAGTAATGAAATTTAAGATTATATTCAGTTGGTTTAATAAGCTCCAAACGAAGCCGCTGTTAAGTATTAATTCTAAATGCAATTCAATGGCTTTGCCGATTATGGTTAATAAAATGGTGGCAATAAGACTATACTGAATGTATTGGGTGGTAAATGATTGGGTGGTATAAATTTATGCTTGGGGTAAATAGTGATAATATAGTATGATACTGCTGGTTTATATGATAGGGTTCGTTAATAATGAATGATAAAGTAGATTTGGAGCATCCTCCAGTGGCTAATTTTGCTAATATACCGTTGATTTTAAATGCAGCGATTAAGAAAAAGCATTTTATTTACGGATTGCTTCCGGTATTTTCCCTCTTAACAATCTTGATTATTGATCATGTAGTTTAAAAAAGTATTTCAGTTTTTCCTCTAGTTTGTACACCTGAGAATTTTTCTCAGGAGCTTTTTTTAACCTTCCCAGTTTTAAAGTGTGGCTAACTGCTCTTGTAGTGTTAACCACTGTTCTTCTGCGGTGCTAAGTTCTGTAAGTGCTTTTTCCAGTTTGTTATTCCATTCAACCAGTTTATTGCTGTCACCAGCCTGATTAGCCTGCTCAAAATTAAGGTTAATTTTATCTAGCCTACCTTTGAAGTCTTGAAAACTAATTGTAAATTGTTGACGCATATTCATCTCGAAATGATTAGTTGTCTCATCTAGTAATATATGTGTTGTATAAAAGCATATTTAGCGTAGTGAACTATGTTTTATTACGCTATTTTATTGGTGTTTTCTTGATTTATTGGTAAAATATTAAATTAAATCAGGATGATATTCGTGATGTAATTTGTCAATCGTCAAAAATGGCGATTGTTTAAACTTATCTGAGTAGTTACAATCTTGCTATATATTGTTCTTTTATCGATATTGCCAGAGCTGTTCTTAACTATCTTGCTAGAGGTTGGAATTTAGTAACCTTAATAGGAAAAAATTTATGCAAAAATCATTAAAAATTTGTGTTAGTGCTGTAATTGTTGGATTATTTACAACGAATGTTGCATTTGCTGCGGATCAATACATGGTAAAACTAGATAACCTTAGTTTTAAGCCAGTTAAACCAGGTCCTAATCTGAGTGGGCAGGATGGCTGCGAATCAGGATTTACAGATAAGCTATTAGGTGACTTAAAGGCTGATCCAATCGCTGCAAAAATCTCACTAAAATACAATGCGAAATACGCAGAGATAGATAGCTCATCATATAAATTTACGCTAGGTAATAGCAAAGGTAAAAATTTATACGTAGCTGACAATTATAAGGAAGGCTTACTTCTTGGACCATATCGCTTTATTGAAGTGACAGGTAATAAATCAGGAGAGAGTAGTACATTAATAAAAATAAATGGGAATGATTATAAAGTAAGCGATATCTGGTTTAGTGCAGTATGCCTCGATCAGAAAAGTTGCCAAAAATACGTGAATATGAGCGTGGGCTTTGTAAATCCAAAAGAAGATAAGGCGATTTGTTATGTATATAACAAACCATATATCCCAGGTAAAGTAAAGCAAACTAAAGTTCTTACACAGGATAAGAACTTGGGAACAATAAATGCTCGTAGAGGAAATATGGCGCAGGCATGTAGTCAACAAGATGCTACTGGACAGTGCCTAAAATAGATAAATAATTAAAGCTATAAGAAATGGTACAGAAAATATTATGAATAAATTAAAAATCAATAAAGTAGCATTATTAGGATTTGTAATATCTGCGATGTCTAGTACTACATTTGCAATACAAATCGGGAAAGAAGGTAGTGCTAGCTATTCAACCCCTAATTTTTTAACTGTCGATAAGCAACTTGTAAACATTAGTAATATGTCATTAAGTTTGTCAAATTCGGGAAGGCTAAAGCTTGATAAATACTATGGTGATAACAATAATACATTTGCAATAGACAAATTTAAATCCAATGAAAATACGTACTTAAATCCTATAACACTAAATGTATGCCCTAACCAGCCAATAAATCTAGTGGTTTATAACTCACGTGATTATTTACATATGGATTTCTCTTCTGAACAGGCAGGTTACGTAATTAAAAGTCAGACGGTTAATAATAATGATGCTTCAGAGTTATATGTAGACTGCAAGCAAAATGGTTCTTATTATGTGAGGCTTGACAATGGCGGTAGTGACCCTTCTACTACAAGTGCATCACTACACGTAAGCCGTGTAGACGGGCTCCCCGGGAGTTTAAGTTATGTTTCCAAACTTGATACTACATATCAGAATGTTGGGATGTCTGAGTCATCAAGTAATTCTGGATTGTATGTGTATCATGATAAAGGTGTTACTAGATATGATTTAAATAATGGTCAGTTGAGTAATCCTAATGAATTTATTAGTGACAACTCATGCCCCAACACCGAGGTTGGTATTATTGTTGGAGGCAAAATAACTTCAGATCATAAATATTTGTATTCCTATTGTGATGAAAGTGGTATAAGCGGTATTATGGCTAGTGGTATAAATGAAGATGGTTCGATCAAAAATAAACATTTTTCTCCTGTGGGTTATGTTGGGGCGTATGCTGTTACTCCAAATGGTACATATCTATATTCTACTCCTACTCAAGGAATTCGATACTACAAAATTATCCCCGGTGGTATTTTGTCTTATAAGGGGCTAACCGCTGATCCAAACTTTTCTTATGGGGTAGTTATTACCCCTGATAGCAAGCACCTGTATTATTCAAATTATGATGTAGATGGTAATCAGTGGATTAATTACTACATTATAAATAGTGATGGTTCACTAACCTATGTTTCACATCAGAGGATTGATTGCGATCAGCGAACGAGAGTTTTTGCTATTTCACATAGTGGAAAATATATGTATATTGCTGACTGGAGTGGCATTAATTTTTATGATATTAATAGTGATGGGTCTTTGACCAAATTCGGGCAAATAGTAGTAGGTAAAATAGACAATATGATAATATCAAATGATGATAAATATGTGTACGCATCTATTAATGGCATCATTTATACATATAAGGTTTATGGTGTTGATGCTGACCTTGTCTCCAATAATAAACCTACTCCTAGTGCCAGATCATCTCTACCAAAGAGTTTATCTACAAAGCCAATAAGTCAATCAGCTATTTTGCCATGGGGAAGCAGTAGCAGCCCAAATATGCTACAGAAGTTTAAATCGTTCACTAGTAAATGGTTAAATAGCAAATAAAGTTATATGTGAAATTTTTAGGATACAAATTTGGTGGTGTTAACTCAAGGAATTAAAGAACATGAGCTGGGTATATATGTTCATAACGATCAAACCGATTGTGAGGTCGATCAATTGCAATACCTTCCAATGAGACTAAAAAATATTATTTCATTGAGAAATAATAATCTTGTATCTTGATACAATTTACACCCATTTATTAAAATAATTAAAAAGGAAAATAGTTATGAATTCATTTGGTAAATTAAAAAAAGCAATTAGTCCTATTTCATGTGCGCTTGTCGTTCTGTCTTATACGCATTCTGCATTTGCTGTTTCATTTGAGCACGACTATGATAATCCAGATGTGATAGGCATTAATTTAATTAATCAAACTCATTCGGTACGTAGCTATGATTTTACTAAATTTTTCCAAGCTTTGGCAATAGGTCAACAATTACCATTAAATGTCAAAGGTTCTATTAATCCCAGTCAGACTATTTACATTCAGTATAAGGTTTCGGATCAATCAAAGACTGCTTTTTGCGGTTACTGGACGCATGATAACTATGCATATCCCAATGGTTGCTTAACATATAATGATCCATATTCTGGGGATTTATTATTATTTCAAACTGATGATACTTCTAAATACGGAGTAAGCCCAATTATTGATGGTGTTGAATTGCCATTACAGCTTAGCATTTGGGACTTATCTCCGAAGGAAATTGAGGTATGGCCCCAAAATTATAATATCTTAAATAATAAGAATTGGACTGTGATTAAGGATACTTCACATGTCAATTCAGCTAAGCGCCAAGATGGCTTATCTCTCACAATAAGTTCTAGTTCGCGCTATGGTGATAATTATTATTTGGATAAATCTGAGATGAGCTGGATAATAAAAAGTGATCGTAGTACTCCAGAGGACTTTCCAGATGGTGATTATTTTTCTTTCTGCAAAAATATTTCATTTGAGAGTGGCGTCATTAGCGCAACTTGTAAGCATGATATTTATAATCAAAACTCAGATGACTGGCATACCACATTAAATTATAATGCAGACTGTGCTAGTGGATCATTAGTGTCTGTTAGAAAGTGGGGAGATAATAATGGGAATGGAGCCGGAACTTTGTATTGCTTATCGCCAAAAAATGTAAATGCGGTAGAAGGTGCTGGAGCATCTAAGGCATCAGCTTCAATTAATAAATCGGCAATCCTTCCTTGGTCTGGTAATAGCAATAGTCCGAGCGTATTACAAAAATTTAAAGTGTTCTCAAGTAAATGGCTGCATAATTAATAGTTTTACTGTGTATTCCCAAGTAAATTTATTTTAAGGGTCATACATGCCTAGACTAGCAATATTTTATATTGCTAGTCTAGGCATGTATGACCCTATTGTAATTTGACCTATAACCGATAATTTAACCTATTTGGATTCATAAATTTTAAAGTGCGGCTAATTGATCTTGTAGTGTTAACCACTGTTCTTCTGCTGTGTTAAGTTCTGTGCGAGCTTTTTCTAGTTTGTTATTCCACTCGACTAGTTTATTGCTGTCACCAGCTTGATTAGCTTGCTCAAGATTAAGATTAATTTTCTCAATTTGTTGGTTTAGTTTATCAATACTCCGTTCAGCCTGAGTGATCTCATGACGAAGCTTGGTACCCAGTTTAAAAGTATCCACGACAGCTGAAGATGGTTGTGTGTCTTTAGCCTTGGCTTTAGTTTTAGCCAGATTCTCTTGCGGATCTTGTGCTAACAAATACTCCTGATAATCATCTAGACTACCTTTAAAATCCTGCAAGCGATTATCTTCAATTAAATAAAAGTCTTCGACCACACTTTGTAGCAAGAATTTATCATGCGAGACTAGAATTACTGCTCCTTCAAAGTCCTGTAGGCTAATTGCGAGCTGTTCGCGCATCGTCATGTCCAAATGATTGGTTGGCTCATCCAGAAATAAAATATTGGGTTTGGTTAAAATGATTGAAGCTAAGATGAGACGGGCTTTTTCGCCGCCAGAAAATTTTTCAACGTTTTGTTTTGCCGTAGTAGCATCAAAGCCAAAGCGTCCTAAAAAATTAAATACTTCCTGCTGGTTTAAACGTTTATCAGTTGAGCTAATCAAAGAAAAGGGCGTATCGTTAACATTGAGCATATCAATAGTTTGCTGAGCAAAATAACCGATCTTGATTTTGGGGTTCATTTCTAGCGTGCCTGAGAGCAAGCTAGTTTGTTCAATAATTGCTTTAATTAGACTAGTTTTACCTTTACCATTTTTACCAAGTAAGCCAATTCGATCATTAGCAAATATTTGTAATTTGACATTATTGATTAACGGTTTATCTGGATAGCCAATTTGCCCATCGGCGAGTGTTACCAATAAATCTGAAGTATATTCGGGTGTAAAAAATTCGATTGAGTAATTGCGTTGACTACTGATTGTTGGAGAAAACTGTAATTTATCAATCATTTTCATCCGACTTTGCGCTTGCTTAGCTTTGCTGGCTTTGGCTTTAAAGCGATCAACAAAACTTTGTAGATGTGCGATTTTTGCTTGGGTACGTGCAGCATTTTTTTGTTGCTGCATTTCTTGTTCGGCACGAGTGCGCTCAAAAGTTGAGTAATTGCCACCGTATAAAGTTAGCTGCTTATTGGCAATGTGGACAGTCTGATTAGTAACATTATCCAAAAATTCGCGATCATGCGAAATGATGATCGCTAAGCCTTGAAAGCGTTTTAACCACGTTTCGAGCCAAATTACTGTTTCAATATCTAAGTGATTGGTCGGTTCATCGAGTAGTAATAAATCACTCGGGCAGAAGAGCGCTTTAGCAAGATTGGCACGCATTTGCCAACCACCGGAAAACTCACGTAATGGTTTGCTGAGTTCTTTAAGCTGAAAGCCTAAGTTCATTAAGAGTTTTTCCGCATTGGGGCGCAGTGAATAATATTCGGGTAGATCAGTATGCTCTTCGGCATAAATATTGTGTGTCATTAGGACATATTCAACTAATTCTTGCTCGACATCTTCGATTTCTTGCTCGATATAGCTTATCAGCGTATCAGCTGGTAAATCGCAATCACCAGCTTCGGGATGATTTTCACCAAGTATAAGTTTAAAGAGTGAAGTTTTACCTGTTCCATTTTGTCCGACTAAACCGGTGATTTGACCTTTGTAGAGCTGAAGATTCGCATCTTCAATTAGAATTTTAGGACCATAAGCAAGCGTAAGATTTTTTATATTGAGCATTTGCATTAATTCATCAAGTTGTAAAGAGGTTCGATTTTAACTTATTCCTTGACTGTAAATTAATAATTTTGTTGTAACTCTCAGAAAAAATCCTCTTTGCTATAAATTTTCTAAGCTCCTTGCTCTGTAGCATGACTAAGTTCGTTATCAATTTGGATCATTTTATTCATACAGCGATAGATAAAATCAATAAATAATTGGATTTCATGGCTTGGATTCTTACGCGTCAGTAGAAGTAAATCTATTTTAAGAGCATAATATTCTGGACAAATCTGAATTAACTTACCGCTTGCTACTAGTTCATCACATAAGCATGGACAACCTGGGAAAATGTGTTCTCCCATTAATCCAATTTTTAGCGCATTTATAATATTATTAATTTTGATAGTATCTTTATCACTATGATATATAAAAGTTTCATTTGTATGTTTGTTGGTGAAAGTTGGATAATTCATTATGTTACCGGAATAATCAATGCCACCAATTAGAGGGTGATTTTTTAAATCCTCTATCGTTAGAGGGAGGGTAATACTCCCATTTTTAGAGCAATTTAAAAGTATAGATTATTTACGGCTTAAATAATTACTTCTTAAATACAGGTGGTATTCCACCATTTGCCATATGCGGTCTCACATTATTATATATCCAGAGCCACTGAGTGGATTGTTGTTTTACTTGTTCAATGCTCTCAAACAAACATTGATTTAGTAATTCATAGCGCATAGTTCGGTTAAATCGCTCAACATAACCATTTTGCTGGGGATTTCCTGGCTGGATATACCACAGCTCAATTTCATTAATTTTTGCCCACCGTTTCAAGCTCTCACTAATATACTCCGGTCCATTATCACATCTAATTGCAAATGGTTTGCCACGCTGTACGATTA
>RXJX01000008.1:0-2918 GCA_003963245.1 Neisseriaceae bacterium
ACTTGAAGCGCTACATTAGAAAAAATGAGAATCGTCAGAATAATTTAAGTCTAGCTATTGAACAATCAATCGCCCAGTTGTTTATGGGATAACTATATTGTAAATCTCTCTACTTATCAATAGCACTTTTTTAGGGGGTATTACCCGTATTTTTTGACTTCAATTCCACTTAGACACTCATAAAAAAGTGCATATCTGATATGCGTTTTTTTTGATTTCAATTTTATTGATGAAATATTACAATGAGACACTCGTTAATCCAGACAGAAAATAATGTAGTCATACAAGTTTGATGTATGGACACAACACAGGGAATATTTTGAGGGTGAAAGCAAATGTTAAAACTTAATAAATGGAGCGTAAGCAATGTTACTAGCATGGAGCGGTTGTTTATGATGAACCAAAGCTTTAACCAAGCACTTAATAACTGGGATACCAGCAAAGTAACTAATATGGATGGTATGTTTGCATATACTATATTCAATCAAGATATTAGTCAATGGAGTGTAGGTAACGTTTCCTCATGGAATGCCTTTAATTTAGCTGGTATGTTAGCTGAAGAAAATACTCCAAAATTCAAAAATAAATACTAATAATTCAACTATTCCATCAAAGATTTCTTTAACTTTTTTCACATAGGAGTATCAATAGTGAAAAATAATCTCAAGCGCCTGTTTATTACGTCAGGTTTAGTTGCCTCATTGGCAGCCTGTAGCGGCAGTGGTAGCACTTCGAGCAATAATGGTGGCGGTGGCGGCAATCAAGGTGATGCTACACAGCTAACCTTTGTTGCACCTAATATTGTTCCATCACTGCCAACTGCCAGTACCAGTTATGTGGTGGTAAACAATCCAACTAACTCAATTGTTACCGGAGTCAAATACCAACTGGGTAATATCGTCGGCGGTGCTGCCAATGTTACAGTTGATCCGGCAAGCAGTGCTAACTGTGCAACAGTGGCTGCTAATGGAAGTTGTACGTTTAAACTCATTACTTCAGCCAACGCGGTAGCTGGTAGCTTTGCTATTGCGGCAAGCAATAATTCTTCTTTACTTGGTCGACTAAGCAATAACACTGCAACGGTAGATAAAAAATCATTAGCCGCTAACTTACCAACTACGCCAACTATCGGAGTACAGCAGGTACTTTATACCACGACTACTGGAGCAAATGGCGTTACATTGTATTACTTCAATGTTGTTGTGGCAGGTGTGCCAATGGTTATGGTAACTGGTGTAGTCAGCTCAAATCAAGCAGGTAATCTAAATACGGTAACGTTGCTAGACGGAAATGGTGATCCTTTACCGAATCAACAGGTAATTAGTGGCAATATGGGCGCGGGAGCTCCCAACCTTGGCATGGGAAGTACATTCAGTATCCTGATCCCTGCTCCGACTGGCGCTAATGCAAGTCAGACGATTGGAGTTAAAACAACCCAAGTCGCCGCAGACGGCACAGTTAGCAATCCACAAATCAGCAGTAATACCAGCACGCTAAGCACTAGCAGCGGAGTTGCGATTGTAAATATGCTACCATCTTCAATTTATCTTACTGAATCTAATCCTAGCCAACAAGTTACCTTCAGTAATACTGGAGATGCAACAGCACAATTACAGAGCCTAGTTGCAAGTAATCCAAATATCGAAGTAGTCTTTAGTTCAGCAAGTGTTGCACCGGGAGGCAAAGCTACTGCTACTCTTCGCCTTAAAGATACTTCTGTTCCAGCGGCTTCTTCAAGTATCACGCTTAGCTATAATAATGGACAAAGTGATCAATCACAAAGTTCAAGCGTGGATCAAAACGTCGTACCGGGTCCAGATCCTGTTCCGGTTCCACCACCAGGACCTACTCCGGTTGCCGGACTTACTGCTGCTTTAGTAAGTAATAACTTTAACGTTACTACAGCTAATCATACAACTACGGAAAGTATGACGATTACTAATACCGGGAATACTACTGAGAATAACTTTGTGGTAACTCTGCCAAATAATAACTTCTCACTAGTTGACAATGCCGGTACTGCACCTAACTGTAAGGTAACAGCAGGTAAGATTGACCTATCACAAAGCTTAGACTCATCAACCAACTGTGTCGTTACTGTCAAATATGACAATAGCACTATTACTACAGGTAGTGGAAATATCAGTGTTGCTTACAAATACAATAATGGAACAGCTGCACCTACTCCAGCTACTGCGGCTGTTAACTGGAATGTTACTCAATCTAGTGCTAATCTAAGTATCACAGGTAATGTTGCAAATCCGTATATCTTCCCTAAAACACTTAGTGATGGAAGTGGTGAATTAAGTACTTATTTGTTTACAATTACAAATAGTGGAGACGCTCAAGCCACAAATATTAGCTCAGTAGTAAATAGTACTACATTAGCTGGTTTATTTACAGCTAATAATACTGGTGCTGCTCCAGCAGCTTGTGGTGCAACGCTTGATGCAGGTGCGAGCTGTCAGCTTGGTGTTCAATTTGGTCCTATCCCAGATAACACTTCTGCTGGTACAAAAAATGGTGACCTAACCATCAGTTATCAAGGCTATGCTGGTGCAAGCACGAGCTCAACCATTACTCAAAACGTGCAAGGGCAGGTAGCTACTTCTGGTAGTGCGGTGTTTAATGCGCCAACTAGTGGAACTGCTGCTGGCTTTAGTAATAATACTTGGGCAAGCTTGGCGATTAATCAAAATGTCACCACTGGAGTTATTACTTATACGCTAAGCAATATTGGTACTGATGCGGCAACTAACTTCATCGTTACACTGCCATCTGCGCCTACTGGCTGGACTAATATTGCGACTACCTGTCCAACTGCCACGGGAACTAATCTAGCTCCACAAGCTAGCTGTAATGTGACTCTGACGGCAAATACTGCTACGGCAGGTACTATTGCGGCAACAAACTTTACA
>RXJX01000008.1:2968-42178 GCA_003963245.1 Neisseriaceae bacterium
AAATGGTACAGTTACCCAATGTAGCGTAAATAATGGCACGCTTAGTAAATGTGCTGATAGTGGTGCCACTGGATTAAATGCTTCATATGGAATCACATTAAATCCTGCTGGCACTTACGCTTTTATTGTTAATAATGGAAATAATACAGTTACCCAATGTAGCGTAAATGGTAATAATGGTACTCTCAGTAAATGTGCTAATAGTGGTGCCACTGGATTAGATGCTCCATATGGAATTACTATAAATCCTGCTGGTACTTATGCTTATATTGTTAATTCTAAAACAATTACCCAATGTAGCGTGAATGACGGCACGCTTAGTAAATGTGCTGATAGTGGTGTCACTGGATTAAGTAATTCATTTGGAATCACATTAAATCCTGCTGGAACTTACGCTTTTATCACTGATTATGGAAATGGTGCAGTTACCCAATGTAGCGTAAATGGTAATAATGGTACTCTCAGTAAATGTGCTAATAGTGGTGCTACGGGATTATTTGGTCCAAGAGCAATTACTATAAATCCTACTGCTACTTATGCTTTCATCACTAATCGTGGTAATAATACAGTTACCCAATGTAGCGTGAATGGTGGCGTACTTAGTAACTGTGCTGATAGTGGTGCTACGGGATTATCTTTTTCATTTGGAATTACTATAAATCCTGCTGGTACTTTTGCTTTTATCACTAATGCTTTAGATAACACAATTACCCAATGTAGCGTAAATAATGGCACACTCAGTAACTGTGCGCAGACTGGCTTCCAGTCGGACCAGAGCGAGGGATGAGATATTAATCAGCCAATCTGATTTGTCTCTCCAGTTAGAATAATACTGGCTAATAGAAAAGCATATGGCTAAAAACCATATGCTTTTCCTATTCTAGCTGCATATTAACAGATTTATAGCAATTTATGCTTTCTCAGAATTTGCTGTTTATTTTTCACTCATACAGGTAATAAAAGAATATCACTTGCATTTTTAGTAGTATCCATTTGAGCTAATCCAAAGTTCAAAAATAATGAGTATATGATATAATCCATTAAACGTTAAATAGCTCGTTATAAAAAGGTAAAGATAAATTGGCAATAATTACGGTAGATAAATTAAGCTTGGCTTTTGGACACCATCAGCTTCTGGATAAGGTTAGTCTGGCACTGGAGAAAAATGATAAATATGGTTTGATTGGGCGTAATGGAGCGGGTAAATCCTCACTGCTTAAAGTTCTGGCTGGTGCTCATGCCGCCGATGATGGACGGATTCATTATCAGGATGGGTTAAAAATTGTTTATTTGGCTCAAGAACCGGATTTAAACCCTGCCAATACAATTTTTCAGGAAGTGATGAGCGGCTTGGGAAATTTAACTCAAACGTTGCAAGATTATTATGCAGTTTTAGATCAAATGGCAATTGATTATAGTGATGAACTGTTGGAGAAAATGACTGCTTTACAGCATGAATTGGAGCACCATAATGGCTGGGTAGTTAAAAATCTAATTGATAAAACATTGTCAGAACTAAATTTGGATGGACATCAATCAGTTGGTGCTTTATCCGGTGGGATGCGTAAAAAAGTTGCTTTGGCTAAAGCTCTGGTCTCAAGTCCCGATGTGATGTTTTTAGACGAACCGACCAATCATCTCGATGTTTTTGCGATTGAATGGCTGGAGCAAATTATTAATAATTTTGCTGGAGCAATCGTGTTGATTACTCATGATCGGCGCTTTTTGGATAATACGGTTACTAAGATTTTAGAATTAGATCGTGGCAGTTTACGGAGTTATCCGGGTAATTTCACTAAGTATCAGGAGCTAAAAGCGCGACAACTTGCTGATGAAGCCAAATCTAATGCCGAATTTGACAAATTACTCGCACAAGAGGAAGTTTGGATTCGTAAAGGAATCGAAGCGCGTCGTACACGCAATGAGGGACGAGTACGTCGTTTGGAGCAATTGCGGAATATCCGTAAAGAACGCCGCGATCATATTGGTTCAGTTAAAATTCAAATTGATAGTGCGGCGAGCTCCGGCAAAATTGTTGCTGAAGTTGAGCATATTAAAGTGGCTTTTGGTGATAGAGTTATCATCAATGATTTTTCGACCAAGATTTTGCGTGGTGACAAAATTGGTTTGATTGGCACTAACGGGATTGGTAAAACAACCTTACTCAAAACTATTTTAGGTGAAATTACTCCTGTCAGTGGCAAAGTTAAGCTTGGTAGTAAGCTGGAAGTTGCTTATTTTGATCAATTACGTCAGCAATTGGATGATGACAAAACTATTCAGGAAGTAATCGGGCAAGGGCAGGATTATATTTTTATCAATGGTGCGCGGAAACATATAGCAACTTATCTAGAAGAGTTTCTATTTGATCCAGCACGTTTTCGTTCTCCGGTTGGTTCACTGTCCGGTGGTGAGCGAAATCGTTTATTATTGGCACGCTTATTTTCGCAGCCAGCCAATGTTTTGGTGATGGATGAACCGACTAACGATCTGGATATGGATACGCTCGAATTACTTGAGGAATTATTAGCTAATTTTCCCGGTACGGTGTTTTTGGTGAGCCATGATCGTGAATTTTTAGATAATGTTGTAACGCAATCTTGGGTATTTTTAGGCGAAGGTAATATTTTAGAATTTAGTGGTGGCTATAGCGATTGGTTTGGCTATAAAGATCGTTATTTTGCTGAATTTTATTCTGCCTCTAAAGCTCCGGTGATTCCTGCTAATAAAGCTACTTCATCTGAAAGTTCAAATAACTTTGCATCAGTAGCGGCTACACCTGCTCCCTCGGCAAACCGAAACAAATTATCTTATAAAGAAAAATCAGAGCTTGAGCAATTGCCAGATTTATTAGCTAAATTAGAAGTAGAGCAGGTTGAACTTAATCAACAGCTGCAAGACCCGGAACTATATAAAACTAATCCGGATTTGGCAACTCAATACCATACACGAGTAACCGAAATTGATGATTTATTAATTGAGAAATTAGCGCGTTGGGAAGAGCTTGAAGCGCGAAATAAATAGATTTAATATGATTTCACAACAAACTATTAACGATATAATTAAAACTCATGATATTCAACTACTGATTTTTGATTGCGATGGAACTTTAATGGAAACGTTGAGCCTGCATTATCAGGCATGGCGTGATGCATTCATTAATGAGGGCTTAGCCTTTATAGATGAAGAAGAGTTTATTCGTGAGTATGCTGGGGTAAGTGGTGGAAGGATGGTTGCTGCAGTAGCTGCTAAATTAAACTACACTCTGGATATTAAAAAATTGCAAGAGTATAAGAAGAAAATATTTCTTGAGCGATATATTATGCAGGTTACACCGATTCAAAAAACCTTTGCTATTGTCAGGCAATATCATGGTAAATTGCCAATGGTTGTGGCTTCTGGCGGTGCTAAAGAGGCAGTTAGGCAAATGTTACATCTAAATGAGGTATTAGATTATTTCAAGCAAGTTTTCGCAATTGAAGATGTTAATCATGGAAAACCTGCACCGGATGTATTTTTAAAAGCGGCGCAAGATCAAGGCATTTTACCTGAGAACTGTTTGGTTTTTGAAGATCATTTTGCTGGATTTACGGCGGCAGAGAGTGCCGGGATGCGCTATATTGACGTTAATCAATTGATAGACAATTAATCATTAGTCAGGATGTGCTATGGCAAAAAAGACACTTGAATTATTAAATGATGGTAAAAACCGTTGTAACTGGTGCAATAAATCAGTCTTATATCAACGTTATCATGACGAAGAGTGGGGACGACCTCTCCACGATGAACATAAGCACTTTGAGTTTTTATTACTGGAAACCATGCAGGCTGGACTTAGCTGGTACACCATTTTACAACGTCGTGAAGGTTATCGCAATGCTTTTGCGGATTTTAATGTAGAGGAAGTTGCTAAATTTGATCGAGCTAAAATTGAGGAGCTAATGCTTGATACCTCAATAATTCGTAATCGTCTTAAGATTGAGGCTGCCGTACATAATGCCAAATTATTTATCGAGATTCAGCAGGAGTGTGGTTCGTTTGACAGTTATATTTGGGGCTTTACCAATAATCAGGTGATTGACAACCGCTGGACTAGTTTAAGTCAAGTTCCAGCGACTAGTGAGTTATCTGACCGAGTAGCTAAAGATTTAAAGAAGCGTGGCTTTAAATTTGTTGGTTCGACAACCATTTATGCTCATTTGCAAGCAATCGGGGTAATTAATGATCATTTGACTGATTGTTGGGTTACTGCTTGTCTTTGAGCCTAGTTTTTTGCTATTTAGTGTTCTAGGCTCAAATACTTCAAGTAGGTAATATTAAAAATATTCAACACCAATTGCTCGGCGCACTTCGAGCAAAGTTTGTGCCGCCACGGCGTTAGCTTTTTGAGAACCAATCCGTAGCATATTCATTACTTCCGCTTTATCTTTGGCAAATTCAGCGCGCCGATCGCGAATTGGCGCAAATTTTGCTTCAAGTATTTCAAGCAGATAGCGTTTGACTTTTACATCACCCAAACCACCACGTTGATAATGAGCTTTGAGTTCCGCTACATATTCTTTATTTGTGTCAAAAACTTCCAGATACGAGAAAACCATATTACCTTCGATTTTGCCCGGATCTTCAACACGCAGGTGATCAGGATCAGTAAACATTGCCATAACTTTTTTCTTGAGGATATCGGCATCATCTGCCAGATAAATGCAATTACCCAACGATTTACTCATTTTGGCTTTACCGTCTAGTCCAGCTAGGCGAGTATGGGTTGATAATAAACCTTTGGTTTCGACCAATACATCTCCATAGATGCTATTAAATTTACGTACAATTTCATTGGTTTGTTCGATGACTGGTAGCTGATCTTCGCCAACAGGGACGATGCCTGCTTTAAATGCGGTAATATCTGCTGCCTGAGAAACAGGGTACATCAAAAAACCAGCCGGTACATCTGCACCATAGCCTTTTTGCTGCATCTCACTTTTTACTGTTGGATTACGTTGTAGTCGGGCAACTGTCACCAAATTTAGATAAAACATAGTTAATTCTGCCAGCTCAGGGATTGCTGATTGGACAAACATTGTCGTTTGAGCCGGATCTAGTCCTGCAGCCAAATAATCAAGTGCAACTTCAACAACATTGCTGCGGACTTTTTCTGGATTATCCGCATTATCCGTTAGAGCTTGCATATCGGCAATCATGATGAACTGTTGATGATCTGCTTGCAATCGTACTCGATTTTCAAGAGAGCCTACATAGTGTCCAAGGTGAAGTTGTCCGGTTGGGCGATCACCAGTTAAAATAATTGGTTTTGTCATATTATAAGATTCCTAATTAAATGTGTTGATCAATCAAAATTGTATTTCCGTCAGGATCCGTAAGCATACAGTGCGCTGGACCGTTGCTATTCTCATCTGCTTCCACGGTAAAGTTGACTCCTTGAGACTTTAACTCTCTTTGAATGTCTCGCACATCAGTATATTTTTCGAGTTTTTGTGCACTACTGTCCCAACCTGGGTTGAAAGTTAAAATATTATTTTCAAAGAACCCTTCAAATAATCCTATTTTAGTAGTTCCATTTTTTAAAACAATCCACTTTTGGGATTCATCACCAAAACCAAGTGATGTGAATCCCAATTTTTGATAAAATTCCAAAGAAGCTTTGATATCTTTGACAGCAAGGCTCATGCAGAAATTTCCTAGTTCCATGATTTGTCCTATAAACATTGTTACATAGTTGTTAAGAATTTTTTTATTATGTCAATATATGTTTCTGGAATTTCCCACATCGGCACATGTGCTCCTTTAATTTCTTGATGTTGGGCATGGCTTATTTTTTGTATAATCTGTATTGAGTCCTGTGGTGGAGCTAATTTATCAGATTTCCCCGAGACTACCAATGTTTCAGCTGATACATTATGCAAATAATCAGTTGAATCAAATTTGCTAATTACTTTAATTTGTTGTTTATAGCTGTGTAGTGACTGTTGATTTTTAGAAGCTGATATATTTTGAATAAAAGATTCTACGTTACCAGAATCATTAATGAATTCATCGCTATAGATAAATGGCAATATACCCGTTGCTCTTGCCATTGGGGCAGCTCGAGATTCTTGCAATAAATAATCGTGCTCACAGAACATAATGCTACTTGGTCTAAATTTTACAAATGAGTGGCTTATGATTAGTTTATTGACTTTCTCAGGATGAAATGCAGCTAAGTATTGAGCTACAGCACCGCCTAATGAATGACCTAAAATGTGCGTTTTGCTAATGTTTAGATGTTCTAATAAAGTAATTATATCTTGTGCCATATCAGATATCTCATAATCTACGTTTGGAGTCTCAGATTTTCCAACACCACGATTATCTGGCATGATAAGCCAAAAATACTTGCTTAATTGCTCCTTGATTAAACTCCAATGTTGATTATCACATGTAATTCCAGCAATCAATACTAACGGTTCACCACTTCCAGCAGTTTGATAACTTAACTTTAGATTATTAGAGAAAAAATAACTCATTTATATACCCAAACAAAAGTTGTTATAGACAAGACTTATTAGTTAAATTACGCGGTAAAATGGTTCTATGTTATAAAGAGTCATCATGCTGATTTTCATCGCCCTCTAATTGCTCTTCCTCTTCGACAAATTCGCTAATCCATTTATCCCATAATTCAGGAGTTTCCAGACTAATTTTGCCGATTTTGCCATCACGAAAATCTTGGATAACAATTTCACTGATTTTTTGGCGGTCAATCACGCCACCAGACATGATGCAGCCTCGTTTATTGGCTAAAACATCAAGTAATTTATCATAATGTAACTCAAGTTGTTCCGGCTTTAATTTATAACGAGCAGCAAAAGAATCACGATAAATGCTTTGCTGTAAGAATTCAACCAAATAGAGCGCTACTAATTCTTCATCTAAAGCATTACGCCCGATGCTATTACAAATTGCTAGATTATAACCAATTTGTGGATAGCGAATTTTTTGCCACATCATACCTGGGGTATCAAAGATAACAAACGTGTCATTAACGTAAAGTCGCTGATTGGCTTTGGTAACTGCAGGTACATCGCCAGTTTTGGCGGCTTTTTTACCAACCAATTGATTGATTAAAGTTGATTTGCCGACATTGGGAATTCCGGTAATCATAACGCGCAAGGGTTTTTCAAAACTAGTGCCACGTGCTGGCGCAAGCTCTTTGCATAAGCGAATTATTTTATCTCGTTGTTTTTTATTGTCTTTATCGCCTAAAATAGCAAGGGTATTTTCTTGCTGACTAAAATAGTCCAACCATACCTTACTAATTTCTGGATCTGCTAGATCACTTTTATTAAGAATCCTGATTTTGCGTTTAAAGCGAATTATATTTTGAATTAGCGGGTTGCAGCTAGAAAACGGTGCACGGGCATCAAGCAGCTCAATGACAATATCAATTTCTTCACTTAATTCTTGTAATGCTCTTTTGGCACGGTTCATGTGACCGGGAAACCATTGTATAGCCATTCTTTATCCTTTAAAATTCAGCCACGATTTTAGCATAAATAGCAATTAAGTTACTAAGCCATTCACCAAACGTACAACAACATGTGTACATTGTTCTTGAAAGGTGAAAGTAACTCAATTACTGGTATCAATTTATCTGGCATATTTTTAATGATAGGATAAATCTATATGGTTTCCTTTCTTTTAATAACAAGGTTATTGCTATTGATGATTTAGGTCATAGATGGTATTCATTAATTCTGGGGACTGACTTTCCCATAGCGCCGGGTACCAGTTTTTAGGGTCAATTGCCTGCGGTAGTGCGGTATAGTTTATTCCAATGATACCAATTTTTCCTTTGAGATTGAGAATAATATCATCTATTTTGCCTGGTGTGTCATCAAGCATGATTAAAACCTCACATAGGTTTGGTTGCCCCATTTTGTTGCGGTAGTACTGTATCATATTTAATAAGGTTTCACCTTTTGAAGAACCTGCGACATAGTAGATACCATCATAATACATTTTTAGATCATTTTTATACTTATTTTGTTGTAAGAAACTGTTGTCAAATTGATGATCACCAATCGGGTTAACAGACATATCAATCTGGTTTGCAGCAAGTTGTCTGGTTGTCGTTGCTAATGACGAGAAGCCTCGCGAAGAAATTGCAATTGTTTGGTATTGTGCTTGTAAGCTAGCAATGCTTGCTGCCGTTATAGATTCAACGGGTCTAAAATTAATTAGAAATCTGATTCCCGACTGAGCTTGGTATATTCCAACGTTGCTTAGCCAGTTTGTTGCTAAATATGGATTATTAGGATTACTTTCGGTCAAATACTCCTGCCAATTCCCCCATGCTTCACCGCCTAAATTGGGTTCATTGGTAATTAAGGTATTATCAATGTCAAATGCAGTACAGATATTTACTGAAGGAGTAGGGCAGCTTAATTGTTGTGCGTAACTTTCTACTGCTGAGATACTATTTGAGCTGGTATTTATTACTAAGCTACTATCGCATGGTAACGGGGTAGTTGAAATTGCACCTGCATTAGTGCATGCAGATAATATTAAAGTAGGAGCTAGGCAAAAACCTAATACAATTGAGGGAGTAAATTTCATGATTTCTTCTTTCATAAAAAATATAAATTATTCCTGGTTTTTAACTTTAATGATTCAGGAACAAATAACTACTAAAAATATCTATACAGCTTCATCCTCCTTACGGTAAATTACTCTTGCAAATAAAGTCTTTTGAATTATAACCACAACCCTTTTGTGAAGTATCTTGTAACATGATATTTTGTAATTCAGCTGAAAAAGGTCTAACGTCTGCCGAAGCATCCAAAGCATTATAGTAGTCTGGTGCAGAACTTCCGCAACCTCGAGAAGTATAAGAGTGAACACCTATTAGATACCAGATATTATCTGCCCAATAAAAATCTCCACCACCAGAATCTCCGCCACAGATGATGCTGGAGAAAATATTACTCCCGTATTGAGAATAGCCGTTCATAATAACAGATTCTGCACTCTCTTCCCAATATGAGTTGGTGGCAAAATATTCATAGCTAATATAGAATAAATTAGTATTTCTTTCGTTAGTATTGGTTATGCCATAGCCAAGAGCCATGATGTAGCTTGGAGTGGCTGGTTTGATGCTGGGAGTAGCTAGTTTTACATTAGGGTTATATTGTAATTGTTGTGATTCTGTAAATGTTGCTTTAATTAGTGCAATATCGCCATTTTGTGCTGCTAAATCAGAGCAAAATCCTTTTTCAAAAGCGGGAACTTGACAATACTGCTTAGGGACATAAACTGCTTCAATGCTGCCAGTTACGCCACTACCATAATAAGCATTATCTGTCTGGTTAATGTAACCGCTGGTTGTGATGCCATCTGAAAATGTTTTAAAGGTTGTTATATTATCTTGGGTTATTTGTTGATTTTCTGCTTTTTTACTATTTGCCAGTACGCAATGTGCAGCAGTTAAGATAAAGCCTGTTCTGGTTATTGGATCAAAGCTTAGTGGTGTACCACTACAATAGCGAGATCCTGCATAAGAGGAACTCTCAGGCCCAAAGCTTAATGCTACTGCCATGCTTTGAAGTGTTTTCTTTTTACTGTCAGAGCTTTCAATAGCAGAAACTTGGCAATTCTCGCCATAGGCAATCTGAAAGCTATGCTCAACTCCTTTTGTTGTAGAAGAAGGTAGCTGCGGTAAACATAGGTAACCATTTGGCATAACATTTGTAGGATTAGGTGGATAGTTTTCTGTTGTTGTATCGTATTTTATTGTACCGCCATTATTACAAGAAGCTAATCCCATAATGGAAAATATGATGCAAATTATATTTGTTGTATAAAGCTTCATCTTATACTTTAGCTCGCGATTTTCAAATTACGGTATAAAAGTAACCGTATTAATTATTGTGGTTCAGGCTTTAAGCATTATTATTAATACTACTATATTTAGTCAACACATGCTTTAAGTCGTCATTTATTAAAAATCCAATTTTTCGTTTATCAGATATTCTTACATTATTATCACCTTTTTAAGTATTACAGTGCAATAGATAAATTCGTCTATTGACAGGCTATTTATTTTTGTGAATGAGTAGCTAGTAATAATTTTGTAGCTTAGTTTTGGATAGTAACTTAAATACGACAATTTTGTTAGCCAAATATATGAATTAACTATTCGTTGGCAGATAAGGCTTAGGCTGATAGTTATCATTTGTCAACTTAAATATTTAATAAAATAGCAGAAAATTTATTGAGATTTATTTGGTTGAAGGGGTATAATCAATCCCGTAAAACACAGCTTATAGTGTTTCAAATGGTTGTTTGACACTAAATATAGTGTACAGCCGTAAATATGAATAAGAGGGATTTGATATGCATCTAACTAATGAAGCCAATATGTTAGCGACTCAATACGGGCAGTCGTTGACTCCGCATGGCGACTTTTCAATGTACCACGTAGTTCGTCGTAATGGCGAAGTGGTTGAATTTAACCCTACTAAAATTGCGGTAGCAATTACCAAAGCGTATATTGGTGTTCACGGTCATAATAGCATGTCATCGGTTGGTGTGCGTGAGCAAGTAGCACAATTAACCAATATGGTTATTTTAGCCTTGCAGGGGCGTAAACCGGATGGTGGCTCAATTCATATTGAAGAGATTCAAGATCAGGTTGAGTTAGCTCTAATGCGCAGTGGCGAGCATGAAGTGGCGCGTGCTTATGTCTTATACCGTGAAGAGCGTCGTCATGAGCGCGATTTGGAAGGGGTGAAGCGTCCGGATGCTCAAATTCACGTGGTACACGCGAATGGTGAGCGCAAAGAACTCAATATTAAGCATGTTTATGCTGTTATTCAAGCTGCTTGTGAAGGATTATTGGAAGTTAATCCCAAATTAATCTTGGATGAAGCGTTAAAAAATCTCTATGATGGCGTGAGCGAAGAAGAAGTTTTCAAGTCAGTGATTTTAGCTGCTCGCCAATTAATTGAAAGTGAACCTGCTTACAATTCAGTAACTGCAAGATTATTAATGCATACTATCCGTAAAGAAGTCATCGGACGTGAAGTTAGCCAAAATGAAGTAAATGATTTATATAAAACTTATTTTGCCGAATATATCCAAAAAGGTATCAAAGCTGAATTATTAGATCCGCGTTTAGCCGAATTTGATCTAGCTAAATTGGCAGCTGCTTTAGATGGTAAACGTGATAATCAGTTCAAATATTTGGGTTTACAAACTCTGTATGATCGTTATTTTTTACATATCCGTGGAACACGCATTGAATTACCGCAAGCATTTTTTATGCGGGTGGCGATGGGCTTGGCACTAAATGAAGTTGAGCGTGAGCGTCGGGCAATTGAGTTTTACAAGTTATTATCTAGCTTTGATTTTATGTCATCAACGCCAACGCTATTTAATTCAGGAACCTTACATTCTCAGCTATCTAGTTGTTATTTAAGTACGATTTCTGATGACTTGATTGGGATTTATGACGGGATTAAAGAAAATGCTTTACTCTCTAAATTTGCAGGTGGATTAGGTAATGACTGGACTCCGATTCGCGCCATGGGTGCACATATTAAGGGCACTAACGGCAAATCACAAGGGGTAATTCCATTTCTTAAAGTGGTTAATGATACCTGTGTCGCAGTAAATCAAGGCGGAAAACGTAAAGGGGCAGCTTGTGTTTATCTTGAAACATGGCATGCGGATATTGAAGAATTTTTAGATTTACGTAAAAATACTGGAGATGATCGTCGCCGTTGTCATGATATTAATACTGCTAACTGGATTCCTGATTTATTTATGAAACGCGTGAATGAGCAAGGCGAATGGACATTGTTTTCACCGAATGAAGTGCCTGATCTGCATGATAAATTTGGTCTTGAATTTGAACAGGCTTATCTTGCGTATGAGCAGTTAGCCGCAGCCGGTAAAATTCGGGTAAGTAGAAAAGTTCCTGCCCTACAATTATGGCGCAAAATTCTAACGATGCTTTTTGAAACTGGGCATCCATGGGTTACGTTTAAGGATCCATGTAATATCCGTTCACCACAGCAACATGTCGGCGTAGTTCATAGCTCTAATTTGTGTACGGAAATTACTCTAAATACGAATGAAAATGAAATCGCGGTATGTAATTTAGGTTCAGTGAATTTACTCAACCACTTGACTGACAAGGGTTTAGATTTTGTTAAATTGAAACAAACAGTAACTACTGCAATGCGTATGCTGGATAATGTAATTGATATTAATTTTTATCCGGTTACCAAAGCACGTAATTCTAATCTGCGTCATCGTCCGGTTGGCTTGGGTTTTATGGGCTTTCAGGATTGCTTACATCAGTTGCGTATTCCGTATGCTTCAGTTGAGGCGGTAGAATTTGCTGATCGCTCAATGGAAATGATTGCATATAATGCATATTGGGCATCAAGTGAATTAGCGCGTGAGCGTGGTCGCTATGCTTCTTATGAAGGAAGCTTGTGGTCACAAGGGGTTTTACCTTATGACTCAATAAAATTGTTGGCAGAAGCCCGTGGTAATAGTGATTATCTTAAAGTTGATGATTCAATCACTCTGGATTGGGATGCGTTACGCGAACAAATTAAAACTTATGGTATGCGTAATTCTAACTGTTTGGCGATTGCACCGACTGCAACTATTTCTAATATTATTGGAGTTGCAGCTTCGATTGAACCTACGTACCAAAATATTTTTGTTAAATCTAATCTCTCTGGTGAGTTTACGGTAGTAAATGAATTTTTAGTCCGTGATTTGAAACAGCAAGGCTTGTGGGATGAAGTTATGCTAGGTGACATCAAATATTTTGATGGTAGCTTAGAGCGGATTGAACGTATTCCTGCCGATTTGCGTAAATTATATGCCACTGCTTTTGAAATGGATCCAAGCTGGTTGGTTGAAGCTGCCAGCCGCCGTCAGAAATGGATTGATCAGGCGCAGTCACTAAATCTTTATGTGTCACAACCATCAGGTCGTAAGTTGGATGAGCTATATCGTTTGGCATGGGTACGTGGATTAAAAACTACTTATTATCTAAGAACACTGGCTGCGACCGCAGCAGAGAAATCAACTGGTCGTGGTGGTGAGCTTAACGCAGTATCAGCAGATGGTTCCGCTGGACAATTTAGCTCTAGAGTTAATGTAGATAATATTCCGGCAACTGATGCAAAATTTTGCTCAATTGATAATCCGGAATGTGAGAGCTGTCAATAATTCTATATTAAGAGGCTAAGCTTTTTTATCTAGTGGCTTGTTATCATTAAATCAAAGTCATTTTGAAGAAATTCAAGATGGCTTTTTTTATGCGTGTCAGATAGTTGAATGGTATGCTGCTATTGGCGTTGATTGTAATTGTCACGAGGTCAAATATATGGGCTGATGATTAAATATCTAAGTTTGGTAAACGTGAGTACGTTAATTAAGGTCGCCTTACACGATGTTATCTGAGTGACATTACAGGGAAATTCCGCCCATGAAGGGCGGATTTACTCGATTAATATGAAGATGAGTTTGACACATAAACGGTTGAGTATGTGGGTGATTCTTGCGCAATTGCCATCAACGTACCATTTTGTTGTACCGTTACATTAACAATTCCAACAGAACCATTTTGAATCCAGCCTAATGGTGCTACTACGCCATTAGAATTAACATTTAATGGACCAGTAAATACTAGTGGACAATTACCATTTTTAAGTTGACCATTATTGCAAGTATATCCAACAACTGAATAAATATTAAATAGGTTAGTACCAACGTAAATATTACCATTGTTAAATGTTACTGCTGTTACAAATTCTGGTAATGTCGCGTTACCTAAGACAGTAGGGTTACTCATGGTTCCAGGATTACTCTCGATAGAATAATATGCCACTGTATCAAAAGATTGAGCTGTCATTGAACCATTGTAATTATTAATCTGATACCAACCAGGTGCATTTCCTACGCCATCATAATAATAGAATGCAGTTGGATATGTCCATAGAGAAGGGGTACTAGCGTAGGTAGTAGATTCAAATGGTGTGTATCCATTAATTGAACCAGTTAATGCCATAACACCTTGTTTTCCAGAGTTACAACTACCGTTAGCGATACATCCAATAGCTAAAATAGCTGAAGAAGGATCCAGATTACTAATTTGGCTAATAACTTTACCAGCAGGGTTGTTTACTAAACCTACGGAACCATTTGAAGTCCCGTAAAAGGTTGAACCATTATTAGATGAAGGAGATAGTGCAGTGATATACCCATTTCCACTGCCAATATCCCAAAGCAAAGTACCATTATTGCTATAAATACTACTTGAGTTTGCTGGAACATAATAAACAGCGCTGCCATTACCAGAAATAACTGTTATTCCAGTAGGAGCACCAGAAACCGGAGTTGTAGTATTACCACTTACTGAGTAAAACCCGCCAGTCGTAGCAACGTAAGCACCATTGCTATTGCTACCAGTTGAAGTGTATGTGCTGCCATTAGGAGCAACTACAGTTGATTGTTGTAATTATCAGTAGACGGAGGAGTCGAGCCACCGCTACCGCCGCCACTACTACCGCCACCACCACAAGCGACTAAAGCTGTTGCTGAACATAAAGCCAAGATTATTTTTTTCATGTTAATTCCCTTTTTAATAATTTTAGACGTACATTATGAATAATTATTATTCTTATTATTTTATAGTTACAAATTCTGCTAAAGCTAACGTTTTAACCCTCTAAATGATTAAGATTAGAGCGTGCAATTATATATTGTTATTGGGTAAATGTCTATGGTAGAGTGAGGTAAATGTTGTGTATTTCTTCGGGGTTTTTTGTATCATGTTGATATGAATTGCAAAACTCTTTTTAAGAACCGTGTTTTAGCTGGTGTAAAGCGTTGTGCAATCAACATAAGCAATATTGAGCGGTTTTTAATTTATTAGTGACTTTGAATCCTTGTAGATTAAGCAGAATCCGTCACTTATTCCTATCTACCCATGTTTATCTATTGATATCCTTTAGGATTGGAGTTCTGCCAATGCCAACTATCCTCGCACATCTTAGCTAAATCATATTCTGCGCTCCAATTAAGTAGCTGGCGTGCTTTTGTAGGATCGGCAAAGCATTTTGCGACATCGCCTGCGCGACGAGGTTGAATTTGATACGGTATTTCTTTGCCACTTGCTTTAGCAAATGCGTTTACTACATCTAAAACAGAGTAACCAGCACCAGTTCCCAGATTTACGGTGAGGAGTTCTTGATGCTTAGCCAGATATTCGAGGGCTTTGATGTGTCCGCGTGCCAAATCAACAACGTGAATATAATCACGTACTCCTGTACCATCATGAGTGGGATAATCGCCACCAAAAACATTTAGCTTTTCTAATTTACCAACTGCAACTTGAGTGATGTATGGCATCAGATTATTTGGAATTCCGTTAGGATCTTCACCAATCAGCCCAGATGAATGTGCTCCAACCGGATTAAAGTAACGGAGTAATCCTACTGCCCACGTTTTATCTGCTTGATAAATATCACGTAAGATCTGCTCCATCATTAATTTTGTCCAACCGTAAGGATTCGTTGCGGATAATGGAAAATTTTCAGTAATCGGAGTGGTGTGAGGGTCGCCATAAACGGTTGCCGAAGAGCTAAATACAATGGTTTTAACCTGTGCTTCAGCCATAGCTTTAAATAATGATAGGCTGCCTGCCACATTGTTTTCATAATATAGCGCTGGTTTTTGTACTGACTCTCCAACTGCTTTAAGCGCGGCAAAGTGAATAACAGCATCAATTTTGTGCTGATTAAAAATACTAGCCAAAGCATCTTGATCTAAAACGTCAGCCTGATAAAATATTGGTTTTTTACCACTGATTTGTTCTATTCTTTCTAATGCTTTAGGGCTGGAATTACAGAAATTATCTATAATAATCACCTGATAATTATGAGCTAAGAGCTCTACTACGGTATGAGAACCAATATATCCTGTACCACCAGTAACTAAAATCGTTTGCATTACGTATCATCCTTTACTTATCGTTAATCATTCGTGTTAATTTTCCACCCAATGCCCAGGCAATTATTGCTGCACCTAAACCAAGGAAGAAAATATTTCTGAATAGGTGCTCATAGTTATTGAAGCTGGCAATTTGTGTAGCCAAATCATAATCTTGAGTTGAATTCTTAGCTGAGTTATTAGCTACCAACGAGGCGATAAATGAACCTAATTTTATGCCCAATGCGCTGGTAATAAACCACATACCTATGGCAAAGCCGCGCATTCTGTCCGGTACTAACTGTGCCATTAACGAAACGCCTAGTGCGCTAATGAGTAATTCAGATGAGGCAAAGAAGACTGAAATTGCCAAAATTTCCCAGCCAAAACTAATTTGTTGGCTTGGATCGGTTGCTAAACACACAAAGTAGAGCAAACCATAAGCACATGAACTAAACAATAAACCAATCGCGAATTTATAGGGCAATGAGAGATCATTAGTGCCTAGCTTACGATAAATAGCCGCGAATACTGGCGATAAGAGAATAATTCCACCTGTTCCCAAAAAGCCAGGAACCGATTGCGGATTAATATCCCAACCTAAAAAGTGTAAATTTACATGATGTTTATTGAAGAGCATAAAAGAGGTGTTTTTTTGTTGGTAAATTACGAAAAATACCACCGCATAGAAGAGTAGAATTATTGCGACTATCATTTTTCTACGTTGAGCATGATCAGCTTCACGAATAACCTGCCAAATAAAATAGCCAAAAATTGCGATTGAAGCTACTGTTAGTAATAGATTAATTAACTTGTCATTTTGTAACATCACACTGATAAAAATTAATCCAGCAATCAAACTAAAGGCAAAAGGAGCTATTTTCTTCGGTGATAATTTTGTCAAACCTAGTGCATTGTCAACCTGTTTAATCATTGCATAGTTTTTTAGATTATAAATTATCCCAACTAGTACGCCTGCGGAACAAACCAATAATGCTACTGTATATCCGACATTTTTTGCGAGCATTGGAACCAATAACGAAGCGCAGAAGGAGCCCATGTTGATTGACATATAGAAGTAAGTATAGGTTGCATCCAGAGTGTTTTTATCTTGTCCGTAAATTGATGCAATTAAATTGGTTGGTGCGGGTTTAAATAAGCAAGACCCTAAAATTATTAGTGCCAATGCAGTATAAACAAAAAGCGGGCTAAAGTTGCTGCCAATGGCGAGGGATGCATAGCCAAGGCACAAGAGAATTGCACCAGTAAACATGGTTCGCTTAATTCCCAGCACATTATCTGCAACGTAACCACCTACAGCATTAAATACGTATGTTAAGGCAGCAAATCCTCCCATTAAAGTTGTAGCGGTTGATTCACTAAAACCTAATTTAGCAATATAGAAATAGATTGAGATATAGTTAAAGCCATAATAGCCAAAACGTTCAAAGAATTCCAAAAAACATAAAATGAAAAAAGGTTGCTTAAAGAAATTTTTTGAGTCTGACATTTTTATTCCCTGATAGTAAAGCTGAACAGTGTTTCACTTCGCATTATTTTAACTCATTAAATTAGTAATATTTAAACTATTGTATTCTGTTTTGCAATAAAAGGTATTCTTGTTTGGTACAAATAGAAGATAACCTATATGTTATAATCTGGGGATGCAAGGTTAAAATTGAGAGTGGTTAGAGAGCATGAAGTTATTTCTAATGGCGATGAAAAATCGTAGAATGTTATTTAATTTGATTAAGTCAGATTTTAAGAACCGTTATTTAGGTAATCATCTTGGTATTGTTTGGGCATTTATTCAACCATTGGTAATGGTTGCTGTTTATTGGTTTGTCTTTACTAAGGGCTTTCGTGCTGGAGCTGTATCAAGCGTTCCATTTTTATTGTGGTTGTTAGCCGGGATGGTTCCATGGTTTTTATTGAATGATGCTATTATGAGCTCAAGTAGCGCGGTAACTTCACAAGCTTTTATGGTAAAAAAGATTGTATTTGAGGTTAAGCTGTTGCCTTTTGTCAAAATTGGCTCAGCAGTATTAGTTAATCTGGCTTTTTGGGTGTTTTTGCTAATTGTGTGCTTAGCGTATGGTTACTACCCAAGCTGGTGGTGGCTGCAATTGGCTTATTATATGTTGTGTATTATTGCAATCAGTCTGAGCCTTGGGCTGTTGTTCTCTGCAATTATGCCATTTTGGCCGGATATTGGTCAGATTATAAGTGTGATTCTTCAGGTTTTATTTTGGGCGACTCCAGTTATGTGGGATCAAGATCTGATTATCGATAGTAAGTATTGGTTTATTGTCAAGGCGAACCCTTTTGCTTATATCATTAATGGTTTTCGCGATACTATGATAAATCATACCCCTTTCTGGCACCATTATAGTATGATGATTTATTTCTGTTGTTTTACTTTTGTAATGTATTGGTTAGGTAATCGTAGCTTTAATAAATTACGTCCGCATTTTGCTGATGTATTATAGGCATGAATAATGAATGCTGATGTTAGGTGGATACAAAGACCGGATAACTTTACCAGAGCTTTAGCACAGTTGAAATTTGGTGTTGAGCTTTTGCGTGTACGGAAGCTTTCTATTCTGGAAGAACAGGGCGTTATTCAGGCTTTTGAATATACTCATGAATTGGCTTGGAATTTATTAAAAGATTATTTAACCGAATTTGGTGGATTCGTTGGATTGATCGACTCGCGAGATACAACTCGAGAAGCCTTTAAGAGGGGATTAATTAAAAATGGCGAGTTGTGGATTCAATGATTAAGAGCCGTAATTTATCCAGCCATACCTATAATGAAGATACGGCAAAAGAATTGCTAAAAATAATTCCTGAATACTTCAGCGAGTTTGAAAAACTGGTTGCCAAATTTACCGCATTAAAAGAAAAGCAGAGTTAAATGCGATTTGGATTAACCGAAAACGCCATTAAACAAATTAATGGCATTTTTACTAAGCATGATGCGGTAGAGAAAGTAATTTTATGTGGTTCAAGAGCTAAAGGTAATTATAAAAATGGTTCGGATATTGATTTAACGCTATGTGGCTTAGAACTAAATCAAAGGTTGTCACTCCAAATTATGACCGAACTAGATGATCTGCTCTTGCTATAGTATTGATTTATCAATTTATCAGTAAATTGATAATTCCAATCTAGTCGAGCATATTCAAGGGATTGGAATATTTTTTTTATCAAAGAAAAGATAATGAATAAAGATATCGCAATAAAAGTAGAAAACCTGAGTAAGGTTTATAAATTATACAATGCACCGATTGATCGGATGAAAGAAGCATTGCATCCATTGAAAAAATCCTACCATAAAGAATTTTATGCGCTGAATGATGTGAGTTTTGAAATTAAAAAAGGTGAAATAGTTGGTATAATAGGTAAAAATGGTTCAGGTAAATCAACCATTCTTAAAATTATAACAGGGGTTTTAACTCCAACTACTGGCAGATTTTTTGTAGATGGACGGATTTCTGCATTGCTTGAACTTGGTGCAGGATTTAATCCTGAATACACAGGTATGGAAAACATTTATTTTCAAGGCAACCTAATGGGGTTTGAACGCGAAGAAATGGAGTCTAAAGTTCAAGCTATTCTAAATTTTGCTGAGATTGGTGATTTTATCCATCAACCAGTAAAAAACTACTCAAGCGGTATGTTTGCGCGATTGGCTTTTGCTGTGGCAATTAACGTTGAACCTGAGATATTAATAGTAGATGAGGCATTATCGGTTGGAGATATGGTTTTTCAGGCCAAATGTATGGCAAAGATGACCGCTTTAATGGAGAGTGGTGCTACAGTTCTATTTGTAAGTCATGATACTCATTCTGTTAAAACCTTGTGTCAAAAAGCTGTTTTTTTGAATGATGGTAAAGTCGTTGATTGGGGTGATTCTGCTCGTGTTGTTGGTAAATATATAGAAATGCAACATCTGCGAATGGGAGAAGAGTTGCAACAACTAGATGTTAAAATAGAAAATAGTAGAACGCTAGATGACTTATCAAATGATAAAATCCCTGTAATAGTGTCACTTGAACAAAAACATTTAGATATGAATTTATCACAACGTTATGGTGATGGTAGAGCTACAATATTGAATGCGGTTATTCTAGATAGTAAGTTTCAACCAACAAGTGAATTGATTGCAACTAAAGATTATTATGTACAAATGGCAATAAAATTTAATGCTGATTTACCTACCTTTGTAATTGGAGCTATGTTTGCTAGTCTTGACGGTGTTCAGCAAGTTGGCTGTTTGAATTCTCAAGATGGTATTACTTTTCCATCTGTTAAATGTAATGAAATATACGCCTGTACAGTAAAATTAAATATTCCACTTAAAGCTGGTACATATGTATTGAACGTGGCTTGTGAGTTTCCTAGTATAAATAATATTACACATCAAATGCTAGATGTTATAAACTCTTTTGAAGTAGTTCGGGTTGTATTTGAAAATAAAGATAAATCCTTTTACTCGACTTTTTATGCTAATGGTGACTACAGCTTGAATAGGATTCATTGATGTGTGCACAACTAATTAATTTCGAGATAAAGGGCGATGATCGAGGGAGCTTGATCGCCTTGGAAAAAAAGCACAATATTCCATTTGAGATAAAGCGTGTTTATTATTTATTTGATACCAAAACAGGTATTCGCCGAGGTTTCCATGCTCACCATGCTTTACAACAAATAGCAATTTGTGTACATGGTAGTTGTGAATTTCTTATGGATGATGGCTATGAAGTTGAAATTATTAAGTTGGATAATAACCATACTGGGTTGATGCTCCCGCCATATGTATGGCATGAGATGTTTAATTTTAGTCCTGATTGTGTTTTAATGGTATTAGCCAATGATTTTTATGATGAATCTGATTATATTCGTAGCTATCAAGATTTTATTTCCATGGTAAATAAAAATAAGGGTAATGGAAATTATGCTTGAAGTAAGAAGATATGATCCTTCATTAAAAGAAGAATGGGATGATTTTTTAAAAGTGGCTAAAAATTCTCACTTTATGTTTAATCGTGATTATATGGATTATCATAGTGATAGATTTACCGATTTTTCTTTGATGCTATATTATCAAAGCAAATTAATTGCATTATTGCCAGCTAACATTGTTGATGATGTGCTTTTCTCTCATCAAGGATTAACTTTTGGTGGTCTTGTCATGCATCAGCAAATTAAGACTAAGCAAGTACTTGACTGCTTTATTATTATAATTAATTTCTTTAATAATAATAATATTAAACGTTTCATCTATAAATGTATTCCCTACATATATAGTAAGCTCCCATCAGATGAGGATAGGTATGCGTTGTTTATTAATAACTTTATTTTGACTAGAAGAGATATTACGACCAGTATTTTTTTGAATTCTGATTTGCAATTGGAGTATACAGACCTGAGAAAAAGGTCGATAAAGAAAGCCATGAAATCATCTCTTGAAGTGGTGGAACAATTTGATTTTAAAGGTTACTGGACTTTATTAACAGATGTCTTAAGTAAAACCCATAATACAAAACCGGTTCATTCATATCAAGAAATTCAGCAGTTAAGAGACCGTTTTCCTCAAAATATTAAGTTGTTTATTGCTCAAGACACAAATAAAACTATTTTAGCAGGAGCTGTCTTATTTATTTCTTCTCCGGTTATCCACACACAGTATTTAGCGTCGTCTATGGAAGGCAGAGATTTGGGCGCTCTAGATTTAGTAATCGATCATATTTTAAATAACAGGATTACCTCATGTTCTATTCTTGACTTTGGAATCTCTAATGAAAACAATGGTAGGTATTTAAATGAAGGTTTGATTGCACAAAAAGAAGGGTTTGGCGGTAGAGGGGTTATCCATGACTTTTACGAGTTAGCACTATGAAAAAATTGATTATTGTAGGTTTAGGGGAAACCGCTTGTATTGCTTATGAATATTTCAAACAACTCTCTGATATTCAAATAGTTGGATTTGCCGTAAACAAAGTATATCTTTCCGTTGATATATTTCTTCAGTTACCTGTTTTTGTTCTAGAGGATTTTTTATTTAGTAAAGATAGCTCTGATTATATATTTTTTGTTGCTATGTCTGGAGGTAGATGTAATCAAGATCGAGCTAAAGTTTTTAATTTTGTCTACAATAATCTTAAACTGGAGTGCATTAATTTTATCAGTAAATTTTCCCATGTAGCAAAAAGTTGCAAAATTGGTATAAACAATTTAATTATGGAAATGAGTTCATTGCAGTATAACGTAACAATTGGTTCAAACTGCATTATATGGAATGGAGTCCAAATCTGTCATAGTTCCTTAATTGGGAATAATGTTTATTTAGCACCAGGTTCGGTGGTGTGTGGATTTAGTAAGGTTGGTGATAATTCATATATAGGGGCAGGGGTTACGGTGATAGAAAACATAACAATTGGCAGTAACTGTTTTATCAGTGCGGGTTTGCTAGTAAAAAAAAATATTCCAGATAACACACTTGTTAAGTCAAATGGTGAGTTTGTGTCTAATATAGATATTACTAAATTCAATAGTAAAAATTTTTATAATGAATAAATAATGCAAGTACCTTTTTTAGATTTAAAACAAATTAATTTAAAAGATTATACAGAAATAAGCCAAGCAATTGATGAAGTCATCAATGGTGGCTGGTATATCCAAGGTAATCGTTGTAAACAATTTGAGCAAAATTTTGCTAATTTTTGTGGCACTAAACACTGTATTGGGGTAGCAAACGGACTTGATGCATTAATTTTGATTTTACGGGCATATGTTGAGCTTGGGCAAATGCAAATCGGGGCTGAGGTAATTGTTCCAGCAAATACTTATATTGCCAGCATATTGGCAATTTCAGCAAATAACTTAACTCCAGTATTGGTTGAGCCAAATATTAATAATTATCTAATCGATGTCGATAAAATAGAAGAGAAAATAACTGCCAAAACTAAAGCAATTATGGTAGTTCACCTCTATGGTCAAATTACACCAATGGCTAAAATTTGGGAACTGGCTAAAAGATATAATTTAAAAGTAATTGAAGATAGTGCACAATCGCATGGAGCATTTTATCAAGACAAACGAAGTGGTAATTTATCTGATGCGAGTGGTTTTAGCTTTTACCCAGGTAAAAACCTTGGTGCAATCGGTGATGGTGGAGCGGTTACCACTAATGATACACAGCTAGATTACACTATTAGAGCACTGGCAAATTATGGTAGTGAAGTTAAATACAAAAACATGTATAAAGGTGTTAATAGCCGCTTAGATGAACTACAAGCTGCAATCTTGGATGTTAAACTAACTAAGCTTGATGCAGACACTGAAAAGCGCAGAGTTATAGCAAAAACATATCGTGAGCAAATTACTAATCCGAAAATAATACTTCCACACGTAGCTCTTGGTGATGATAGTCATGTGTGGCATGTGTTTGTAGTGCGAACAGAGAATCGTGATGAGCTACAAGAATATCTAGCAGATAATGGCATTGGAACAGTAATTCACTATCCAACACCACCACATAAGCAAGAAGCATACAAAGAACTAAACGGTCTAAGCTTACCAATTAGCGAACAAATCCATCGTGAAGTAATAAGTTTGCCAATTAGCCCTATACAAACGGTAGAGCAAACGCAATATGTGATTGATGTTGTGAATAAGTATTAAGAAGTAATAAATGCAAGATAAGCCATTAATTAGTGTGTGTATGCTATGTTATAACCATGAAAAATATGTAGCACAATCAATCCAATCTGTCCTAGATCAGACCTATGAAAATTGGGAGCTGATAATTACGGATAATGCATCTACTGATAGTTCTCGGCAAATTATTGAAGATTATGTATTAAAAGATAAACGGATTAAATTTTATCCACTAGAATTTAATTCATATCCCTCAGGGGGGATAAATAATTCTGTTCTACATTCTTCTGGTGAATATATTGCGGTGTTATCCGCGGATGATTATTTTATGCCAGATAAGCTTGAAAAGCAAATTCAATTTATGATTGCAAATAAACTTGAAATTTGTTTCACCTGGATTAAAGCTGTTAACGATTCTGGTGTAGAGCTAATAACTCATTGGACAAGTCCTATTTTTAATCGTAATTTTGATGAACAACTAGATTTGTTGAAGGTTTTTATTACTCAAGGGAATACATTAAATGCAGTAACACCTATTATTTCACGAAAGCTACATAGTGAGGTTGGCTTATACGATAATCGTTTACTTCAAACTCAAGATTTTGATTTATGGCTTAAAATAATTAATAAATATCCAATAACTGTTCTGAAAGAAAAGCTGACTTGTTATCGTGTTCGTGATGATGGTAGTAACTTAAGCATTAATGTAAATAAAAATGGTCAAGTTAGGCTCATTACTGAAGCTATTTGGTTTATACAACATGTTTGCGAGCTTGATGCAAGGATTATTTCCCAAGCGATTGATAAACCTTGTGATAATAAGAGCAAATACAAAATTCTTTTTAATTATTATTTAGAAAAGCATAATAAAGCATACGCAACAGCAGTATTACTGGCCATTTATAATAAGTTAGGTGCCGATTTTTCTTTTCCATCTACATTGTATCAAGATTTTTTTGAGATGTATTCTAATTTTGATATGTTTGATCATTTTGGATTGCATGGGGCGACTATTCAACTATTTATTGCTACGCCTGAGCAGCCAGAGTTTAATAGTGAGCATTATTTAAGTCAAGTTGTTGGTATAGGTAATCAATATATTTATTCTTTACATAAATACAGCGAAATTACTCGGTTGCGTCTAGACCCAATTAATCAGCCGGCCAAAGTTAAATTATTGTCAGCTTATATAAAACTAGATGATGATGAAAGTTATCCATTAGAATTAGTTTGGCATAATGCTGATCTAAATGTTGATGTTTATGATTTTAAACATGATGATCCGCAAATGGTATTTAATATTCCTGTAGATATTCAAGCTCGTTTAGTATCGGTTGAATTTGAAGTTGATATTACGCCATACAATAAATGGGAGGTTTTGGGGTTATTGTCTCAAATTAGAAATGAATTAAGTTATTTACAGAGTGAATTGAGTAACACTCAGAGTGAATTGAGTAACACTCAGAGTGAATTGAGTAACACTCAGAGTGAATTGAGTAACACTCAGGCGAATTGAGTAACACTCAGAGTGAATTGCAAGACGTTTATGATTCAAGAAGCTGGAAGATAACAAAGCCCCTCAGAAAAATATTATCTGTAGTTAGAAAGTAATAATGCGACTAGGATGAAAGGATTGGTTATGCAGAAATATAAAGGAATAATTCTTGCCGGTGGCAGTGGCACTCGCTTGCATCCGGCAACGCAGGTAGTCTCAAAACAACTCTTGCCGGTATACGACAAGCCAATGATTTTCTATCCGCTGTCAATATTAATGCTGGCGGAAATTCAGGAAATTCTGATTATTTCAACACCGCAGGACATCGGACGCTTCGAACAGTTGCTGGGCGATGGTTCACAATATGGGATTAAATTAAGCTATGCGGTACAACCGAGTCCGGATGGATTGGCGCAGGCATTTTTAATTGGTGAAGAGTTTCTTGCCGGGTCTCCAGCCTGTTTGATCTTAGGCGATAACCTTTATTACGGTAGCGGCATGACCGAACTGCTTAAATCTGCACAAACCGGCAGTGGCGCAACGGTTTTTGCCTATCAGGTATCTGATCCGGAACGCTATGGGGTAGTTGAATTTGATGCCAATCATAAAGCATTCAGCTTGGAAGAAAAACCACAGCAACCTAAATCGGATTTTGCGGTAACCGGTCTATATTTTTATGACAATAAGGTTGTTGATTATGCCAAGCAGATAAAACCATCACCACGGGGTGAATTAGAGATAACCGACTTAAATCGGGTCTATCTGGAACAGGGTAATTTAAAAGTAGTGACTATGAAACGTGGCTTTGCTTGGTTGGATACCGGAACTCATGATTCATTGCTGGAAGCGTCAAACTTTATTCAAACGGTGGAACACCGCCAGGGAATCAAAATTGCCTGTCTTGAAGAAATTGCCTTATTTAAAGGTTGGCTAACCAGAGAAGAAGTTTTGGTTAGGGTTAAGCAAATGGGTAAATCAACTTATGCCGAATATTTACGGAGAATTTTAAAATAATGGAATTTATTAAAACAGCTATACCGGAAGTTATTTTAATTAAGCCTAAAGTATTTGGTGATGAACGTGGTTTTTTCTGCGAAACCTATAAAAAATCACTATTTCATGCCAATGGTATCGATGCTGAATTTATTCAGGATAATCATTCCAAATCCTGCAAGGGAGTACTGCGGGGTCTACACTATCAGCTAAACCCTAAAGCGCAGGGTAAACTGGTGCGCTGCGTAAAAGGAGCAGTGTTTGACGTTGCGGTGGATATCCGCAAAGGATCGCCGACTTTTGGTCAGTGGGTGGGTTATGAGTTAAGTGAGGCAAATAAACAGATGATGTGGATTCCGGAAGGTTTTGCCCATGGCTTTGTGACTCTTGCCGATGATACCGAGTTTTTATATAAAACCACCAATGAATATGCGCCGGAATGTGATCGCGGAATCAAATATGATGATCCGCAAATCGGCATACTCTGGCCGCAATTGGATAATCTGATTCTTTCGGCGAAAGACCAGCAACAGCCAGGTCTGAATGAGGCTGAAATTAATTTCACATATGGGAAATAAACTATGGCCCAAAAAACTTTATTGGTAACCGGAGGTGCCGGCTTTATCGGTTCGGCAGTCGTTCGGCAACTAATTAATAACCATGATTATCGGGTGGTAAATATTGATAAACTGACTTATGCCGGTAATCTGGAGTCGTTGAAAGAAGTTAGTAGCAATCCGCGCTATCACTTTGAACAGGTCGATATTTGTGATAAAGAAAATATCAGCAGGATATTTAACCGCTATCAACCGGTTGGAATTTTGCATCTGGCGGCCGAAAGCCATGTTGACCGTTCGATTGTCGGTCCGGGAGAATTTATCCAGACCAATATTGTCGGCACTTATAATCTGTTGGAGTGTGCCAAAGAATATTATAACCAGCTAGCAGATAAAACCCTGTTTAAGTTTGTCCATATCTCCACCGATGAAGTATTTGGTTCTCTAGGTGATACTGGTTATTTCAGTGAAACTACCGCCTACAACCCACGAAGTCCGTATTCGTCTTCCAAAGCCAGCAGTGATATGCTGGTTAGAGCGTGGTATCACACCTATAATTTGCCAGTTGTAATTACCAATTGCACCAATAATTATGGTCCCTATCATTTTCCGGAAAAACTGATTCCTTTGATCATCAATAATGCCTTAGCTGGTAAAGCGCTACCGATCTATGGCAAAGGCGATAATGTCCGCGATTGGCTGTACGTCGAAGATCATGCCAGAGGAATAATTTTGGCTTATGAAAAAGGACAGTTGGGTGAGAGTTATTGTATTGGCGGGCATAATGAAAAAACCAATCTCGAAGTAGTGCAAACCATCTGTAAAATTCTTGATGAATTAAAACCAAAAGTAGATAAGGCTTCATATACCAGCCAAATCACTTATGTAACCGATCGTGCCGGACATGATTACCGCTATGCGATGGACCCAACCAAGATTCAAAGCGAGCTGGGCTGGCAGCCACAGGAAAACTTTGATAGCGGCATTAAAAAAACCGTAGAGTGGTATCTGGATAACCATGAGTGGGTAGAGCATGTATTAAGCTGTGAATATCAGCAATGGGTACAAAAAAATTATGACAATCGTTGTTAAATTTGTTATTAATGAGAAAATAAAAAATAAGAAGAAGGGCAGAACATTTGAAATCAAGAAAATATATTAAGTTGATACGTAATTCTTTGTTATTCGACTATGAATATTATCGAAGTTGCTATTTAGATTTAACTGGACTGAATGATCGTCAGCTGATATTACATTATGTTTTGCATGGTGGAAAAGAGGGGCGAAATTTTTCGCCTTACTTTGATTCCAATTACTATTTAATGATGAATCAAGATGTCAAAGAAAATAAACTGAATCCGCTGCTTCATTATCTGGTTCATGGCTGGAAAGAAGGACGTAGACCAAATCCTTTTTTTGACCCTACTTATTATTTAAAAACTAATTCTGATGTTAAGCAAGCTAACGTTGAGCCGCTGAAACATTTTATTTCGCATGGCTGGAAAGAGCAAAGAAATCCATCTGCTGAATTTGATGTGAAATTTTATTTAGAATCAAATCAGGATGTTGTTGGTTCAGGGATTGAGCCGCTGAAACATTACTTGTTATATGGGCAGTATGAAAATCGACAGATAGTTTTTCATAACGATATTTGTTCTGAGGTTAACTTACCAGGAAAAGAGGATCTATATAAAGCATGGATACGAAATAATGCTTGTACAGAAAGAGATATAAAACAATTACAGCACGAAATAGTACAATATCCAGATCAACCTAAAATATCAGTAATAATGCCTTGTTATAATCCTGAAATTAAGTATTTAGTGTCAGCTATTGAGTCTTTATTTTCACAAGTATATACCAATTGGGAATTATGTATTGCCGATGATGCTAGTACAAATCTTGAAGTGCATAATTATCTAAAAGAATTATCGGCAGATTCAAGAATTAAAGTTATTTATCGTAGTGAAAATGGACATATTAGTCGTGCAACAAATAGTGCAGTAGAGATAGCAACTGGTGAATACATACTATTTTTTGATCAAGATGATTTACTGACAATTGATTGTCTTGCTCGTATTGCATTGCATGTATTGCAAACGGGAAATGAAGTTATTTATTCTGATGATGATAAAATTGATATAAATAATAGGCGTTATGATCCACAATTTAAACCAGATTGGTCACCAGAGCTTTTACTTAACTATATGTATTTTAGTCATGCTTTTGTTGTTAAACGGGAGTTATATAATCAATTAGGTGGGTTTAGGGTTGGTTATGAAGGCTCTCAAGATTATGATTTTGCATTACGAGTTACCGAACTAACATCCAAAATTGGGCATATTCCTTTTATTCTGTATCATTGGCGCGCATTGCCTGGCTCTACAGCTATGGGTGGAGGTGAAAAAAACTATAGCCTTATAAATGGGCTAAAGGCCGTGCAAGATGCCGTAGTGCGCAGAAGAATAAATGCAACAGCATATCAACCAGAGTGGGCAATTAAAAGTAATGTAGGAATTTTTTCATTAAATTATCATTTTGACCATGAACCAATGGTTACGCTAATAATTCCAACTAAGGATAAGGTTGAATTATTGGAAATATGTGTTAGTTCTATATTAAATAAAACAACATATACTAATTATAAAATCTTAATTATTGATAATGGTAGTAAAGAAAGTAGTACAGAAACCTATCTCTCTCAGATTATTAAGCTTGATAGGGTTGATGTGATTCGTATTGAATCAATAGATAGAAAGTTCAATTTTTCTAGAATTAATAATATAGCAGTTAAGCATGCAGATACAGATTATGTTTTGTTACTGAATAACGATACTGAAGTAATTACTCCAGGATGGTTAACTCAAATGATGGGACTTGTAGTTAAGGATGGTGTCGGTGCGGTTGGAGCAAAATTGTTATACTCTAATAAATTAATACAACATGCTGGAATTGTTCATGATTTTGAACGTGGTATGTGTTTTGGAGCGTTTAATGGTGAATCTTACGATTCTGCTGGATACTTAAGCTACTTGGTTGTAAATAGAAATTACTCCGCCGTCACAGCCGCGTGTCTACTTATTAAGAAGTCGATATATTTAGAAATGGGTGGGCTTGATGAACAAAATTTTGCTGTTGCCTATAATGATGTAGATTTTTGTTATCGTTTGACATTAAATGGATTTAGGAATATTTATTGCGCTGATGCAATATTATTTCACTATGAAAGTATGACTAGAGGATTTGTTAATAATCCTCTAGAGGAAATTAAGTTCCATAATAAATATATTAATTTTTATGATAAATATTATTCACAGAATTTATCAAAAAATAGTTACAGATTTGAAGTTAATCCTTTTCGTACGAGAGATTATCATGATAAAAAAATTAGGCTTGCTATGTTTTCGCATAATTTAAATCTTGAAGGTGCTCCTAATAGTATGATGGAATTAGCTATAGGATTACATAATAAACAAATTGGAAATATTTCTGTATTTGCGCCAAGTAATGGACCTTTATTTGATTTGTATCAGCAAAATAAGATTGAAGTTAATTTGTTTTCGCCACCAGATTTATCAACTATTGATAATCTGTTATCTGGTTTTTATAAACTTGTAAATTTGATTAAAAATTATGATGTTGTTTATGCCAATACGATGGAATTATTCTATGTAATCATGGCTGCCAAAATAGCTGGGGTACCATCGGTATGGAACATTCGGGAGAGCGAGCGATTTGAAACGTATTATGATAAATTTCCAAAATATATCCGTCAATCTGCATTAGAGGCTTTTGGTAATCCATATGCAGTAGTGTTTGTTGCAAAAACTACCGCTAATGAGAAATTGCCATTAAATTTTAATAATAATTTCAGAGTAATTCATAATGGTTTAAATTCAGAACGAATAGAAGCAATGATTAAGGATTATGATAGAAATAAACTCAGGTCAGAATTAGACATTAAACCACACGAACTTGTTATTTTGCTGCCTGGTACTGTTTGTGCAAGAAAAGGGCAGCAAGATTTAGTAAAAGCGTATTCTGAATTGCCAGATAGCGTTAAATCTCAGCTAAAAATATTGATAGTTGGTGATCGAGATTCAGAATATAGTCAAGAATTACATGCGATACATGAAGAGCTGCCCTTAGAATTTTCTGATAACGTTTTAATTGTTCCAGAAACTAAGGAAATATATAAGTATTATTTTATTGCTGATATTTTTGTTTGTTCTTCCCGTGTAGAAAGTTTTCCACGAGTGATATTAGAAGCAATGTATTTTGGGTTGCCTATTATTACAACTCCCGTATTTGGTATTGTAGAACAGGTTCGCCAGAATGTGAATGCATTATTTTATGCGCCTGATGAGCACTCTATATTGGCAAAACATCTACTCAGCTTAGTTGAAGATGAAGGGTTGCGTAAAAAACTTGCATCAAATAGTAAACTAATTTTTAAATTAATAACCTCCTATGATGAAATGGTAGAAAAATATTTTAGTGTACTTGTTCAAGCGTCTTTAGTAACAGAAAGTAAAACATGTTCAATATAAACTCTATCTTAATTCTAGTGGTTTTATATGAACCAACAGATAGCGAATTAAATAAAATTAATTCGTATATTAGGTGTGGATATCAGATTTTGGTAATTGATAATTCATCTCGAATAAATAGGGGTGAGTTGAAAGAGAATGCTTTTAATTATGAGCATTTTCCAGAAAATATAGGTTTGGCAAAAGCTTATAATCTAGCGCTCGCATTTTGCCAGAAGTATGATTATGATTATTTATTGATTTTGGATCAAGATTCAATCTTGGATTTTAATGTTTTATCTTTATTAGACTACTCAATAACCAAGCTTAATTTGGATCTATCTAAGTATGCAATAATTTCTCTGCACCCTGTTAATGATGAAAGTATGAAAGTTCTAACAGAGCCTGATGCCGTGTTTAATTTTGTTCCTGTTTCTTCTGGTTCGATAGTAAATGTACACATTGCTTATGAAATAGGGTTATTTGATGAACGAATGTTTATTGATACAGTTGATACTGAGTTTGCATTAAGAGCTCTGGAGTTTGGTTATAAAACTGTAGAATTATTAAATCTTCCTATAGTTCATCAGGTTGGACAGCCTAAAAATATTGTAATTAATGGTGTTAGTTGTTTGGTATCAAACCATAGTGCATTAAGAAGATATTATTTTGTCAGAAATGGATTAGAGTTGAAGCGGATGTATGAAAGTTCTGCCAATCCTGAAGTTAGAGCGTTCGCTATTGGGTATTATAATTGGAGTAGTCAAGTTCAAGTTATGATGATTAATTACGAAAGCAATAAACTCGAGAAGCTTTTTTATTGTCTTTTGGGATATTACGATTTTCAGGTAAGGAAATTTGGTAAAGCATCCTACTCTTTTGAAGATGTCCTAACTAATAAAGCTGATTTTGATATCTTAGTGCTTTTTAAACTTGCGCAAGAATTTGTTGAAAATATGAATTTATACTATTCTATTAGAACTCATTGTCAATTAGCTGAACTTTATTATGATTCTGGTAATGGGTTTAATTCGAATGCACGTGTAGATGCACAACTTGTAAATAGCAATATAGTTTCCTTTGTTATTACTTGTGATGATAATATTATCAAGGTTCGATTTGATCCTTGTAATATGCCAAGTAAAATAAAATTAATTTGTGTAACAATGAAAGTAAATGACACTAGAATATCCTTAGTTTGTAATGAACATAATGCTTATAGTAAAACTGATGATATCTACATTTTCTTAACGAATGATCCACAATTTATTTTCAATATAGATTTAAAGACTTGTGTTGCTGAATTTATTTTTGAATATGAGGTGTTTGCTATTGATACTAGTGAGTATATTGAAATAATAAACATACAAAGCCAAAGATTAATTGAATTACAAAATTACTCTCTAGTTGCGCCAAAAAATAGAATAATTGAAAAAATAAAATTTATGTACAATAAATTTCTCAAGGGTGCCTAAATATGTTGATGTTTATTCAATTACTCAGGGCTTTTGCTGTGTTGGGAGTTTTTGTATATCATGGCATAGTTTATTCAGATATTTTTAATCATACTAAAGTGTTACAAAAATTTACGGAGATTAATCTTTTGGGTATCTCTGCTGTAAGTATTTTTTTTATAATATCAGGATATATTATGGCATTTTTAGTTAATGAAAAGAATGCTGATGTTTTTTTCTTACGAAAAAGATTAATTAGGATATACCCATCATATTTTATTGCATGTATTTTAGCTATTATTGTTCAATATGTTGTGTTTCGTGTCATTAATATTCATGCAAATATCAATCTTTTGAAAAGCTTATCTCTTATCCCATTTAAAGATGACACTATTAACTATTATTTAAGCGTTGAATGGTCTTTGATTTATGAGGTGGCTTTTTATGTCCTTTGCTCAATTTTCTTATCCGTTAGTAATAAATTTATTTATTTATTTGTTATTTGGTTCATAGTGTTAAGTTTGTGTTTTTTTATTGTTCCAAATTTTGGAATATATACTACTTTGCGGAATAGTATTTATACTGTTTATTTTGCAAGTTATAACTTTCTTTTTTGTTTCGGTGCTTTTTCATATTACCTGACCACAAAGATAAAGGTCAATATAAATATAAATCCTATAATTTTAGTTTTACCATATGTTTGTATAGTGTTTGTTATTAATGCGTATAGTCCACTTTCATATATCATGAATGTTTATCTTATAGGATTTATTTCAATAATGTTATTTATCTCGCTGACTAAAAACAAATACCAGATTAATAAACGAAATGTGTTAATAAAAATAGGGGATTACTCATATGGAATATATTTATCTCATGCCGTGTTACTAAATGCTTATTATAGAACAAACAATGATGGGATAGGTACGACGATTTGTTTTCTAATTGTAATATTTATTTTGAGTTGTTTTTTTGGCAAATTAGAGTTCTTATTTCATAATAGGATAAAAGGTTTTTTAGGATGTTAGTATGTGCGGAATAGCAGGATATTTAAGTAAAACAGAAAAATTACAAGAAGATGCATTAGATACAATGCTTAATACCATGATATTGCGTGGACCAGATGGTGATGGTCGTTATATTGAGGATAATATTCTTCTTGGGATGCGTCGCTTATCAATTATAGATATAGAACATGGTTGGCAGCCTTTTTATGCAAATAACGGGCAAGTTGTTGCATTCCAAAATGGTGAAATATATAATTATCCTCAATTGCAAAAAGAGTTAATTCAATTAGGACATAACTTTGTGAGTAATAGTGATACTGAAATTTTAGCGCATGGCTATTTTGCTTGGGGTATTGAAAAATTACTTGAAAAGCTCGATGGAATGTTTGCTATTGTTATTTATGATAAAGTTTCTCAAAAGATTCATTTTGCCCGAGATCGATTTGGAGAAAAACCATTTTATTATTTCTATGATGAACAAAAATTTCTTTATAGCTCTAACACTTTTGCAATAAACAAAGTACTTGGGGATTTCTCGATTAATCAAGAGGCTATTTATGATTATGTCTTGACTCATTTTATTTCTGGTGAGAAAACCATTTTTAATGGGATGAAAAAACTGTTACCAGGGCATCGGCTTGAATTTAATTTAAAAGATTTTGACTATAAAATAAATCAATATTATCAGTTGACGAGTAGCAAAACTCAAAAGTACTCAGTGGATGCATTAGAAACAGCGTTAACTGATTCGTTAAAAGGCAGGTTGTTAGCCGACGTTCCTGTTGGGGTTTTTCTATCTGGTGGGTTAGATAGCTCAATTATCGCTGTTTTGGCTAGTAAAATTTCTACAGTTCCGTTAGAAACTTTCTCGATGGGGTTTGACGATGCAAAATGTGATGAAAGTGTTTATAGTAAATTAGTTGCCAAACAAATTGGTAGTCAGCACCATCATTTTTACTTTGATTCTAGTTCATTTCAGCGGTTACTCCCTGAAGTGATAAAAGTTATGGATGAACCAATTGGTGATCAAGCGATTCTACCTACATTTTGGCTCTCGCATGAATCCCGTAAACATGTGAAAGTTGTGCTATCTGGTGAAGGTGCTGATGAAATATTCGGTGGTTATGGATATTACAATAAATATGTAGGAGATACTCCAAATAATAGTATTGTTACTAAATTGGTTAACTATTTTACAAAACCAAAGCCATTATTGCAGCCATATGTTGATTATCAGTCGAATGAACTTGGATCTGGGTTTCCGCTAGTTGCCTCAATGCATGATTTGCATAACTTATTTAATCCTACATTGCCACGGCTTGACTATCAACAATATTGTTACTATCCAGTGCAAAATAGCACATCCGTACAATTTGCTCAGTCGGTTGACATACAAACTTGGTTAGCGAATGATTTATTAGTAAAACTTGATCGTATGTCATCAGGGGTGAGCCTTGAGGGACGTTGTCCATATCTTTCTAGAACTGTAGTTGAATTAGCCTATAGTCTGCCTGATAATCTAAAAATAGATAAAAATGGCGGTGGGAAATTATTATTGAAACAACTTGGTGAGAAATATTTTGCTAAAGATTTCATTTACAGGAAAAAACAAGGTTTTGTCTTGCCGATGGAGCAGTGGATTGAGGAGTGGATGCAGTCGCGAAATTTTAATGAGTACTTTATACACTTGAATAATATTGGCATGAATTTAAATTATTTGCAAACAGTGTTTTTAGATAAAGGTAGGGTCCGGATGCAGTTTAGCATGTTGGTATTAAATGAATGGTTGGCAAATTACAAAAAATGTTTGTAAAAAGAGGTTTATATGAAAATATTAGTAACTGGTAGTGCTGGGTTTATTGGCTTTCATTTGGTAAAAGCTTTAGCCAGTAAAGGTCATGAGATCATTGGGATTGATAACATAAATGATTACTATGATCAAAATTTAAAGTATGCACGTTTGCAGGAGTCCGGTATAAATCGTGAATTTGTCGTAGATAATTTGGAGGTTAGTTCGACAACCCTTCCGTGCTATACATTTATCAAGATGGATATAACGGACAGAGCTGCGATGGAGCAACTATTTATTAAATTTAAATTTGACGCAGTCTGCAATTTGGCGGCTCAAGCTGGTGTGCGCTATAGTTTGCAAAATCCATATAGTTATGTCGAAAGCAATGTGGTTGGCTTTTTGAATATTCTTGAGGGATGTCGTCATAACAGTGTTAAACACTTGGTGTATGCCAGTAGCTCTAGTGTTTACGGTATGAACAAAAAGCAACCATTTTCAACAGAGGATAACGTAGATTATCCAATTAGTATTTATGCCGCAACTAAAAAAAGTAATGAATTAATGGCTCATTGCTACTCGCATCTCTATAATTTTCAGACAACTGGCTTAAGATTTTTTACAGTATATGGACCGTGGGGGCGTCCAGATATGGCGCCAATACTTTTTGCAGATGCAATTAGTAATGACAGCCCCATTAAGGTATTCAATAATGGAGATTTAGAACGTGATTTCACCTATATTGATGACATTGTAATAGGAATTGTTAATATATTAGAGCAGCCTGCTAACATGGTTAACCCTGATGAGAGTAGTACGCCGTCAGCATTGTATAAGTTGTATAATATCGGTAATAATAAGCCTGTTAAGTTGATGGATTTTATTCAAACGATTGAAATAAATTTAGGTAAAGAGTCACTAAAAGAGTTTTTACCGATGCAGGCTGGTGATGTTTACAGCACTTATGCGGATATAGAGCCATTAATAAATGATTTTTCATATCGTCCTGATACTAGTATCATAGATGGTATAAGTGCGTTTATCAAGTGGTTTCGTGAGTATTACCAAAAATAGTTTTTATGTTAAGGAGTTATGGTGAAAGTTACGGTTGCAGGTACTGGATATGTTGGTTTATCTTTGGCTGTATTAATGGCTCAGCGTCATGATGTTATTGCGCTAGATATTATTGAAGAAAAAGTTAAATTAATTAATCAGCGTATTTCACCAATTCATGATGATGATATACAAGATTATCTATCAACAAAACAATTGAGTTTGATTGCTACATTAGATAAGAATATTGCTTATAAAGATGCAGAGTTCGTGGTGATTGCTACACCCACAGATTATGATGTAAAGACTAACTATTTTAATACCTCATCAATAGAGGATGTTATTCATGATGTTTTAGAAATCAATCCTCATGCGGTAATGGTGATTAAGTCAACAGTACCAGTTGGTTACACGAGTAAATTAAAATTAAAATTTTCTTCTGCTAAACTTATTTTTTCACCGGAGTTTTTGCGAGAAGGTAAGGCTTTACATGATAATCTATACCCTTCTCGAATTATTATAGGTGATCATTCAAAAGAAGCTCACATATTTGCAGATTTATTATTATCCGGAGCTCTGCGTCCAAATGTACCTGTGCTATATACAAACTCAACTGAGGCAGAAGCTGTAAAATTATTTGCAAATACCTATTTAGCAATGCGTGTAGCGTATTTTAACGAGCTTGATAGTTATTGTGCAACTCACGACTTGGATACTAAACAAGTCATTGAAGGCATTGGTCAAGATCCTAGAATTGGTAGTCATTATAATAATCCGTCATTTGGTTATGGTGGGTACTGTTTACCAAAGGACAGCAAACAACTACTTGCAAATTATAAAGATGTACCACAAACTTTGGTCCAGGCTATTGTATCCGCTAATTCGGTACGTAAAGACTTTATTGCCGATCAAGTAATTGCTCGAGCGCCAAAAATTGTTGGTATTTATCGCTTGGTTATGAAACAAGGATCTGATAATTTTCGCGCTTCAGCAATTCAAGGTGTCATGAAGCGAATTAAAGCTAAGGGTATTGAGGTTGTAGTTTATGAGCCAGTTCTAAAAGAGTCTCATTTTTTTGGCTCACGCATTATCCATGATTTAGATGAATTTAAGTCAGCTTCCGATGTTATTGTTGCAAACCGGGTAACGGATAATTTGCTTGACGTTATTGATAAAATATATACCAGAGATCTTTTTGGAAATGATTAGGTATTAGTTGTTAATAATTTCTGATAGTGGGAGTTGGAAATGCAGTGGAAGAAAAGTTTGGTTGTGGTGGTTTAGGGGGCTCCTCCAGTAGCAGCAATGGAGGAAATCAAACTGTTCTTCCTGCGTTAGCAACACTTGTTGTAACGTCACTTAATAGTAAGGCAACAATTTATTGGCAAATCCTTCAGTGCTTTTTGATTCGTTGACATTGTTTTGGAGAGACTCAGATGGTAGCATTGATTCGAAAGTCTTTGATTATCCGAATGTGCCAGAGCAAATGGCACAGTTAAATGCTCCAGATGACCGAATTTACTGGTTAAGTTATAAAGCTGGTGGTGTGACAAACAAAGCTACAGGAGGTGCAAAGATTGTGCCTTTTACTAGTCAAGATTTGGGCTTTTGGGGTGCTATGTCAATTTTTGATTTAAAAAATAATGGCTGTCCTTCAATTTTAGGGGCTATTTCTGATTGCAGAGGGGGATTAACTAGGCTATCGGAAGCTGATTTGGGGCTGGCGAATTTGAGACAGTCTGGAAGAGTTTATCGTGATATTCGGTTTGCTGATTTTGACAATGATGGTTATCTTGACATTTTTTTGCCGACATACACTGGGTTCTCAGCCTCAGAACAAAACTATCTACTGAAAAATAATCACGATAGAAGCTTCTCAGAAATCGCAGATTCTGCTGGAGTTGCAGATCGTAATAGGTCTCTAGATTTTAGACCTGAGGAATGCAGGCTCTTGATTGGAACGGCGATGGTTTAATTGATTTTTATTCTGCCAGTCGTTTATATATCAATCAGGGGAACTGGAAATTCAAAAATATTCGTCAATCTGTGGGGTTGCCGGAATTATTTGATGAGGGATTTAAGATATTTGATTATAACAATGATGGTTTGTTGGATTTTTTGTACATGCATCCAAATTATGGACCAGTGTTGTATGTTAATCACGATGGTTATTTTTCGAAAGAGTCCCCTGCTTTTGAAAATGGATATTGTCGTGAAGCTTTCGGACTCAATGTTGCGGATATAAATGGTGATAGTTATGAAGATGTTTTAGCTGGCGGTGGTTATAATGAATCGGGAGGGTTGGCTCAGCCAAAATTGTTTGTTTATCAGAGTGGTAGATATAAATCAAGTGGATTTGTTGATGGTTTTTATGGGTGGAGCGATCTGGTGAGTGTCGGTGTATAGATTTAAATGGTTCTATTGATGTGTTTGAACGAGCTGGTAATATTGTTTATCTACGGAATAATACTAAAGTTCAAAATAGTTTACATTTAAATATCAATGCGGTAATGTGGATCCTACGAACCGGCGCACCTTGGTGAGATTTACCGGAGAGTTATGGTGACTGGAAAAATACTCACCGCCGATTCTGCCGTTGGCGAGATCGTGGAGCATGGGAGGACATCCTTAACGAGATGATTGAAGAACCAGATTTT
>RXJX01000039.1 GCA_003963245.1 Neisseriaceae bacterium
GTAACTTGTTCTTTTTACCATGAACGCTCCTCACAAAATAATTAAGATTATACAAAATTATTTCTATAAAGATGGATGAAATTTCAGGGCACATTATAGCTGATTACTAATAATAGATAAAATAATTTCTCTTTTTAATGGTTCAAGAGACATTAATTCAAATTCAAGGCTATTGTTTTTAAATTCTTGATTGATAGTTTCAAAAGTATAATCACGCACAGTGAGGACAATTTTTAGCCTACCGACGCTTTTAGATTTGTAATAAGCAAGGATTTGATTTATATGTCCAACTTTGTTTGCATCATCAATAAATATAATATAATTCTTCGTGTTATCTAAATAAGTATTTAAGTCAACTAACAAGTCATAATATTTATAAGATACGCAGAATGACTCATAAGACTGAGGTTTAGCAAATTTAATTATTGACTCAACCGCAAATTTAGTTTTCCCTACGCCAGGAGTACCACTAATAACAACAATATCTTGTTTAAGCAGCAGATTTTCAAAAATCTGATAATCTTCAAATCGTTCTATGAAAGGGTTATTTAATGGTATTGCAATGTTATTAGTTTTACTATTATCCGCAATAAACTCATCACAAGATATAATTTGTCCACTTGATATTTGTAAACCAAGATGTTTATGTGCTAGATAAGGATATCTTGTTTCAATTAACTCCGATAAGTGATCTAAACAATAGCGTGTTAATTTAATCTCGCAACCTTGAGGAATGAGATCATTTAATTCACTAGTTTCACTTGCAGTAAGCCTAAAATTCATGCATAAAATAATTTCACTAATTTCTTCTAACGTAATATTGGTTTTTGTTATATCTAAACATTTTGTTACATCTTCTTTTAGTTTAGATAGTTTTGTTGTAATATTAGTTGAATGTTCAAGAAAAACAAATTTATTATCTTTATCAGTAAAATAACTATCTACAGGGCTTTTTATTGTTTTACTTTTACCTACTTGAGAGCCGCTACGATTAAATCCATTTAAATCAATTCGCATTTGCATTATTAATGAGTCACATAATTCCTGAAACACTGCCGATCCAAGTTCTGTTAATTTTGTTTCTATTGATTGTCTAATACTCATTTATATATCCAAGTTGGGCAAATTATTGACTATTTTAACGGTTTCGAGGCTGACAGTGATAACACGTTGCAATGATTTTAGTAGGTGGCGGTGACTGATGGCTTCAATCGCCCAATCACTCTAATCATTATATAACTTTATTCTGCTTTTAGCATACAAGGCTTGCCATCAGCATCAATCGCCACATAGGTAAAAATACCATGAGTTACATGCTTGGTTTCTTGTGAGATATATGAATATGTCCACGTTTCAATCTGGATTTTCATAGATGTTCTACCGCGATGAATTAATTTGGCATAACAAGAAACTAGGTCACCGACTTTGATCGAGTTGATAAAAGACATACTATCAATTGAAACAGTAACTGCACGCCCAGTCGGCGAATTGCTTTTAGCAATAATTCCACCGCCCAAATCCATTTGCGAGAGCACCCATCCACCAAAAATATCACCATTGGAATTAGTATCCGCAGGCATCGCAATCGTGCGCATTACTAATTCGCCATCAGTTTCTATTTTTGTTTCATCCATAAAACGTTCCTCCTAGTTTTAACATGTTTTGTTACTGCTACTAGTACAGTTCTCTGGATTACTTGTAGCATTTAAATTTGAAATAAGCTGATTACTTGAGATAAATCCAGTTACATTATAGCTATTAAGTTGCGTTCCTTTTGTATCTAAAAAAACAATTGATGGTGGTGCTAATACTTTATAACGCTGTTGCAAAGACTGAATATCTGCCGTATTTTTACTCACATCGACACGAATCAACGCATATTTATCCATTAGTTTACTCACTGTAGGATCACTAAAAGTTCGCAAGTCCATCTCTTTACATGCCGTACACCAAGATGCATAATAATCCAACAAAACCGGTTTATTCTCTTGCTGCGCTTGAGTCAGCGCTTGTTCTAACTCGCTGCTAGTTGTTACAACTTTAAATCTACTCTCAACTAAAGCATGCGGGCTAAATAACATTACACTTGCCCCAGCAATACTAGCAACAATAAACCCGAATGCTCGCACGCGAATTGATTTCAATAGTGCTTGATAAATTTTAGCTAACCACGAGCTAATTAATTGCCAGCACAAAGCTAATCCCAGCGCCATTAGCAAACCATTGGTGATATTGGATGCTACAACTTTACTTAACATATAGATCGCCATTAGCAACATCAAATAACCAAGAAAATATTTGACTGCAATCATCCAATTACCACTTTTTGGTAAGAATTTTTTACCCATCACCGCGATAATCAGTAATGGAATACCACTACCTAAGCCTAAAGCAAATAATGCTGAACCACCCAAGAAGCGATCACCTGTAGTACTGATATAGACTAATGCTCCGGCTAATGGAGCTGTCACACAAGGAGAAAGGATTAAATTGGAAACACCACCAATGATAAATGCACTTAGCAAAGAGCGTTGATTACGTTTATTCACAACCTGATTTAATTTGTTTTGAATTCCAGAAGGCAATTGGAGATTAAATACACCAAACATCGATAAGGCAAAAATAAAAAATAAGATACAAAGTGAGATACTTAGCCAACTAGCCTGTAAAAATGAGCTCAAACTATATCCCAAACCAGCCGCAACCACTCCAGCAACTGCATAAGTAAGCGCACCACCCAAGATATAACTAGAAGCTAAACTAAAGCTGCGCCGAGTTGTTACATTTTGTCCTGAGATAACTCCGATCAAAACCGGTAATAAAGGAAATACGCACGGAGTAAAGGCTATCAATAAACCAAGTATAAAAAATCCGCCAATTACCAAGACATGATTAGCAGCAAATAGCTCACTTATCGAATTAGAATCTACCTCACCACTAAAAATTTTACTCCAGAAACTTTGTTTCTCTGTCGAGGCTTCATTTGTCTTGCTAATATCTATCTGCGCTTGCGTGTTATTAGCTGCAGTTAACTCAGGATGATCTATATCCAATTCCTGCACAACCTGTTGTTCAGGAAAGCAGAGATCTAAACCCTTACACCCCTGAAAATTAATCTGTGCTTTAAGTTTACCATCACCATGCTTTAAGATAGGAACTCTAATTGCAACCTTGCCCTCATAAACTTTAAACGTGCCTAAATCTGGGCTTTTAATCAACAACGGATCGGGCCAAACCGGATCACCCAAAACGACCGAACTATCCGAGGCGCTCTGAATCTTAATTTTATTTTGATAAAGGTGATATTCTGGAGCAATATTAAACTTAACCCATAATGCATTTTTTTCACCAGCACTATCTAATTTGACCTGAAAAGCTTGCCACGATGGTAAATAATCGGTAGCCAACGCAAATTTTGTGATAAAAATAAATAAAACCAAGACTCGCTTAAACATATCTAATCCTATACGTACTGTAACATATTCGAATACTGGTAGGCGACAAGCGACGAAGCCTACTACTAGTAGGTGAGGAACTTGGCAACACCCCAGGATGATGAATATATTACAGTATATTTCGTTTATGAATATTCCAGGTAATTGCAAAAAAGAATGCAGCTAACACACTTGATGCAATTAACATAATAAATCCGCTATCCCAACCATAATTTTGTACTAAGTAGCCCATCAATGCTTCGGCTCCCATAGTTCCAAAGAAATAACCAAATAAGCCCGTAAATCCAGCAGCAGTTCCACCTGCTTTCTTAGGTACTAAATCAAGTGCGGCAACCCCGATTAGCATCACTGGACCATAGATCGAAAATCCGATTATTCCCAATGAAATTACCGTTACCCACTGATTGGATGATTGCCAATAAACCACCAAACCAATAAAGATAACTACCATTGATAAGAATCCTAATGGTGAGCGCCGTCCAGCAAAATACTTATCAGATAACCAGCCAATAATTATTGTACCAGGAATTGCAGCTAATTCAAAGAAGGCAAATCCCATATTACTATAGATATTGCTAAAATGTTTAACCTTGCTTAAATAAGTTGGTGCCCAATTGAGCACTCCATAACGCACACAGTAAACAAAAACATTGGCAATTGCCATAAACCAAACATTTTTGTTGTTTAGCACGTAATCAAACAGAATCTGCTTGGTCGTCATTTCCTGTTCACGATCAACTAAATCGTGCTCAACTTCAGCCAAAGGATAATCATTGCGATAAACTTCAATCGGGGGTAAGCCAACCGACTGTGGGACGTCACGCCCAAAAATCAACACCAAAATTGAAAAAACAATCGCACAGATTGCAGGCAAATAAAATAATCCACTCCAACTACCAAATGCCCAAACACCAACGGCAACAATCAAGGGCAGCAAACCCGCACCTACATTATGTGCGGTATTCCAAATTGACATCTTAGTTCCACGCTCGGAATCAGAAAACCAATGAGTCATAATCCGACCACAGGGTGGCCACCCCATCCCCTGTACCCAACCATTCATCAGCATCAGCAAAAATAATCCGCTAAAACTAAGTGTTCCGGGCACAAGCAAATTTACCAGAGCTGAAAGGAACAAACCTAAGGCTAAAAAATAACGCGGGTTACTCCGATCTGAAACATTTCCCATAATAAACTTACTCAAGCCATAAGTGACTGCCAGCGCAGAACCAAGATAACCAACTTGCGCCATCGTAAAACCATCTTTAAGAAAATAGGGTTTTGCCAACGCTAAAGTACTTCGCACAAAATAGTACGCCATATAACCCAAATAAGCAGTTAGGAACAACTGCAGGCGATAACGACGATAATTTGGGTCAATTTGACTCTCTGGAAGTGGCGTTACAAATTTAGCAGGCTTGAGAAACCCAATCATAAAATATCCTATTAAATTAGTTTTGATGGGTTATTGTAGCAGAAAAACTGTTTGTTTTCTAAGTTAATTTGCAGGTATTGATTGTGCAGGTGCTTGCGGTAAATTAAACGACATATTAGAAGGAAAATTCTCAGGAGCAGAACTAACTTGCCGTCCGCGAATGACTTGAGTCGTTGATTTTAGCTGACCAGAATAAACTTTTAAACCACTATTACTACTGCGTTTAATTATTATTAAACCGATCAGCGCACTGATTAAGATTACCGCTAACAGTCCTAACGCAACTTGGCGCGTAGTAATGGATAGCGGTTTATCAAATTCGTTATGATTAGGATTTTGTGACATAATCAACATCTACTTCTTGATGAAAATCAGATCCCAAACACCATGTCCAAGCTTCATACCACGATTTTCAAACTTAGTCAGTGGGCGAAAATCAGGGCGTGGCACATAATCATTACTTGTTGACTGATTAACTAACTGCGGATTAGCCCGCAAAATATCAAGCATCCACGTAGCATATTCTTCCCAGTCGGTTGCTAAATGAATGTAAGCACCGGGTTTTAATTTCTGGCAAAGTAAATTCACAAATTCTGATTGAATAATTCTCCGTTTATGATGACGCTTTTTATGCCACGGATCAGGAAAATAAATATGAAATCCATCAATTGAATTATCCGCCAACATATTACGCAAAACTTCAACCGCATCATGGCGAATGATACGTAAATTATGTACATCATTATCACGCATTTGCATCAATAATGCGCCAACTCCCGGTAAATGAACTTCAATTCCCAGATAATCATTTTCAGGGTTATTTTGAGCGATTTGCCAAGTTGCATGCCCCATCCCAAAACCAATTTCTACTATTTTAGGATTATCACGCCCAAAAGCGCTTGCTAAATCTAATTTTTCACCAGTATATTGTAGACCATAAACAGGCATTAATTCTTCAATTGCCCGTTGTTGCCCTTGGGTAATCTTTCCTTGGCGCAAAACAAAGCTTTTTATTTCACGATGTAATGTTTGTTCATTTTCCATTATTTTAAATTCCAAAACCTAAAAATCAAATTCTAAATTCTCACCAACTTGAGGTGATTTTTTTACGCTACGTTTACGTTTAGATTTACGGCGTTTGCTTTTTTTCTTTGGCTCAGCAGGCGCAAGATCAACCAATTCAATCATAAGATCGGTTTTATCAGTATCCGTTGAAGCCATAAAGTTATCCCACCAAGTAAATATTTGCGGATCAACTTGCAGAAAATCATTCCGCATAGTAAATAAATGCCATGCTTGACGAAAACGATTATGATTCAACAAATGATCTAATTTAGCAACGCTTGGTGCATCAAATTCGACCTGTAACATCCACATATCGCGCATTGCCGTGTATAAATTACGCGTAACACCACTATTAAAGATTACGGTTTTATTGCGTGCAATTGCATCCATTAGAGCTTGCTTCGCATGAACACCTTGTTTTAATTCTTGTTGCCAGCTTTGATAAATTGCCGACCAGATTAACCCAGCTAAAATAAATACCAATGAAACATCTTCGCCACTAGCAATCCGCAAGTCAGTTTTTTCCAAAACTTTATAAGCAAAATCATCATGTGCTTTATGGAAAAATAAACGATCAAACAACGGAAATACTCGGCGCGGTAAATTTAGCTCAGCTAGTTCGCGTACTACATTTAATGCATTGCCTGAGAGTAAAATTTTGAGCATCTCTTCAAACAGACGCCCTTTGGGTTCATTAATAAGTAGATGTTTGGCATTGCGGAAGTTAATATAAGTGCGCTCATCAATCGTCAGACCAAGTTTCTCAGATAAACGAATTGCGCGAAGCACCCGTACAGGATCTTCCATATAGCGCTCATAAGGATTACCAATAATCCGAATAACTCTTTTTTCGATATCAGCTAAACCATCGTGATAATCAATTACAACCTCAGCTATCGGATCATAATAAAGCGCGTTTACCGTAAAATCGCGACGGAAAGCATCTTCATCAATCGTTCCATAATTATTATCAACGAGAATCCGCCCATGTTCGCTAACTGCATGATCATGAACCTGATTGCTGCGATAAGTTGACACTTCCAAGATATGGCGTTCATAGCATGGTTTACCAATCCGCAAACTACGCTCTTCGTTCAAATGTTCAAAATAAACGTGGACGATTTTAAAACGTCGTCCGATTATCATTGAATTTTTACCAAAAATCCGCCGGATTTTTTCAGGCAGTGCATCGGTCACTATATCAAAATCTTTAGGGATCCGCCCTAGTAATAAATCACGTACTCCACCGCCAACCACGTAAGCGGCAAAGCCATGTTGCTGCAGTTTTTTAATTAATTGCAGCGCATCCTGATCCAGCATTGCCTGATTAAGCCCAATGCTTGGTGCAGAAATAATTTGTTTAGTCATTAAAAATCTCAAATCTATAATTTATTATATACATCAGTATGCTATACCACAAAGTACTTTACCACAAATAAAACCCCATCCAACCCATAAAAAAACAGGCTGATTAAGCCTGTTTGGATTTGTCCAGAAGAGTGACGATGTCATATACTGATAGCTTTATTGCTCAATTATAGCATAATAAGGCAAACTCCATCATTCTACGTTTACTGGTTTATGTATGATACAATAAAATAATCCGTAGTTCCTATCAATGATTGCCCCATTACCCCAGAACCAGAGGTATACCCTGTGAGATAACTATTACCACTAACGTCAGTTGCAATACCATAACCATCTGCAACACCATTAGCTCCCCCAGCCTGATAGCCCCACTGTAAAACATTATCGCTACTATATTTTGCAATAAAATAATTCTCACCACCCACTTGAGTTTGACCAGAAATACCCTTGGTAGTGTAACCAGCCAGATAAGCATTACCAGAGCCATCAGCACTAACTCCGGTTCCTACAGAATAACCACCGGCTGCTCCTACTTGCGTACCCCAAGCATAATTTAATGAATAATCATATTTCGCAATAAAATAATCACTCAATCCATTCTGAGAACCAAAGATACCCGTATCTGTAGAGCCAGTCACAAATATACAGCGGCATGCCTGATTTGCTACTATAGCATAAGCTGAACTATTGCCTTGAAGACCTTGAAGAGGACCATATTGTATAGTAGTAATCAAATTACCATCAGAAGAATATTTCGCAATAAAATAATCAGTATTCCCAGATTGAGTTTGCCCTGAAATTCCTTGAGTTGTCTTACCTGTAACGTAAACGTTTCTGTCAACGGTCGAGTCAACAGTTACCCCGCTTCCTATGGTCGTACCACCAGACGCACCGACCTCACGTGTCCATAGAAGATTGCCATTTACATCATATTGCGCAACAAAGTAGTCCTTAGCTCCCTGTAATGTTTGACCTGAAATTCCAACATCCGTATCACCAGTGATATAGATTTTATCATCCCCACTAATGCTTATGCCATTTCCTCCAGTTGTACCATTTGGTGCGCCAACTTCACGAGTCCATTGAAGATTACCATCTGCATCATACTTGGCAATAAAATAATCTTGATTCCCTTGCAATATCTGACCAGAAATCCCCACAGAAGTATATCCAGTTATATAAATATTACCACTACCATCCGTTGTAATACCCTGCCCAGACGTATCACCACCACTATCACCCACTTGGCGAACCCATAATTGACGATGTGTATTGGCATCATATTTAGCAATGAAATAATCAGTCGTTCCACTCTGAGTCAGATCACTTGCCAACGCAGTATTGGTATAACCAACTACAGAAATAGAGCCGATAGTAGCCTCATTATAAGCAATGCCCATACCATAAACACCACCATTAAGTGCTCCAGATTCAACCGCCCAGCCCATGGATAATAGTGGATACGCTTGAGAAAAACCACAACTACTCCCTGATGTGCAAGCGATAGGATTAGAAGGAGTAGAATAATTTGCTTCTACCTCATAATTTTTTGCTATATTTGCAGAGTTATTCATACATACACTTTGATAACTGGTACCATTACTATAATAATAAGTATACTGCATTGACCACCCACCCGATGAAGTCGAAGCACTTTCAAATAAGCCCACGCATCCACTATCAGGATATTTTGAGCAAAGTGCAAAGTTTGATTGATCTGTTGAAGTATATGTTCCAGCTGACAAAGTGGCTGGACCATTGAGAGTAACTGTATTTACTAGACTGGTACAATTTGTATCCTTAAAGTACGCTATTTGAATACTATTAAAAGTTGCTGAGTTCTGAATAAAAATTGACTGTTGATTGCCAATTGTAGAATTTAGACTTTTGTTGGTCGATTTGGAGAACGGCGTATATTGTAACTGAGATACATAGCTTTGCAATGGATTTTGAGAGGTATTATTGCTAGCACTTGAGTTATTTCCATTTGAACAGGATAGCGTTGCAAGAGACGCTACCAGCAAAGTGCTTGAAAAAATCCTACGAGCGAGTATATTGGCTTTCATCAGTGACCTTTAGATAAAATTTAGAACAAATTGAGAGCATTATACCACTAGTCAAATTACAAATGATATGCTGAGAGTTGCTATTTTTATGAACATATGATTATAGACAACAGCTCTCAAGTTATAAACCCATAAGAGCCAAAGCCAACCACTACAATTAACAAATTGAAATAATTTATTAAAACTCATGCTGAACTTTAAGAGGCAAAACCAGTACACTAATGGATTAAGCTTAAAACCCACCACCAAAGATACAACAATATGTTGCTTTTAACCTCATAATTAAATCTAAAGAGTGAAATAAAAGTATCGTAAATATACTTTAGTCATCAAAAATCTTTGATAAAATAATTGCGTAGGTAGCAGCCAACTTGGTCAGGTCGCTGATAGATGTCGCTTCATTGAGTTGGTGAATACTAGCATTTTTTAAACCGAGTTCAATAATTTCATCACTAACCTCAATTAAAAAACGACCATCTGAAGTGCCTCCATCGGTTTTACAAGCTACATTAACGCCACAGACTTCATTAATCGCCTGCCGACTTAATTCAATTAGATTACCAACCCTAGTCAAAAAAGGATTGGCAGAATGTTGCCAACTCAAATCATAGTTTAGTTTGTATTTATTCAAAATTGCTACAACTTCTTGTTTTAAACTATCCACCGAATGGTTAGTGTTATAACGAAAATTAAAATTTGCAGTTAATTGTCCTGGAATCACATTAGTAACGCCAAGCCCCGAATTTATATTGGCAAATTGTAAACTACTTGCCGGAAAAAACTGATTACCATTATCCCAAATTTTGCTTGTTAATTCACTCATAGCAGGTGCAAAACTATGAATCGGGTTATCACATAAGTGAGGATAAGCAATATGTCCTTGTTTACCATTAATAACTAAATTACCAGTTAGTGAACCACGGCGACCAACTTTAATTGTATCGCCAAGTACGTCAACACAAGATGGCTCACCTACCAAACAATAATTAAGCTGAATCTGATTTTGCTTTAAATAATCAACCATTAAGATAGTACCATCATGCGCACTACCTTCTTCATCAGAAGTTAGCAATAACATAACTTTGTACTTATTCAAATCATTTTTTGCAACAAACTCTTCTAATGCAAGCAAGAAAGCAGCAATTGCGCCTTTCATATCCGCTACACCACGGCCAATAATTGAATCATCCTCAATATGTAATTGGAACGGATTAGCATTTACCCATTTAGAGTAATCTCCCGCTGGCACGACATCAACGTGTCCGGCAAATGCTAGAATTTTATTACCATTACCAAGAGTAACAATTAAATTACTGGTTTGATTGCGATTAACGTAAACACATTCCGCACCAAGCTTAGTCACAAAATTCTCAATATATTCAAGACTACCCGCAGAATGCGGTGTCACCGACTCAAAAGCAACTAAATCTGACAAGACTTGAATTAATTTATTAGTTTCAATCACGTTGTTTCCTAACTATAGCTATCAATAAATATAACAGCAGGATTTTATCATAAACGCGACAGTTGTCATTATGCATCATCAATAATGTCAAAAAGCTGTAAAATAAATTTGCAAATGAGAATTATTCTCATTTATAATAACCCCTGAAATAAATAACGTTATTCTGCTGCTAAGCAGCCTGTGAAAATACCATGCAAACAAATCTAATCTCACTCTCAAAACTAAACAAAGGTCAAAAAGGCATAGTGCGCCGGATTGACGAACAATTATTACCGCATAATGTCGAACTGGAAGCAGGTGAACTTGAACGCCGGATTCTAGAGATCGGAATTATTGAGGACGTTGAATTAACCGTTCTTCATTTCGGGCTAATCAACCGAGATCCAATTGCCGTACAAGTTGGTGGTGATGGTACAACCATTGCGATTCGTAGAAATGAGTCAGAAATAATTTTAGTAGAGCCCATTAAATAATCATGCATAGCGAAAAACACTTAAAAGATAAAAACTTACATCACCAACAACAGCAAGTAAAGGCATCCCATACTTCACATGGACAAAATTTACGAGTAGCACTGGTTGGTAAACCTAACTGTGGAAAAACCGCACTGTTTAATGCCCTAACAGGTAGCCGGCAAAAAGTAGCTAATTACTCTGGCGTAACAGTGGAAAAAAAACATGGCTATTTCTCAACACCACAAAATACATTAATTACCTTAGTTGATTTACCGGGAACTTATAGCCTACGCTCGCGTAGTCCAGATGAAAAAGTAACTCGTGATGTAGTCTTTAATCAATTTCAAGAAGAACAACCAGTAGATCTAATCATGGCAGTAATTGATGCAACTAATTTAAGTGGCTGCTTGCGCCTTATCCTTGAATTAAAACAAACTGGCATTCCCTTGATTATTGCAATGAATATGAGTGACATCGCACGCTTACGCGGTTATGAATATGACATCAAAAAGCTATCTGCTATGCTCGATTGTCCAGTTATTGAGACTGCTGCGACGAAGAAAAAAGGTATCTATGAACTGGTTTGTGAATTGGATAAATTCAAACAAGGTACTCATGCTCAGATTAACCATTGGCAAGAACCTGATCGTGATATGATGCGCAGCTACCATAAACGAGTACACGAAATTATCCAAGAAGTAGAAACGCGCAAAGGTATGCCTTCAGTATGGTCGCATAAAATTGATCAAATTTTATTACAACCAGTCTTGGGTCTGATAATTCTATTAACAATATTATTCTTAATGTTCCAAGCAGTGTTTAGCTGGGCAACCATTCCTCAGGATTGGCTGCAAGGTCTTTTTGACTCAGCACAAGCCTATGTCGCATCCATTGACCCAAACAGCTTTGTAGTTAGTTTACTAGCAAATGGTATTATTGCTGGTGTTGGTTCAATTATAGTTTTCTTGCCACAAATTCTGACCATTTCACTCTTCATCATTATTCTTGAAGATACGGGATATATGGCACGAGCAGCATTTTTAATGGATAAGCTGATGGGCGGAGTTGGATTACATGGACGGGCATTTATCCCCCTTCTTTCTAGCTTTGCCTGTGCAATTCCGGGAATTATGGCAACTCGCACAATTGAAAACCGTAAAGATCGACTAGTAACTATTCTCATCGCACCATTAATGACTTGTTCAGCACGTTTACCTATCTATACGCTGTTAATCGGTGCATTTATCCCAGTTAAAACAGTATGGGGATTTGCCAATTTGCAGGGCTTAGTGATGTTTGGACTTTTCGCCGCAGGGATATTCTCTGGTCTAATTATGGCATTTGTATTTAAATTTTTCTTTTTCCGCGGTGACAGACAACCATTAATTTTAGAATTGCCTAGCTATAAACTCCCTAACCCATACAACGTGTTAATCGAGTTAATCAAACCAGCTAAATCGTTCCTGAAGCGAGCAGGTACAATAATCTTGTCCGTAATGATTATAATCTGGTTTTTATCTTCATTCCCTTTGCCACCAGCTAATGCCACTGCTCCGGCAATTGATTATAGTATAGCGGGAATAGTTGGCAAGTTTCTTGAGCCATTGTTCGCACCAATCGGTTTTAGCTGGCAAATTGTAGTAGCACTGATACCGGGAATGGCAGCTCGTGAAGTAGCAGTGTCTGTGCTAGCAACTATTTTTGCGCTTAGCGGTAGTGACGATACGGTTCGTCAAAGTCTGGCAGTTATCTTGCAGCATCAATGGAGCATTGCTACGGCATTATCTCTAATCACATGGTATGTTTTTGCACCACAATGTATTTCGACGCTTGCTGTAGCTAAACGAGAAACCAATAGCTGGCGCTGGCCATTGGTAATGTTTGCTTATCAAATGTTACTGGCTTATGGCGTATCGTTTCTAGTTTATCGTGTAACATTAACTTTCATTCACTAAATGGAGATATAAAATGGAGCATTTTTTAGATATTTCAGCAATTACACTGCTTATTGGGGTTTCAGGATTCTACTTGTACCGGACTTTTAGTAAAGCTCGCAAAGGATGCGGCAGTATTTGTTCGGGCTGTAGTGGCAGTTGTGCAACAACTGTTAAAAAATTTAGTTCACCAGCAGAATCAACTCAATCAAAGGTGATCAATATAGTTTCGCGAAGTTAGCGCTTTAGAATTAAAAAGTTCTTTTATAAAAGCACTGTCAAATACAGCGACTTTCATTAAACAACTCCACTATTCATGGTATCATTATTAAATGAGAGCTACTATTTTACGGTAACCATGTCTGTGGAGTTTTATTTTAATGTTAAGTGATCAAGAATTCATTACAAAGATTATAAATGGATTTAAACAATTTGATAACTACATCGATAATTGGTGTACACTGGTTCGCGCAGCAGACTTAACTATTATTTATAGCAGCCCAATTTATAATAAAGTTTTTAAATGTGATAATTCAATTATCGGACAACAAGCATTTATTGTTACCAATGAAAAACACTTCGCCGAACAAAACGAGTTTGATAAAGAAAAAATCATCAAACAGCGACAAAAAATCCGCACTCTAGCCGTCACAGAATATAATGGTATAGTTCAACCATTCTCACTGGAAAAATCTCCACTAATCAACCCAGATACCAGTAATGTAGTTGGAATTTATTGCTATTATGAAAAACTGTCATTCTCAAGTTTGCAGCTACAAATTTTACGCTCGTTGGATATCTATAAATATTCGTATGAGATAGATATTACAAAGTTTAAACTAACTCAACGTGAGAAAGAAGCTATTTTTCTATTTCTGGCAGGGTTAGGTAGCGAGGATATTGCTTCAATTCTGGCCATAGTAGAAGGACACAATATTAGCAAAAGTGCAATCGATAGCCTTTTTAGGAACCAATTATTTGTAAAATTTGAGGTATATAGTCGCAAGGCTCTTTTTGAAAAGCTTTTAAACCTTGGATTTGATCATTATATTCCGCAAAGTTTATTGACCAAAGTCGAATTAACCATTCCAGAATTAATTACTTATTAGAATAGATAAGCCCTAACAACGCTGGTGGAGCCATGCGGAATCGAACCGCAATTAGTAGATATGCATATCAGCGTAACCATCTGTTTTAATTTGAATTTGAATTTTTAACTAAAATATATAGTGCATATATCTACATATACTCACATATAGCTTGGTCACCGAGTGACTAGAAACCAAACAAGCATTAATTATTAAGTTTTTTTACTAAGAAAATTTAATCATTGATGCTCTTTTTTTATAGAAAGAGTATTATATCATGAAAATCAAATCTAACCATCCATTGGCTCGGCACGGTCTTGTTGTCGGTCAACAGATCAACCACAACGGCATTAGCTATACTGTTGTCAACGAAGATTATCGCAGCTACGAACTTGAGTCAGATAATCCACTGACGGCTTGGAAAAAAAGAACCTGTTACTAACCGCCCACTTTATAGTGGGCTTTTTTATTGACATGATAAGCCATGTTGCGATAGAATACCGCTAACTGATAGATTCAAAAACTATCAGCTGAGATTCAAAAACTCAAAGTCATAGCGGTAAGCCCCGTATCAAAGGCTTCTATACCCTAACCATAAGTCTATCTATGGGCTAGGAGTGCGACGATATATCTAAATAAGTCCAACCGTCTATGACCGGTTTTTGAGCTCCGAGCCCTACCCGTAATTTCAAAAGTTGCGTGTAGGAAATTCAAAATTTAGTCATAGGAAAATCATCATGTCAATCAATATTACATCTGATGACGTAAAAGTCATAGATATCAACGGTTATTACATCCGCATAATTCCATCACGCAATCTAATCTCAGAGAATATTATTCAAGCTCTAGGTATCCACTGGACTACTTGGGATGGCTTGGCTGGTATTCAGTGGATATACATTGATGGCGTTTGCTATAACTTTCACTCATTCGATCAACTAATTCAAATGTGCAAAATAAAAGACGTTGCTATTCCAGCAATGTTGCACAAATACATTTACCCTTTCACAATTAAAAAACATGATGATTTAAAGGAGAACACCATCATGACTACTAACCAACTTATTAATATTCAACAACAACAAATCGGCAATGATACTGTTAATGCAGTATCAGCTAGAGAGCTTTATGCTAAATTAGAATTAAGTTTAGCTGTATGGGCTAGATGGGCTAAAAAGAACATCGAAGAAAATGCTTTTTTCTTGGAGCATATTGATTGGGAGGGGTTCAACATTGTGTTGAACGGTAATGAAACCAAGGATTATATGCTTAGTTTAGATTTTGCCAAACATCTTTGTATGCAAGCCAGAACTAAAGTTGCACATGACATGAGAAATTATTTCATCGAATGCGAAAAGAAAGCCCAGAACCCAACACCTGCCGAAGTTGGCTACAGCAGCGCCCTAGCCTTATTGGGTGTGCCTGAGCAAATTGTACCTGTGATTGCCAAAGTTTATGAAGAACGCGACGAAGCGGTAAAAACTAGAGGACAAATTAGAGATAAGCAATTAGCTAGCGCGATGGGTACTGCCGGAGCTTTGGCAAATAAAATGAAAGCTCTTGAGGCAAAAGTAAGAGTTGTTGATACTATAAAGACTAAAGCGGTTGAGTTTGCCACAATATTAGCAATTCAAAGCCGAGTTGAAAATTTAAAAGCCAGCGGTTTAAAATTAGCAAATTACTGCCGCAAGAAAGGTCTGGAAATTCATGCGATACCAGATGAGAGATATGGAAAAATACAATCATACCCAGCGCAAGCTTGGAAAGATGTGTATAATATAAATATTAACAAAATATTGGGAGTTTAGTATGCCAAAGCTTTATCAGGATTATTTTGAAGGTAAGTTATTGCGATTTTTGGAACATGACGGTCATGTGTATGTTGATACTAATGATCTAAGTGCTTTTTTTGAAGAGCAAACAATGCATTAATAGTAGCCCCGCAAGGGGCTATTTCTCTGCATCTGACTTTATGAAGTCCTTGATAGCATTTAATAAAGCTGGTGCATTTCTTAGTATCTGTTTGATTAATAGATATCCTATTATACCCCAGATAATTGCCTGTAGAGAGCTAGAGTCTCTGATTAATTGTAAAATCATATACCACCACCTATTGACATCTAAATAAAAATTCATATATAATACACCTAGTGATCTGTTATAATTGAAAAACCCCGACATATGAGCGTCCAACTCGTCGGGTTTTTTGTTTTGTGCTAACTAATAGTTAACTATTCTGACGATACCACTCCTGCCAAGCCGTCAAATCAGAGATACAGCGCTGGTGATTAAGATTATTTTGCTGCATTACCTGTAAGATTCGATCTGGAGCAATGGAGCTGGCGCTTGTAGCATCTGATTCGTTACTGGCGGCAATGGACAAGCGTGTTGAACTGTCGTACAACTTGGTAAACTGCTTGCTAATACGATTGTTATCATTAAGTAATTTAGCGTTTTTAGCTGTTTCATGCTTTAATTCACCTTCTAAAGTTGAGATTTTAAATTTTTGCTGATTGTTTGATTCAGTGACAGCTTGCAAAGTTTGATTGTATTGCATAAGTTTCACATTGTAAGCTTGCTCTGCTTTCAATCGCTCCGCTGATCTACCCTCGCTCACTCCTGCAGTATAAATCCCAATGAAAGCCAGCGACAAAATCAGTATGCCAAATAACTTGGTTTGTAAGCTCATCATACACCTAGCTCTTTCTTGTATTTCTCAGTTAGCTTTTGGCGCTCTTCAAGTCCAATGGTGCCGCCATTGATAGCAACACTTACTTTCGTGACGTTATCAGCTCTTGCCGCAATGCCAATACTATTTACTTGCCAGAACCAGATAGCCGATATAATCGCGCCCTCTTCACTCTTAACGAACTCATCTACCTTGTCCAGCGCCAAATCAAGATATTTACCTGATTTATGTAACCAGTTCATGAAAGCCAAATGGTTGTCAGTTCCAGTTAGTTGAAAGATTCCGCCGCCACGATAATCAAAGCCGTCATTATCATTAGTACCGTTCTTCTCGTTGCCCATTCTGCCACCATAAACAGTATTAAAAAGCCAAGGCTGCGGACAAAAATCATCATCTTTAGCTTTTAATTCATCTTGTTTTGCTTGGATTGCTGATTTTCTGCTGAACCAGATAGCTTTTGCTCTGCCGAAGCGATATTTTGTGCCCTCTGACAGCTTGGTAAACCCAGCAGATTCATGATCTGCCTGTGCTAGAAAGTGAGCTTGTTCCAATTTGTTCGTGATTCCGTATTGGTTAAGCTCACGAATTACTAAATCAGTTGTAATTGTCATTATTTTCTTGTCCATGCTAGCCATCCGCTTGTAGTAGTTAAAATTAAATCGCGTTGCACAGTATCTTTAATTAAGAAAAGCGCTACAATTTGAACAATAGCAACAAAAGTTGTCTTTCTCCAAATTCTGTTTATAAAAAATGCATATAATTTATTTTTCATGTCCGGCCCTTTGCGTTTTGATCTCGGTTAAGTCAGATTGAATCTGAGTAAGCTTCACATTTATAACTGCCCAATTTGTATCATTAAGGTTTTGCTTCTGTTCAATAGCTATTATTCTTGCGTCGTGCTCATCGATCCTTTTTGTTTGCTCTCCGTCGCTAATATAGATTCGTATCACGATAACTATAAGCACACATATCTGCCACCAATTGTCCCGAAAAAACTCAACTAATCCACCTGATTTTTCTTGCATTACATTTCCTTCTCGGGCTAAGATACAGCAATATAAACATCTAAATCCATATCAGAAACCACAGCAACACCCACGTTATCAGAACCTTGTTTATCAATTCGATAAACCCCATTACCAGATACGTAGATGATGTTATTACCAGAGTCACAATAGACGTCGCTGCCGTTTTTCTTAACGTTGACAAACGTTCCGGGGTTTAGTAAGTTTTCCATCTGCAGATAAGCTTTATTAGACGATGTTAGGCCGATAACTTGAATAGTTGCTTTCTGATCTTTACTCGCCTGCTTTAAAGCAAAACCTTTGCTTTTAGCAGCACTAGTAGTTGCAGCTAACAATATCTCTTTACTCATGTTGTACCCCCTCGCTATCTTGATAATTCTGAATTACTTCTGGCGTCCACAAAACCAAAGCTATATCTTGAACTTGTTGATCAGCCTGACTAATGTCTTGACCTGGGAAGTATGATTGTCGTAATTTTGCAGGTTCAAAAGTTTCATCATTGAATGTGGCGTACTCTGCAAAGATGCAAATGTTACTTGCATCAACTTCAATTTTTATTAATTTAGTTTGAATAGACATGTTACGTCCTTTTATAAATAACATAGAAATATATTTCATGTTGTGACATATTGGCATTTGTTATCGCGGCAGTTGATGCTGCAACTAAAGATGCTGTAACTGTGTTTTGAACACAATTTAGCAAAGGTGCAGTTATACCGTTAGAGTTCACTGATAATCCACCCCACGCACTTTTTATAGCTGATGCTACAGTGAATGGCAATCCACCAATTTTTGCTTGAGAACCACTTGCAGTACTTGGATACATAATATATGCAGAACAGATAACTAATTTACCAATTTGGATATATACAGCATCTGATACAGTTAATGACAATCCAGCTCCGCTTGCATCAACAGGAACCCATATACCAGAGTCAGTATAATCACTGATATTTGCCATAGATGGCTGTGCTCTAGTTAGTGAGCCATCTGTATTTAGCCCTGTTAAAAATTGATTAGATACGGCCGCGGATGGTATCGCACCTATTTGCGAACCGATTAATGATTTATCAGCATAACCGCCTTCTATTTCTTTACTCATAACTTACTCCGTAAATATGCACATTCTAGTGCCAAAGCTTCTTCATAACGTACTCCGTAGCGACTTCCTGCTGACATAGCTGACCGTATTAAATTACCATCTTCGTCTCGAACTTCTTGAATAGATTCCCACTCATCATAACAAAGGATTCCATATTTAAAGGGGTCTAACCCTTCGCTTTCAAAAGCCGCTTTAACTTGCTGTGCAATTACGCCAAAGTGAATTCTTGCCGAACTTCCTTTTTCCTCAACTGCATCTTTAAATCTATAAGAACAGTATTTAACTTTCCCCCAGGCTCTTAAAACTGCCGGATCAATCTCGTCAATATCTTGTTTGTAATTTTCATCAGAAGTGTTGATGGTTCCGGTTCCTGCATATATTACCGACCATCGAATACTACCACTACCACATGAAATTGTATTGTCTGCACCTGGTTCAATATTTAATGCACCGCCACGGCCAATATACATTCTCGCGGAATTATTTGCATCAAATCTCCATCCATGAGCAATATCGCAATGAAAGACCTGTTCACTTGAATTGCTATACCCTAAATATGCAATACGACTTCCGGCTGAATTATGCGATGCATGTAAGATTGTGTCATTGCTAAACTTAGTGGCAATATTTGATGCCGCCACAAGTGCAGCTGGCAACGCTTGAATTAGTGGATCAGATGAAATTGGGTTGATTCCAAATCCAATTCTTCCGGATCGAACACCGATAACATAAGTTGTTGTTCCTGCAAAATTCCCCTCAGTGTCAACAACAGTGCCGCTTGCATTTGAACCAAAATAAATTGCGTTAGTCGCGCCCGTGATCCTGCTTGCAATGATAGTAGCGCGTCCAGTTTCTACATGAACACCAGTGCCAGCCGCACTTTGAATTAACTCGCTACCAAATATGGTTAACTGCTTAGTCGATGCAGCCCCCTCATAGTACAAGCCGTACTGCCCTTTGTTATTTTCAAAGTGACAACCGATAAAGTTATGATGACCAGCATTAGTGAGGTTAACTACCTTTTTGCCGTCAGACGTTGTGCCAGACAAATTATTCGCTTCAACTTCACAAGCAAACCAGTTAGTTACACCATTTGGATTGCCATCGTAGGTGATTCCTAAGTCATTCTCAATAACTCGCACATTATAAAAATTATTAGAGTTTGGCGCAAAATTACTTGTAGAATTTGCTACTATCCCAGTTCCGCAAAAGCGTATTACCATGTTAGTGTAATCGGTAATCAATCCCCCATTTAACCATAGTCCTTTTTCATGGTCACGAATAATACCATGATCCATGAATACATCAGCTGTTTCATCGATTTTAACGCCTACAGTACCTGATACAGCTGATCCAGCTCCCTTAATATAGAAGTTTTGAAGCCTAGTTTTTAGACGGTAGCTGCCGGCAGGGTTAGCATATGAACCAAGCGTAACACATACACCACTAGCGGGTATCAGAGCAGCATTTTGAAAATCGAAGTTTACACCATACTGAAATTCACCCTTAATGCTCACGTTTGCGACATAAGCCCCTATCGGAACAGTTCCCGTTCCACCATTTTGCGTAAATAATTTATTAATATGATTTGCAAAAGAGGTAGTATCGGACGCCACACCATCACCGACAGCACCAAAATCAGCGACAGATACAACATCGCGGACTTTAGCTAAATAGCCACGCTCAATTGCACCAACTCCAGATTGTAAAAATGTCCCGACGGGTGCAGTGTCCAAATAACTATCCACCCCAATATTGCCTTGATTATCGAAACGCAACACTTGTCCGGCGCGTTGGGCTTTTGGTGGCAACGTGACGTTAGAGGTTTCATAATTGGGAATGCTAATTGACTTAGTGAAAGATCCAAAAAGCCGCTGGATTAACATTGTTAATTTGTCCAGTGCTCTTTCGTGGGTCTCTGCCGGAAATTTATCATTAGCGGTATAATCGGTTAATTGACTTTCTGGGATGTTGCTGCGGTCAATATAGATAATTGCGCCGTTGGCTGGTGCGCTAACAAAGACAATATTTCCGCCGGAATCGCTGCCAACTCCAGTAACGGTATAATGGGTGGTTAATGTCTTTAGTGTGCCATTGACATAGACTTTTAACCAGGTCTGGTCATAGGTTTTGAATGGGTAGGCAAAGGTTGTGATTGAACCTGTGCCAACGTAGCTAATGCTACTATTTGTAGATTGAATGGTCATCTTTTAACTCCGAGGCGTTATCACAACGTCTTGCTGAAATAATCATAGCATGTTATTATTTTGTTTGACAATATTTTTAATACCGAACTGCGCTAGTCGGTGGCAACCAGAATCCTTGATTATTCTGCTGCTCAACTCGACGCTCCATCCGGCGTAAATAGCCGGGGTTTAAATATTCCTGTAACCCATAGGCAAACAAATAATTAACCGCCATTCGTGAGTAGAACGCATTAATGAACGGTGTATTATCCAGTGCCACGCGTAAAGCGTTACCACGAACATCTTTACCTTCTTTTAGAGAGCTATACAATGCCGCTGCATCGGTTAAAGTTCCACCTAATACCGGACCTGCTAAAGTATTAGATAAACTACCGCCGAAACGGTTATACTCACCAAAAATGAAATCACCAAAAATACCTAGTCCACCACCCTGCAACAATGCGGCAGTCATGGTTCCGGTATCTAGTCGCCCATCTTCATTGAGAAACTTACGTGGTTTACGTCCTTTGCTGATGTCTTTCATTGCTCCAGCAACATAACCCATGATAGTAGTAGCCGCGATATATTTGCCGATGTTCATTGCCTTGGCACCAGCGCTAATATCCTGATTATACATATCAAATAAAATCTTGCGCATAAAACCAATGTTAAACGAACGAAACAGCATAACAAATCTGGCGATTACTCCACCAATACTTCCTGGGTTAAGACCGCCCCATGTTTGATAGTATTTGGTCGCGGCATCCGGTTCAATAATCATATGCGATAATGCATCGTGATAATAATTGGTTAGGCTGGTTTTTAGCCGATCAATATATTTATCGGTTGCTGCATCCATGACTTTGTCGGAAATGCCTTTAGTTGATAAATGCGACTTGATAATATCGCGAATATTGTCTAATTCCTGCGGTACCAGATAATGATTGCCATCTGCTTGCAGCTGCTTGGTCTGGCGTAATATTGCCCAGTCTTCCGCTTCAATTCCAAACATCTTCAAGGTTTTTTGAAAACTTTCCGGTAGTTGATTAAATTCATGTTTAGTAAAGCCGCTGGTATAATTCATCAAGCTATCTGCTGCACTCAGACGAGCGCTATTGGTCCACGCATCCAAGCCGATAATTTTAAAGAAGCGGTTAACCCACTTGCTCAACCCCTGACTGGTTCCCGGTTCCAGATAGCCATCGCGGTAGGCGTTTTGCAGCATTGCATCCGTAAATATACCGATTGAACCCATGATCTGTTTTTTCTCAGGACTGAATGTGCTGAATTGTTCTTGCAGTAACTCAATTGTATTAAATGTAGTTCCGCCCATCCCCAGCCGATTAAGAAATGAAGCGGAATTGGTTAGGTCGGTAATGGCGGACAATGTCGCGCCGCCCAGTCGTGTCATTGATGACCAAGCTAAAACATTGCTGGTAACTCTTGCCCAAAATTCGCTCACTGGAATATCCGCGCGACCATCAACAGTTTTCAACATATTAATCATATGATGATCAGTAAACTTACGTAATTTACTGCGCTGCTCCGGAGTGAAAGAAGTTTTAAGAAATTCACTGGCAACCTCTTTTAGATTACGCTCATAATTAACACCCAAAGTGGTCAGGATTCCAACCTTACGGGCATTGCTTACAATGGTTTGCGTCACTGCCGATTGGAAATCGCGGCTACCATATTTATTGCGATAGGCAATTACGCTATCAGCATCTTTGAAAATCAGCTTACGTTGCTTCTGGCGCACGGCACGCAATGGATCATTGAGCATTGAACCATCTTTGCCACCGCTACTAATGTGCTCGCCGTTTGCGAATCCATCGAAAATACCTTGTAGTAATTCATCATCAATCATGCTGGGTTTGATATTCATTGCTTCAGCAGTTTTTACCAAATCCAATGATTGCAAAATTTCAGCTTTCCAGTTGTCAAATCCAGCAGCGCGGATCTTGGTTTGGTTGTGCAAGGTAGCTTGATTGCTTAGATAATGTTTGATTTTATTAACCATCATTCCGTTCTGACGCATGGTGTTGGTTATATTGTCATAGACATTCATCACAATTTTAGAGGCTTGCACCGCTTCCGGTGTAAAGCCTTTTAGGTCGGCACCATCATCAATTGCCCACATTACCCGCTGCATCTCGTCATTGAGTGCACCGGAATAATATAGGTCGCGAATCCCAGCTTTGCTTAATTCGGTATCTAGCTGTCCTGTAAATATCCGCCCAGCATTGCGTACCGAATCACCAGCAGTAAATGCCCGTGAATTTTCACGTTGTAAAGTAGTACCAATTAATAGTGATCTAATTCCTGCTTTGGGGTCGCTGGCAAAGTTTTTAATTAAATAACTGGATAGCTTCTTCTTAACCGCCCGATCATGCAGCAATGATACCCGATGTGCTTGTAAACCGTAATCCAGTTTTTTAATGGCAAAATCAATCGCATATTGCTGTGGGTTAGGCTGCATGGTTTCAAGTGCGCGATTATATGCACTCCAAACGTCACCATAAATAGTATCTGCCACATTTTTATTTAACCCGATATTTTCGGCAGCATCAATAAAATCTGCCTTGCTGTCGATAAAATCAAAAACATCAGCGCTACTTTCCAGCCTAGTTTTGTATTGAGCGGTCTTGGCAATGATTTTATCCAGCTCTTTAATGTCGCTTTCAATGGTATCAGCAACCTCTTGCATGCGTGAATACATCGCCATATTGCCGGTACGTTCCGGAGTATTTTTAGCGGCATAATTGCGTAAACTGGACAATGCCAGCGCGCCGATATCAGCATCATTCAGTTTTAATGTGCTTTGCAGACTTGGGAAGGTTTTATACAGCCATGCTTTAACCTTGGCAATCAGCGATTTTACTATGCCATGTTCGGGAAGATTTTCAACCAGATAAGCCAATCGTTCTTCGGCTCTAAATTGCGCAGGAGTATCCGCCGGAATAGCAGCATCAACGACTTGCCGCATATTGCTATCCAGCTCTAAAAAATCATCCATGTGCTTAATCAACTGATTAAAACCCTTTTCACCCAGCATGTTTTGCATATTGGCATGAACCCCGACCTCATGCAAAACTACACCTTTAAGTTGCATTGGGTCAATATTCTTGGCAACTAAATAAATTTCTCCATCCTTGAACATGCCCTGTACATTATCAGGATGTTTGCCGGGTAAATCGGCAGCTGTTTCTACTACCTTGATTTTACCTGACTCTAGTAACTTGACACCATCATCGCCGAACTGATTAACAACTTCGTCCATAATTTTGCTTGTATATACAGTAGACTGTTTTGTTTGTGAATACTTGACAAGGTCATTTTCATTTGCTATAATAGTGTCAGAAGAAAGATCAGATACTGCGGGCAATTGGAGTCCGCTGAGTTCCTGGTCTTTTTTTATTGCCCACTGTTTTAGTTTTTCTGTATTGTGATATAACAAATTACCTTCAGCTAAATTTTCTTTGATAAACTTTACATCGTTATCTTTTCCGTAAACACTTGCAATCCGGTTAACCTCTATACCAGTTTCTTTTTTATTTAAATGAATTGCTGCGATAACGCTTTTACCATCACTATTTTTTAACTCTGTTAATACTATTAACGCATCGTTTCTTGTCCTTGATTTCAAAACCATAATTGGATTAGCCAACTGTTCCGGCAATTGTTTAATAATATCCGAAGTGAGGTTGTGTTTATCTGGATTGCGGATAACTTTGTGCATCACCTGTTGATTAATAATCAACGGCTTATCTTTTGCACCAAACATTTGTAATACTTGCGGAGTCTTGCCTACTGTTAGATGTTCATAAGGTCGCATGCTTCC
>RXJX01000003.1:0-17410 GCA_003963245.1 Neisseriaceae bacterium
TTGGCATACCGCTTTCTGCCAATTTTAGAATATTGATTATTTGTGATTCGGTAAACTTTGAGTTTTTCATTTTTAATACCTCTCTTGGTGTTAGTCGATATTGTAAATCTCTCTACTGATCAATAGCACTTTTTTTAGGGGGTATTACCGTTGAAAAAGATATGGAAGAATATGAAGAACATTATCAAGAACGAGTGCTCAAAAGCTTACAGCGCCGAGCACACGATTTGGGATTTAATTTAACGAAAGTGCCCGGTGAAATAACACTCTCGGTTTAAATTGAGTTAGTTAAACCATTAAAATGTGCTGATACTGGGATTGTTTCTCAGAAGTTACAATGAATCTCCGCGCTGTGTGATTCATCGCAACTTTCCGGGCTTTGTGACCGGAACAAACCTAAATAACACAAGCTCAGAAGTTAAATTATATCCATCTAGCGTTTTGCAAAACTATTCGGTAACCATCATGGTCCTGAAAAGTTTCTCCATGTTTTGTCCAGTACGGGTTAAATGATTCAACAGAGGTAAATCCAGACTCTAATAATAATTTACATCTATATTGCCACTCAGTTAAATCTGATATATATAAAACAATAAGATCTTCTTTTGTTGGTGATGGTATAATGGGGTGATTTTTGCAATAGGTCATTTCAAAATGATATGGTAAGCCATTTTTTCCCAAGATAACCCCATCAAAGCCCAGATGATCTTCAAAGGAACCTATTATTTCTAAATCTAAACCATTACAATACATGATGGCTGACTGTTCTAAATTAGTCACTGGGTGCGCAATTCTCAAACTATTTATATTAATCCAACTTTTTGTCATAATAATTCATTCCTTAGTTAATTTAATTATAATGTACTAGGCTTTGGTAGAAAGTTAATTACCGGGACCAGACAGGAAAAAAACAATGCCCAAATCAACCACCACCAAGCTGTACCTGTTGAAGTGATAGTTGCCAAGGGTGGACCTATTACAGTTGCTGCAGCAAACCCAAGGTTTAGAATAGCAAAATATACGGTTCTTTGCCCTTCAGGTATATATGAGAGGGACATTCCTTCTGCACCTGCAATAATAAATAACTCTGCAAAAGTAAATGCTATCACAATTATAATAACAAAAAACATATTAATAATGCTACTACTATTTTCCCCTGCAAGAAATAATATTCCACTACCAATAGCTGCAAATGTTACCCCTAACTGAAATCGAGAAATAGATACTTTTATTTGCTCTGTGTTTTTACTTACTTGCCTTTGTAGTAAAACCACTAAGAAAGTATTTAGGGTTTGAATTAAACCAACAGTCCATGATGGAACATGGGATTTGTGAATAATCCATAATGGTATACCGATGCCAAGTAATATAGCAGAAAGAATTGCTAGGCTATATACCGAGGTTAAAACAATAAACGGGTAATTTTTAAGAACAATTTTTAGTAGTGAATGAGGTTTCTGAAAATGTATATTTTTATTCTGAAATTGCCAACAGATTATTGCAGCTAATAAAAAAATTAAAGAAGAAATGGCAATAATTACTCTATAGCCAGCGGTGGTATTTACCCAAACAGTATATCCTGCAGGTATTCCTCCGGCAGCAAAACCAATATTTCTGATCATTCTTAAAGTAGCCAACATTTTTACTGTTATATTATTATCGGCATCCATTACTAAAGCCGATTCAATTAAAGGAGCTGTTCCACGGCTTAAAAGACCGACTAAACTAGCTATACCAATAGCACAAATAAATGAGTTTGTTAATGATAACAAAAAAAATGCTATTGATCGAGTAGTAAATAGTATGACAAGTCCATTTCTTATCCCATACTTTTGAGAAAAATAAGCTATTGGTAATGCACCAAACATTGAAGCAATTCCTGATACTCCTAGCACTAGACCAACTTGGGCTGTCGTTAAATTTACTGCTTTATTTAAAAAAATAGCAGATATAGCTAAGTACAGACCCAATCCAGTAGCATCAACTAATCCAACAATATACGCTCCTACTTTCGTATCTCTCTGCCACAACTTGTTCATTGCAACCTTTCAAAAACTATTTATTGATTCGAGCCTAATATTAAATTTATCTTCTGTTTCTTTAACTAATTTGAGGGCGTCATCTATATTTTCTGCTATCACTGCAAAGCTTGCTAAATGTAGTGTTCTATCTTTATTAGCTATCTCACCAGGTAAAAAACGTGGTGAAAAATAAACTATGTTTGATATTTCATCCATTATTTTTTCAGTCAAAGTATAAGATATTACTTTCCATTCTCCTTGTGGAATTGGAATAAACCTATGCCACGCGATTTTACTAAAGTGTGGAATAGAATCTGTTTCAATATTTAAAGAAGACAAAGCAATATCAATAGCATAATCATAGCCACTCGCGGCTAAAAGCATTGAAGGGATCGGTCCACCAGCTCTAGCATTAACTTCAATAATCATCGGCTTATTACCAACAATTGCAATTTCAGTATGTACTGCACCGTGTGTAAGACCTATCGCTGAAATTGCTTTTTCAGCTTCTTTTATAATTAGAGATTGTATTGAGCTTGGCAAATGACTAGGCATAATTAAACCCTCTTCAATGTATCCATGACATAAACGGGCACGATCTGTAATTACTAAATGCTTGTATTTTCCGTTCACCAGCAAACTTTCAACGCTTACGTAATTGGCAAATAAAGAATTAGTGTTGCCTTCTAATGGTAATATTTCTTCTAATAGTGCCTTTTTATTAGTTTCTAAAAAAATGCTACTGCTTATAGAGAGTTTGTTAAATGCTTTATATACCTCTTCTAAATTTTTCACTATATAAACACCAACACTTCCCATTCCTTGAGATGGCTTAAATAATGCAGGCAGTCCAATCTTTCTTACAGCATCCTCAATATCTGAAGATTTGTTAATTATCGCAAAACAGGGAGATGCAACCCTTACTTTCTCAAATAAAACTCTTTGTAAAATCTTAGATTGAGCAATTTCTATTGCAGCATAAGGAGTGCCTGGCAAATTTAAGTGCTCAATTATCAACGCTTGTGATTTTAATAGTAACTCTGAATAAGTTATCACACCATCTATAGGTATCCGTATATTTAAAGAATATGCTTCAGCAATTGCTTCTTCTTGAGAATTTGCAATGATTAACTCACCATCTAAATGTAAGCTACCCCATAACTTCTGTATATCTTTAGATGGTTTCCAAATATCAATGTATAAAATACTGATTCGGTTCGTTATAGAAAGTAATGATGGAACTGCTTCTTCTAAAGTATGTCCACCAATTCCTGCAATTAGAAGTAGATGTTGTGATTTCGTGCTCATGTTCATAATCTATTACTAAAAAAAATCATTTCATTGACCATTTCATTAATTCTTGTTAGGAATTGTTCGCTGATTATTTCGCCCAAAATATCTCCATAACTTATTCCTATATGAGTTGGTGCTGACCATCCGCTTAATGCTCTAATTATAGTTCGTAGTTGATCACATACAACAGAAGTACTATAAGTACTTCCTCCAGCAACCAGTATTCCAACGGGCAAATTTAAGAAAGCATTATTAGTTAAATGATCCAGTGAGTTCTTAAGAACACCACTAAAGCTTCCGTGATATACCGGACTCCCTAAAATAACACCTTTTGCCCGAGATATCCTATTTCGTAATTTCATTGTTTGGCTTGATACTGGAGGATTCTCATAGTCATCTATATCATGGATTTCAACGTATTCAGATTTTAAGTCAATTAAATCAAACTCAATCCCTATAGCTTCAAGACTTTCTTTAATTTTTAACATCCCCTTGCGTGTAAGAGAGTCTGAGGATTTACTTCCTAAAATTCCAACTATCATAATTTACAACCTTTTAAAAAAATTATATTTTATCTACTGAGAAAAAAACATTTGATTCTGCTAATAATGTTAGCTCATAAACTTCTTTTTGACTACTTCCAGCAAAAACATGAGTACATATACCCGATCCAGTAAACTGTGAGGTTGGAACAATTTGACCAGGGATTGCTGCAATCTTTCTATGAACGGCGTATGGTGAAACCTTTGAATCATCAAAATATTTCAAAACACCGCCATGACAGTAGTGTACTGTTACTCCTGAGTGAGGAGCCATTGGTTCTCTTAACAAGCTATAGGGATCTTCTCCACAATCAAGCAAAATTTTTGCATGATCCAGATTTATCCCACGAGTAATTTCAAATGCTTCTACTGCTCCAGCTCCTCCTGGGCGAGCCGCAACTTCACAAAACGTAAGTTCTGTACCTTCAACAAAAGCCTCTAAATGCAGTACAGCACTATTTACTTTCCATGCTTCAATAGTTTTGTGAAGTAGTTTTTCTGCTTCATTACGTATCTTAATATCCTCAATAGAAATAGAGGACAAAGGTTCTTGTCTTCGATATGAAGTAGTATCTGTTAAATATAAGGCAATATCCCATATTAATTTTCCATTATAGATAAGAGCATCAATGTGACAAACTTCTCCTGAAATGAATTCCTCAGCTAAAAAATTATCTTTAACAAAACAATCTGTTAACCAATTATACAATGTTTCTTCACTATCAATTAGGGCGACTCCTTGCGAACCAGACAATGCTCTAGGCTTAACAATTATCTTTTTATATTCTTTTGCAAAATCTACTAAATCTTTAGGTGAGTTAATTATCTTTCCTTGTGCATGTTTTATTCCTGCACATTCCGCTAGTCGTTTCATAATAGCTTTGTCAATAAACTGATTAGTAAATTCAGGAGTATCTCCTTGAGAACCAAATTTTAAACGTAACGATGAAGCAGAAAGTAGCAGCCTCTCAGATAAGCTAGAAACTCTATCTATCTTCTGACTAGAGTGTACTAACTGTGCAATTTTACTTACCTCTTCATGATCAAAAACATCCATTTTAATTAAAGAATTCGGCAATTTCTCCTCAGTTAAAATTTCGTTTGCTGAGCTTATTACGCTAAGTCTAAATCTATCAGGGGGAAGCAATGGTTCACCATTATTTAGAGTCCAGCTCTCCGATCCAATACGGTCAAGTAACAATATATGTGTTTGCTCACAACTATAATCATTTTCTATCTTCTTCCCATTATTTTCCGAAGTAAGTGCCTCATATGAGATAACCATTTTATTCTTGAGTTGCTCTGCCGCATACTTTACTTCTTTTATAGCGCCTTCTCTAGTTTCCCCTTCTACCATTACCAAGCCAAACCTATCTTTATTACTTTTTAACTTTGCTATTTTATCTCCAGAACTTACTAATATTTCTTCCATTAGAACATTTGTTGAGTTGTGTTTTTGATCATAAATCTTTATTACTGTTCCTGAATAATTTGACCAAATTGGTTGTATTGCCACTACTTTAGAGGGAACATGTTTTAGAGGATGTATTTTTAATCCAGTTGCTATTGCTACTAAATCATTTGTTATAGATCTTTCTAATGCATATGATATTTGCTGCATCACAACGTACCCAGCAATTCGTCCATTTATTTCAATTAATTCAGGTCCTTTTTCAGTAAGCATAATTTCCATATGAATTGCACTATTTTGTACACCAAGTGAATCTAGTATTTTTCTGACAAAATCATCTACTTTTTCTCTTGCTTCAATTTCAGCAGGAAAAATTCCGCCAACTTCAGCAGTCACTCCAGAAGGTATAGGAAATCTCTCTGAATAACCAAGGATTAACGGTGCTCCATTTTGAATTAGAACTTCGGCACTAATAAGATTGCCTTCAATAAACTCTTCAAATAGTACTCCTTTATTATTTTTTAAATTATTAGGACAACCTTGGATTTTTTCTACTTCAGCTAGCGCAAAGTCAAGTTCACTTTCATCATGTACAATACTTACACCCCTTGACCAACCACCCAGTAACGGCTTAACAACTAATGGATAACCAATATTTTCCCCAATTTTATGAGATTTTTCTAATTCGTTAACTAATCCCCATTTCAATCTACAAAGATTTGCATCTGTTATACGTTTACGTACTGCTGCCTTATCCATCAATAACCTAGCCGTGTCTAAAGTTTCTCCCGGCAAATTATATGCTTTTGTCAACTTGGCAACATCATCAAGAAAAGCCTCATTTCGGCAAATTACACCATCTATTCTCTTATCTCCAATTTTGGTTTGAATTATCTGTGCTAAGTTACAGGAATTGCCTAGCTCTGGTATTTCAATAAAATTTGTGAGTTTGTTTATATTATATTGTCCAAATTTTTCAAAATAATCTTTCATGTTTTGCGCAATAAAGGTTACTTCAATTCCAGCTTGTAGCATTTCCTCAATAATATCAAAACCTCTTACAAGAGTTGTTTCTACTAAGATAATGTGCATAATTTATTCCATCCCTTTTAAATTTCTATTTTTTTATTGTAAGCATTCGGCTGTTTATTCTATACGCCTTGCTATAATTAGCATATAATCATGGGTACCTGAGTGACGTTTAACTATTTTGATTTCTTCAACTTCCCATTTTGCAGTTTTTAACATTTTAATAGCTTCTTCCTCAGTAAAGTCTCTAGTAAGACGCCTATCATCCTGTTTCCAAAGTGTACCTGACTTTGTCTCACAGCACGGCGTAAATAAATTTATTGCAAGAACTGCATTTTTACACGTATGCCGCCATAATTTATTCAAATAGTCAAGATACAAATCTGGGTGTTGATGATGGAAACAGCCATTATCTAATACTGCGTCATAACGTTTATCCAAGTCTATAGAAATAAAATCACCTTGAATATAAGACATCCGTTGAGGCCAAATTCTAGCAATTGATTTCAACTCTTTAGGAATAACTAAATCTAAAGCGTCAACTCTATGTCCAATTTGCAACATTTTCAATGCATCATAGCCTTTCCCTGCTCCAACATCAAGAACTTGAGAGTTTTTCTCTAGTTTCGGAAGAATAAAATCTATTATTTGCCTCATTGCAGGCTCTTGACTCCAAACATCATCAAATATCTCATAGGATGATTCGAATGAGTTCTTCAGTGTTATCACGTAATTGTTATCAAAAGAGGGAGGAGAACTAATTTTTTTATGACTCATCGTAACTTCCTTAAAACCAATAAAACAAAAAACTAAAAACCCCTATCTATAACAAGATCACTGAAGTCTTGTGGTAGTTTTCTTTGTGAGGCTATTTCTTTAAATTTAAGTTAACGCAGTAAGTAGCAAAGAGTTTAAATTTGAAGTAGTTAAAATATTCATTTTTTAGCATCTGGGAAAATCGTTATCACATCTTTTCTGTCTTATTTGAAATATCAATAGCAGCCAAATAACTAGCACTAGACAAAGTATCACTTTCAAACGAAAACATTGCTTTAAGTCATCACATATATCAGCATATTTACTTTTTAATAATTTATTGGGCACCAACATTACCAAAACTAAATGTACTATTAATTTTTTAACAAAGCGTAATAGATAACTCTATAATATAAGACTTTAATCGAGGCAGAATAATTCCCTTATATACCTTATTTACTTCACTCTGCATCATTCAAATATACTTTCTCATAATCAGGTAACTTATCTGGAAAAATAGTTATAACATCCAAACCTGTCTTGTTTGATATTTCTATTGCGGCTAAATAATTAGCTGCTGAAGATGTACCAATTGTGATTTTATATTTTTTTTGGAAAATATTTATTGCTTTATAACACTGCTCTATATTAATATTAAAGTGTTCAACTATATCGCTATCGTATGGAGAAACAAAGTACTGTTTTAACCCGTGACCTAGTCCACCAGAGCCAGCAAACTTTCTTATTGCATATGGTTTTAATGTCGTACCATAAGGCATTTCTGCAGGGGTTGTAGCATATAAGTCAATATCTAGACTTTCTTTTAACCTCAAGTAGTTTCCTATTAAAGTTGAGCCAGTTCCAATATTTGCAACAAATGCAAAGTGCGTACTTTCACTAAGTTTATTTATTTGCTTTACTATTTCTTGCCCTGTAAATCTGTAATGAACGTCTATATTTGAAGTGTTTTTATGTTGATACAAGAATATGAAAAGAGGATTAGCTCTTGATAATTTTTTTGCTCTAAGTATTACACCTAAAAACCCTTCATTTTTATCAACTAAATGAACTCTGACATTTAATTTTTCCAATAAATCTAAAATATCCTGATTAATAGTATCCAGTAAAACTAAATTTAGTTTTATTCCTAGCTCAAAACACATATATGCTAATGATAAACCTAAATTTCCACCACTATATTCAAGGATTTCATATTTACCTGATGATATAGCTGATGAATTTAATTCATGTACATTTCTTAACATTGCAATTGCAGCCCTGTCTTTCACTGAGCCATATAGATTTTCCCATTCTAATTTTGCAAATAAATTTTTACCATTATCCAACTTAAATACTTGCATATTTGTATTACCAATGCTTTTAGAAAAATTTTCTAAAATCTGACCGACATCTTTCATTGTTACTCTTCCATGATAATATTAGATAAAATCTTGCTTAATTTATTTTGCTCAATTAAAAAAGCGTCATGCCCTTTGATTGAAACTAACTCATGTAAGTAAGATAGTTTACCCATATTAGTTAATATATGAAAAAACTCTTCAATATGATCTTTTAAGTACATATTGTCATTCTTTGAAAATACTAGATGAATTTTACCTTTAAGCCCCTCTATGTTTGTTTTAGAAAATTCAAATTCTAAAAGCATATTTATCATTGAAATATAATCATTAGATTTTACAGATGGTATTTTGCAGTTTAATTTATCTAAGTATATTTCAACACTCAAATCCAACTCCTCCCAAGCTATAGGTGACCTATAAAACAAAACGTTTAATTGCTGTATTAACTTTGCCGCATAGTTTGAGTCAATAGCGTTATTAAAAATTTTTAAAATAATTCTTCTATATAGAACTTGATGATTATACTGCTGATGAGTAAATGAAATTATTATATTATGTACTATATCTTTATCGCTAATAGTAGAAAATGAAAGTGCTCCCGCCCCACCAAATGAGCCGCCAATATTAAGAAATATCTTCTCTACGCCAAAGGACGAAAGTATTTTATCTTCAATTTCTGCAATTTCGAAGAAATTTGTAATTCCAATGCGAATAACATCAAGCTTTGATATCATAAAAACAGTATACTTCTCCAAATCAAGAACTTGGTTGTAACCAACTACCCCTTCCCACCAACCGTTTGAATCAGATAAAGTGTACATATCGTTAGAAATTGTCTGATGTATTAATATTACATTAAGTAAACTACTTGAACCCAACACTCTAAAATTAACATTACAGATACCAATTTTTGTCTCTATCCGTGCAATATACATATCCACATCACGTGATATAACATTTATTACTTTCATTATACGCCTACAATTTTCTTAAATATCTTCTGCTACTCTAAAACCAATAACATATATATCTTTAGGATATGCACCATGCCTCCTTGAACACCTAGCCAAATCTAGATACCTTGTGAAACTACCACCACGACATACTTTATAATTACCAAGTTCAAGTGCAATATCGTCATGAATATATTGGCTGTTTGAATATGGTTTGTAATCACAACTAACATATTCCTCAACATTCCCAGCAACGTCACAAATTCCAAACGGTGAATTACCCTCTGTAAATATCCCTACTGGCGTAGACGTTAAAAAACCAGACTCTAGCGTATTAGCATTGTTATATAATAAAGTATTTCCCCAAGGAAATTCCTTATTTACAGGTCCAGAAGCCATATACTCCCATTCATATTCAGTTAACAATCGAAATTTTCTATTTGTTTTTAAGCTTAACCATTTCACATATTCTGACGCTGCGCTAAAACTCACGCTATAAACCGGACTATTAGACTTATATTCTGGATATATACCAAATTCCCAACTAGAAGGAAGTTCTTCATATTTTGTATCATCTAGGAACACCCTGAAGTCTTGATTAGTTACTAAGTACTTACTGCATCTGAAAGCGTTGATTTCAATACTGAATGATGGTGTTTCCTTTAAAATCCACTCTCGTTTAAGACCAATGTCTGGAAAACACTTCATAACATGATCTATGTGACTTTCATTAATCCCTATTCTGACCTCGGATTCTGGAATATCCATCATCATAGGGTTTAAAGTAGATATTCGTGAATCACCAGATATTGCAAGCAATCTACCAGCAACGTATCTATGGAGAATATCATAACTTACATTTTCAACTATATCAAGAAGTTTAATTCGTTCATAACCCCTCAAAGCTTCAAACAGACTGCTCAAATTATCTTTTTTTGATAGAGAAAATGTATTTGATAATCCCATTGCTTCTCTACTGCTTAGCTTATTAATATCCATATTATATCTCTCAGTTTATAAATATTCTATATTGACACAATAAGTTTATAGATTAACAAATCTTGTCAACACTTAAATTCAAGCTTTAGCAACTCTCATCAATTTGACTTAGGTACTGGTATATAATATATATTACCATCATAAGAACCCGCTACAAATTGATTACTACAATCATCGTATTTAATACACGAAATTCCAGAATTCGTTATTCTTTTTTTCAACCAAACGTTTTGCTTATAATCTAGTATATAAAGTGTACCATTATAAGAACCTGAAGCAATATACCGTCCATCAGGACTTACGGATAGTGATTTAATTGAATGAGTATGGAATGTGTCGATATCTCGAATGCAACTCATCGCCCCCACATCCCATAGCTTAATTTTTCTATCTCTGCTGGCTGTAACAAAAGTATTATTTGTTACAACCGCGCAGCTGTTTATTATATTGCTATGCCCTAGAATAATTTTTAGCTCCCCACTATTAATATCAAATCTACATATTTCACCATTCGCACAAACGGTAATTATGTACTCATCATTAATACTAACTAAATCTTTTATTGCATTATTGTGAACGTTAAAAATTTGTGGTTTTGATGAAGTGCTCATAAAGACTAATAGATCACCTGTGTACGTACCAACATACAACTTTTGTTTTGAGATAACAGCTGCATTTAAAGGGGATTTATATTCATACACTAGATCGTCGTCTGTTGAATTAACTAACTGTCCATTCTGACCACCAATTAGTATCTTATCTTCAAAGTTTATAATAAAATTTGATAATGAATTATTTTCATATACAATACTAGAGTCTTTTTTTAATTGACCAGAGTCACCAATTCTGTAAATGCTATCATGATATATACTTATAGCATTAATTCCATGTGTGGGCTGTATATGGTCCAGACTCCAAGTCTGCGTTACATAATTATAAGAACCAAAAGAACTTCCAAATGTTGCAAAATAAATATAATCACCATAAACAGTACATGAGCGTGGCCATATTAGATTTGGCAAATTAAAGCGATGTATTTCTTCTATTTTGTTTCCTATGCTCATCCATAATATGCATTGTCTATCATAAGACATGCTAACTAGCATTTTGCTATGATTACAAAAATATAATCTTTTGATTCCAGCCAGATGCGCTTTAAATTGGTTAGTCTCATTTCCTGAAATTACATAAATAATGCCTTCATCATCTCCAGCAAATATTTTTTCCATACCAATAGCAACAGTATCTGTTTGGAAATCTGATTTTGTTAATATTTCGTTTACACCTGTGAATATATTCCATTTTCTAATAGTACCGTCATCAGAACAGCTTATTAGATCTTCCCCAGAAAATACAACGCTTAGAACGTCATCACTATGCCCAATTAGAGTTTTGGTATAGTCATTCTCTATACTGTTTATGATAATAGTATTATCTCTGGAAGCTGTTGCAATATATTTACCGTTAGGATCAAATGTAGCAAATTCAACGTCATCATCATGAAAAGCAAATACTTTGATTAGTCGCATATCAGGTAGGTTCCATAACCTGCATGAATAATCACTGCTTGATGTTACTAAGTATTCACCACAGCTGCTAAATTCACACTGATTAACTAAATGGTCATGTATCCCTTGAGCAATAGGTTCAAAAGTTGTACGATCCCATAAAATAACTTTATTATCATACCCAGCCGTAGCTATATAATTTTTGTTAGCCGAAACTCCACTGATTGGCGAGCTATGCTTCATTTTTTGTACCTCTTTTAATATTAATTTGATGCCCAGAAATTTCTTTTTTTGCTTGCAAATAATTCATATTTTTTTCTTTTTGAAATACACTTGTATTTCGCATACTGCTAACAACAATGCCAAATTTTTCCAATGCTAGACTTTTATCAGGATTATTGCTCAATAACTCAATGCGTTCTACACCCATTGCTTTTAGCATAGCAGCAGCAGGCTCAAAATCTCTAGAATCTTCTGGTAAATCTAGCATCCTATTAGCTGCAAATGTATCTATTCCCACGGACTGCAGCGCATAAGCATCAATTTTATTGTATAAGCCAACTCCTCTTCCTTCTTGCCTCATATACAACAATATTCCACCAATTTTACTAAATATATCCAACGCTTCATTAAGTTGATTACCACAATCACAATGTTCTGAATTAAATACATCGCCAGTAATACACTCTGAATGCACTCTAACTAATGGCTTTTCTCTCAAATGTGCATTCATAAATATGAGTGCAAAATGCTCATGTTTGTCAATAAACCCATTGAATGTCATAAATTTAGCAATTCCATATGGAGTATGGAAATCAATACACTTTCTTTTAGATACTTTCATATAAACTCCGATACAAATATAATCAAATATTTTTTCTTAATATAATCTTGATGTCTTTATCAAGCTTATTAACGGAATGAAAATTAAACCCAAATTTATTTTCTAGATTTTCTATTTCAGGAATTTGAAACATTCCTAATGAGCTTGTCCCTAAGATTTTTGGCGACATATATAAAATAAGTTCATCAATAAGGTTATGCTCTAATAATGCTCCGTTAAGATTCATGCCTGCCTCAACCAAAACGTAACTATATTCTTTTTTAGATATTTTATTAAAAAGCAATGGAAGATTTACTCTTTCATTCAAAGATATATCATCCCAAATTTCTATGTTTAAGCTATCAATAAACTTTTTTAAAGCAGTCTTTTTTGAATTGGTCGCTAAGAGCACTCGATCTCCTTGATTATATATCAAGGAATCGGGCTCTGTCCTTAGCTTACTATCAATTATTAACTTTGTTATGCTTTTATTTACACTCATCCCTCTTACGTTAAGTAGAGGATTATCAATACATACAGTGTTGCTACCCGTAATAATGAGATCGCTTCTTGCTCTTAACTTGTGTACATCTTCCCTCGATGCTTGACATGTAATCCAGCGACTGGTTCCATTTTGTAGAGATGTTCTACCATCTAAGCTAACACCTAACTTAACCGAAACCCATGGTCTACTACGAGTAACTCTAGATATAAAACCTAAATTTAACTCTCGAGAATCGTTTTCTAAAATACCAACCACAACATCAATACCTGCATTACGTAATGCTAAAATACCTTTACCAGAAACAAGTAAATATGGATCCAACATTCCAATAACAACTTTTTTTATTCCAGACGAAATAATTTTATTAATGCATGGTGGTGTTTTACCATAATGACAACAAGGTTCTAGAGTAACATATAAGTCTGCCCCAATTGCGTTATCACCGGCCATCTCTAGAGCATAAACTTCGGCATGAGGCATTCCAGATTGGTAATGATATCCTTTACCAACAACTTTCCCGTCTTTTACAACTACACATCCAACATTAGGATTTGGTGATGTAGTATAGATACCCAGTTCAGCCTGCTTCAGCGCTTCCCTCATGAATACTTCGTAAGTTTTATTCATTTGAAGCCCTCAAAAGATATTTACATACCAGTAATTTACATGAGTTTTATTTAAATTAATAGTCCAATATTCATGACTCCAAAATATTGGAGTTGCATCAAAAATAAAGAATGCTGTAAAATCAATAACTGCAATAGTCGAGTAAATCAGTAAACCAAATCTATGCTAAATATTTAATAGCTGAAATTAAATACCATGCACACTAATCAACTCTTTAATCAAATAAAATTTAATTTAGAAGAGTAATAATAATGTACAAATTAATTAAGCCAGAAGACTTCACCAAAGAGCACGTAGAGCACATTGAAAATTTCAAAAAAATGATTAAGATGTTATCTGACAGTACCGACACATTAATGGGCGCGAAAGATATAAACTCTAGACATATTATTTCAACTACATCTCACTCTAAAATAGTAGGATTAAACAGGTGTGGCGATGTAACAGGTAGATTAGATAGTGAGATGCCCTGTGATGGAACAGCTCAATATGCCGAACAATTCGTGCAGGTAGATAAATCTCTACTAACATCACAGGATGTAAAAAGAGGCGTTGTTATCCTAAACATTCATAATTACGGCGATGGAACCAAAGCTCGAATATTTAAGAAATTTCTACTGAAACATGATGACTCGCAATCAATTTTGGGAACCATCTATAGTGGACAAGATATTGATTTGACTGATGTGCTTAATATAATGCCAAATTACATAACGCAATTTGGAAAAACTGGTAATATTAAAGTCATAAATAAAAATGATAACCTATTGAATGATATCACACTAACAGAGTACGAACAAGAAATCTGCTTCTTATTTTTATTAAACTGGAATTTTAAACAAATTGCTAATTTTATGAACTATTATAGACCAATTCCACAGCAAAGAACAATTGATACAATTATTAAAAAGAAAAATTATATTTGTAATAAATTTCGATTAAATTCAACATTATTAACCGACCTGCAAGAGTTTTTAGTTTCAATCAACTTTCATAATAAAATTCCACTTTCATTTCTTGGATTCATCGTGGGCGCAACAACATTAAAAGAAATATCTCTGTGATAACCAACTGCGTTTTAATATGAAAAATACTTTAACTTCAAATATTTATTAAGGGGAAAATATATGTTCAAAATTGGTCATCTAAGGAAAATTAAGGCTACTAAAAATAAATTTGCAGCATTAGTACTTTATGACAATGCATTTTGCAAAACCGCTGTTGAAGGTGGGATTGATCTAGTCGTCGTAGGGGACTCAGTTGTTATGTCACTTTTTGGAAGCAAAACAACTATTAACGCAACGATGGAGATGATGATTGCTCATACCGAGGCAGTTGCTAAATCATCTAGTAGCATTATGGTTGTTGCGGACCTCCCCTATATGAGTTATAGCAACTTTGAAGATGCTAGGTTGAATGCCTCTAAACTAATGAAAGCTGGTGCAGATATGGTTAAACTTGAGGGCGATCAAGATTGGGTTATAGAGACTGTAAAACACTTAACAGAATATGGTATACCCGTTTGCGCACATATTGGACTTACTCCGCAATTTTACCATCAAATTGGTGGAAATAAAATCATGGGAAGAGACGATAAAGAATATCAACGTCTGTTAACCGCAGCAAAAAGCCTTGATTCAGCAGGTGCAGAAATGATCGTATTAGAGTGCATTCCTTCTACTCTAGGCAAGGAAATTACTGAAACAATTAATGCAATAACACTAGGCGCAGGCGCAGGAGTTAATTGCGATGGGCAGGTAATGCTAGCTTATGACTTAATTGGTTTATCAGGAAATAATATTAAATTTGCTAAAGATTATTTAATTGAAACTAACAATATTAAACAAGCGATAAATAATTATGTTTCAGATGTAAAATCATCCAAATTTCCTGATGAAAAGCATTCTTACCAATGAAACATGCTATAACAATAACACTTCTTTCCCTTGTATTTTTATTTCAAGGGACAAGCGATTTATATGCTTCATCAATGCCTGAAATGATGAAATATTTTTCTACCAACCAAGCAGGCATTCAGTTAACCATTATAATTTTTCTGGTTTCGTATGGAATAGGACAATTTATCTGGGTTTATTATTCAGAAAGGTATAGCAGAAAAAAAGTAATAGTTTTTAATATTTTAGTATTTATATTTGCTTCGTGTATGGCAATGAAGTCCTCCACGTTAGAAATGTTATATATTGCAAGATTAATCCAAGGTATTTCAATTAGTGGCTTAAATCTCAATGTAAAGGCTATGCCTCTTGAGATTTTTGATACAACCGAAATAAAAATATTTTTTACCTACTTTGCGTTAATCTGGGGCGCGGGCGGAACTATTGCACCATGGATTGGCAGTAATATTCAATATTTTTTTAACTGGAAATATAATTTTGCTGCCTTAGCAATTTATGCTATATTAACATTGTTGATGGCTATTAGGTTTATCCCTATTCAGAGCGGAAAGATAATACAAAATAAAATATCAATAGGCGATTATAAAACTGTATTAACCAATCTTGGATTTATCAGTGGCGTAGTTGCACAATCATGTACCCTTTCAATGTTTCTGGCGTTTAATTACTACATGAGTTTTTATATACAAAATATAAAGCACTATAGTGAGCTGACTTTTGGTTACCTTTCTTTTGCCGCAGGACTGTCTTTTGTATTGGGGTGCTTATTATTTAGATTTTCAATTAATAAGTTTAACTCTAATAAGCTATCTATTATATGCAGCTTAGTAGCACTAGCTGCTGCAACTCTTTCAATTTTATTAAATAATCTGGCAAGCCCTAGTATCGTTCTTACAGTAATTTTTACCTGCTTAATAATATTTTGTTCTGGTGTAATGGCATCTGAAAACATTGGAATCACCATGATGTTTTTCCCCAAAAAAGCATCTGTAGCAAGCTGCTTACATACGGCGATTCACTTTATAATAACTTCAATTTTCATGTATATATTGAGCTTATTTTCATATTCTTCATTGTTAGTCATCTCAAGTTTCTACTTGTTTTTCATAATGGTATTCTTAGCAACAAATCAGTACTGCTACATCAGATTAAAGAAAAGAGTAATAGCTTAAAAATTTGTTATAATCTGTAGCGATAAATTTATATTCGTAGGTGAACTTCTTGTCGAATATAAAATTATTTTATTTTGCGGCTAACATTATTAACGCCGATAAAGCATAGCCCTGCTATGGTAGCTGAGTGTGAAATTAATTACGCTCAGTCATTCTTCCTTCACTCAATTAATCTTCATAAACGACACTACGTGAAACTTAGCTGATTAGCGGCCTATATTCATAAGCCGCTAATCAGAGTTCACGTGTGCACCAAATTTTTATAAATTCTTTTACTCCGTAAACTCTGTAAAACAATTTAAAAAACTTTCCTGTTGGCGCAATCGCACTAGCAACCGCATGTCTACGCTTTCGAGTATCGCCATTAAGCCGCAAAACAAAAAATGTGGGTTTGTTGGGGGTTATGCCTCTGGCAGTAGGGGGGATAACCCCCTTAACCGTAATTATTTAGGTTTGGCTTAATTAAATATCGGTGGCGCTCGTTGGCGCTAAAT
>RXJX01000003.1:17460-42269 GCA_003963245.1 Neisseriaceae bacterium
TAATCAGGATGATAACGAATCTGCGCAAAGCTTTGATTTTAGCTTTTTGGACACTTTAAAAACATTACATGGAGTTATTATTGAAGTTTGCGGCTACTGGATATGGTTATCCGGTAATACCTATCCACATAAGGAAACCATCAGCAATTTAGGTTTTAAATATTCAGGTGCTAAAAAATCATGGTACTGGTCACCAACCATCAACATCAGCAATTACCGACGTGGTAGTAAATCAATGAAGCAAATCCGTAAGGATTACGGCAGCCAAATCATTCAAACCGAAATACAGCCAGCAATCCACTAATCAGAAGCGGGAGCAATCCCGCACCAAAGGCAATTATTAAATCTTAATCTATAACTAGCAAGGAGTTAACATCATGACCAATCAAGAATACGCCAAAGAAATAATACAGGCAATTTATACACAATTGGGCGGTAGTAAATTTACCGCCATGACTGGAGCAAAACTATCCTACAGCATCAACAGTAAAAATCAGCCAGTATTGCATTGTAAATTACCCACAGATATACAAACTAACAACAATATTAATCTGGTATTGATAACTTATAACATCGGTTTAGATGTCTATGAATATACTTTTATCAACTCCAGAATAACCGACACAGAAAAGCGCATAATCAAGCAAATTGATGAGGTTTACGCCGATAACTTAATCCCGTATTTTGAGCAAGAAACAGGCTTATATTGCTATCTATGAAATAAGGCTTAGGATAAAACCCTAAGCCTACACTACTCATCCGTGCTGAATCCCAGTTTTGCAAGCAAAACTCGCCATCCCCGTAGCCAGCACGTAGCGTTATTTATATTGATTTATGGTGTTAATAAATAAAGCACCGTAGTTTTTAGTGCCGCAGCAATTTTTTCCATGCTATCCATTGATATATTTTTCTCACATCTCTCTACTTGCCCAATATACGTACGGTGTAAACCGCAATACTCAGCCAGTTTTTCTTGAGATATATTTAATTCTGCTCGACATTTTCTGATATTGTCGGCAAATACTTGTAGGTTTTTACTTGATTTTTTCATAGTCATTATTCTATTCAATTAACAACTATAAATCTACATGATATGAATCTACCGCATATAGATACCCAGCATATAAATAGCTATTTATGCTAAACTATGGTTCAACAATATTATATTAACAATATGTTTAGACTGGAGAATCCTATGAATAAAAGGCTTTTGCTGATTACATTGCTTAGTACTTCATTATCTAGCTATGCTGATGATGGCTGGAAAGCATTTTTTGAAGAGGTTCAATTGGACAAAGTGTCGCCGATTAACCAAACTTTAAAATTACCATTAACTGATTTAAATGGTAATGCTTTATCTGAAAATACTATCGCATCTGGTATCATTTACTCATTACTTAGCAATAGCCAATATCCATATAATTCATCTAAACAAGAAAAGAATGTCTTCTTTAAAGGTATAACAGCTAAATATGTTCCAGCAGAGCACACCATTTTAGTTAATTATCGAAATGAGAAAGATTACACCTCAAGCATGATTATTATTAATGGCTCAGGTGATGTAACCTATAATGTGAAGGATACCATCTTTAAAGTTGGTTTAACACTTAATCCTGTGACTAATCAATTAACTGTAGCTGAAAGCTTACCGAATGCTTACACTATCCGTAGATCAAGTACCTACAACTGGGGAACACAAGACCCACTGGATTCGCCAGCTAAACTGTACGTTGACCTCTCAAATAATTTAAATCCTGCATCTATCGTTATTCCACAACAGTACATCTTAAGTGGTGAATCAGATAACAAATACTCACCTGATTCTATTTACGGTAATTTTGACCGTCTGATGACTAAGTATGACTGGAAAACTAATCCAACTTGCACCCCTCTGGATATGATTCAAAAAGCTATAGATAATCAAGCTATAATTAACAGCATGAGTTATGCTATGTGTGGCTCTCAATATAAGCCAACCGTTCAAGAAAATGCTCAAGAAGAATACTCATCTAATCCATTAGTGGCTAAGATGATGGCAATGGCTAAAGCTAAAGGACAAGTAGGTGCTCAACAATCAGAAAAAGTTGCTGATGCTCCTACACCAGAACAATACGCAGCTAAATTAGGAATTACACCTAAACAAATGGAAAATACCTATACTTATAAATACGGTGATCTAAGTATTCCTGTAGCCATTAGCATATTCCCATATCACAATCAATCAAAAGTATCTTACAAAGCTGTAATTCCATACACTATCAAAGGTGATGGTACTATCAGCTTAAGCAAAGAACAAATAAATCAAATCAAACAGGCTATCGAAAAAGTTATTAATTCTTAAGGAGTGTATTTTATGAAAAAACAACGTCTGGTTAAGTTGTTAACGTTAGTTTTTGGTGTTTCTGCTTTAACTGCTTGTGGAAGTGGCGGCGGAGGTTCTTCAGGTGGTAGTGGTGATAATGGCGGTGGCGGAGGTGGAAGCAAGACGCTTGGTCCGCAATGGACAAATCAGGTTGGTAGCGCTTCGGGTGTAGTTAATACAGATCATGTATCTTATGAACCTGTATCAAATACGCTGTATCGCATTAATTTAGGTAGAACTTCTATTTGTACAGTGTCAGCATCAGCTGGCTCATCAACAGCATGGAATTGTGCAAGTGCAATGAGTAATTTCCCTGCTGGATATACTATCTTCTCACTGAACTTTATTCCTGATGGTAACGGTAATATGTTAGCTTTTGGAACTGATAGTTCTAGTCAATATGTCTTATTGAAATACAATGGTTCAACGTGGACAACTACTCAACTTAATAATATTCCGAGTAATACAGACTTCTCAACTACCTATTATTACAATGGCTATGTCTATGGGCAAACTAGTATAAGTGTTGGCGGTGTAAATAAGCAATACAACCTAATTGCATTTGATCCAGGTTCGGGAAATTATAACGCTGCAAATAGCATTAATTCTGCATATACGGGTATGAATACGCCTGGCGTTAATTCATCAGCAATAATGAACAATACTTTTTATGTAACTAATGTCAATACAATTACCGCAACCAGCTTGAGTAATGTGAGTAATATCACTACTTACACAGGTGGATCAGTGGCAAGCGCAATTGGTGTGACCAATTCCACAATGTATACTTGTGGACCAATTAGCGGCTTCTATGGTACAGGAATCAATGCCACAGCATTATCAAATACTAGCGGCTGGGCAAATATTGGTTATACCTCGTATATTAGTGCTGGTAGTTATAAAGTATATCAGGGATGTTACTCTATGTATGTCGGCTCAAACAAAGTGTTTGTAGTTGGCTATGTAACAAATTCGACAGGTAGTAATGCTGCGGTTTATACTCAATAAAAAACCGACTTATTAATCTTGATAAGTTAGTATAGTTTAAATATCTGACGTGTAAAATAGAGTCTGTCATAAATCTTGTGCTCAAGTCTAATTTTAGTTAAACTAACGTTAATTAAAAGGACTTACAAAATGGCAAAAAAGGGAGTGTTAACTTTTTTGTGTAAATTTTTTCACTCCTTAAATTCTACCTTCAAATTTTATCAAAAAATAAGCCATAGCCTGATTCCAATTTTGGATGGGCATGGTCCATTTTTTGGTAATATAATCAATCGCCAAATACAGCGTTTTAAATACCGCCTCGTCACTAGGAAAAGAACGCTTGTTTTTGGTTACTTTTCGCAGTTGACTGTTTAGCGACTCAATCGCATTGGTCGTATAAATTACCTTGCGGATTTCCGGCGGATATTGGAAAAATATTGCCAAATTATCCCAATTGTTATACCAGGATTTTGCTATATACGGGTATTGCGAATCCCATTTCTGGGCAAACTCATTAAGGGCGGCTAGCCCATCATCTTCTGTTGCTGCCGCATAAATCGGCTTCAAATCTGCTACTAACGCCTTGCGGTCTTTGTATGATACAAATTTCAGGCTATTGCGAATCTGGTGCACAATGCACAATTGATGTTCCGTTTTAGGGTAAACAGCAGCGATTGCCTCACTCATACCGGTCAAATTGTCAGTACATGCAATCAACATATCCTGTAATCCACGATTCTTTAATTCTGTTAAATTTGACAGCCAAAATTTAGCGCCTTCGTTTTCACTTAGCCAAATCCCAAGTACATCCTTTTTGCCTGTCATGTCAATACCTAGTGCAACATATACCGCCTTGTTGATAATATGCTTGTCCTGCTTAACTTTAACCACTAAACAATCAAAAAACACTATTGGATATACCGACTCCAGCGCCCTTTTTCGCCAGCTCTCAACCTCATCCAAAACCTCATCGGTAATCTTGCTGATTAGCGCGGTGCTTATCTCTGCACCACCGTACAGCTCAGACAGTTGCATTTTTATATCGCTAACACTCATGCCTTTGGCATACAGTGAGATTACTTTCTCATTAAATCCAGCTATCTTGGTTTTGTACTTTGGTAACAACTGGGGTTCAAAATTACCATCCCTATCCCGAGGAACTTCTAAATCAACCGTACCACTATCGGTTAAGAGTTTCTTTTTGCTGGTGCCATTCCGCGAATTGGAAGATGGTGCTCGCTCGTACTTATCATAACCTAAGTGATCACTTAATTCCGCATTCAACGCTCTTTCAACCAACGATTTGGTTAGTTTCTTTAATAATCCATCTTCGTTAAATAGCGTTTTTAGATCCGCTCCTGATTCTACTATTAAATCCATTGCTTGAGATAGCAATTCTTCTTGTTTTGATTGTTGTCCCATTATAATATTCCTTGTCATAACTAACTGATTTTACAACAGTGAATAAAATTTACACAATTATTTTAACAGGCTCGCAAAAAACCCTCATCTCACTCAAGATAAACTAAATTTATTAGCTCAAATACCTGATGAAGTAATTGAGCTAATCTCCTCGGGTGTAAAAACTCAATCTGATTTAGCAGCTATGATTCATGGCTTGAAGAGTCGAATCATTGAAAGTGCCTTATCTGGTGAAATTGAACATCATTTATCAATACCGCCACCAGAGTCGTCAGCAGAACTAACCGAAATTTCACGTAATCGTCGCAATGGTAATACCCTCTACAAGTATTAAATTGTTCGCTTGAAGTAATTAATATCTCGTATTCATCAATTTTGTTGTTGATATTTAATTTATTTTGTTCCATGTATCATCCGCGATATTATTACATAAATTATTCTTTAGAAACATTGCTCAAATAACTTATCTTTGCAAGATTGGTCAGATAAAGTTAAACATATTTCATCATCTTTAAACATGAACTCTTCTTGTAACCCTGTTACTTCCGATTCAATTACTGTAATTATATATTGCAAATTCTGCGTTTGAGCCAAATTTCTTACATACTCAATATACTTTTCTTTCTTACGAATGTCTAAAGAATCTAGAACCCCATCATGATATACAAAACGAAAGAAAGAATGTTGTCTATACTGCTGCAATAAGGCAGTATCAAATGCAGCACATAGTATTTTCTTGTATGAATATCCTTTGGATAGATCAGTAGAAATTAAGTCATTTTCATTTGAGTATTCTGCAATAAAATCAACATTATCATTTTTATTGGTTCTAACCGAAATAAGTGCGGTAGTATTAAGAATTCCAGAGGTAAAGTCATTAAATAATTGTCTAATATGTTTATGTTTTTGCTCAGAAATTTGATGTTTCAAAGATGCAACTATATCAGCTATTTGGGATTTAATAATATTAATCTCATTTTGTAATTTAGTCATGCTATTAATATTATTTAGTTTTTCTTTTAGAACAAGTATATCTGCTTCTGTCTTAGCTAAATCTTTTTGATATATTTTAAACTTTTCATATGTTGTTTTCTCTGTTAAATTGCTAAATATTTCTGACTTTTTGGACTCAAGAAACCTTAAACTAGTTTGAACTTCTTCTAGATTTATTTTTAAACTCGCTAGATTATCATTCAAAAATTTTCTTCTCTCTTGACTTATTTTATTATTAAAGTCTAATACCTGATCATACTCTTTGATTAAGGAGTTAGGGAAAATAATTTTAACTTCTTCGTATAATTCAAGAATGCTCTCCATGTCAATGTAATCAACAACATTTGACAATGATTTTTCAATTTTTGATATCTCATATTGAATAGCATAAGACTCTGAATTATAGGCTTGTATCTCAGCTTCCAAGTTGTTAACTAAAGCATCAATATCATGAGATTCTCTATCATAAAAATCAAACTTATCTATCTTAACCGATATATCAGCTAGCTTATTTTCACTAATATCTATTAACCCAATGATTCGATCCTCATCTTCGCTAGTTACTTTGTTTTCTTTTTCAAGTATAGATAATTTAGAAGATAGCGTATCAAACTCATCATCTAGAGTCATTTTTTTATAAAGAAATTCTCCATTGAATCCTAATAATTCAAATATTAATGGTTTCCAATCTCGATGTTTACCTAGAAACTTGCTAAGCTTAAATACATCATTGTAATCATATTGATTCCGCATAAAGTAGTTTAGTGATTTGCGATAGTTGTAATTTTTTGCGACATCAAAGTTTAGATATCCATTAAGAATTTCTTTTGACTTATTAAGTGTTATATTTTCATAATCCCATCCACCAATAGTCGTGTCAAAAGATTTTAATTGTTCATTGATTAGTTTAAATGATATTTTGGTGTTATTGGATACTGCACGACGAATTACTAGATATTTTCCATTATTTAATTGTATCTCTCCGAAAAAAATATATTCGGAAAAAATATCAACATGCTTTGTGAGGAAATAACTACTTTTATCTTTTATTTCTTTTAATAATAGGAAGTCAATTACCTCGATCAATAAAGTTTTACCTAAATTGTGAGAGTCAACATCTCTATTATTGCGGTCTGATATTTTGCCGATAATAACGTTTAGTCCATCAGAAAACTTAACATTCTTAAATGACTTATTTGCAAATATTCTAGATAGTTTCATTATTTAATCCTAATGAGTCTGTACTCTCATTATATATTACTTTACCATGCATAAATAAGAATGATAAACAAAGTGAAAACAATTCAATGACACCATCTCCAAGCTCATTCTTTATCATTCCAAGTAACTCATCGTACTCAATAACTTTGAGTTCTTTTAAATTCTTTAAAATATGAGCTGAAATATTAATAACTGAATATTTTAAGTTTGTATGTTTTGATGGAATTAAGAAACTCATTCTGTTATCCCTATATCGCAATGATAATACATATAGTGTAAAAACGTTCTAATTAAACGCCTATCTTGAATTAACTCAGTAACATGCATATGACTTTCTTTCATGTACTCACAAAGAAATTCAATAACTTCTTCGAAATGATGATAGTCACCTCTTTTAATAATAATTTTTGCTTGTAATTCATCTATTGTATTATCGTACATTCTACTAAAACTCCTATTTTTAGGACTTTTAAAGAAAGTCTCAATTTTATCAAAGTCATTAAATGATGTTTTAAACTTATTCTTAAAATAAGATTCACTCATCTGATTTAGTTCATTTTTTTCTTCAATGGTGATTTTATCATTTCTACGTTTGATCTTTTGTATCTTTTTCTTATTAAAATTAACTTGTGAAAAAGCAATAATAATATTTTTCAAATCTTCGTCATAAAATTGTAATGGCAATAATAGTTTATTTAATTTATGCTTTTTTGCAATAGATGGATAATCGCGCAACCATTTTTGAATAGTCTCTTCTGCAACTACTACATTAGATATATTATCAAGTGAGATATCTATAATATCTTGAATTTTCCCGTATTGAATTCCTGTTAATTTACGATTAGTAAACATTAAATAAAAATCTAGCTTGTTATTATTTGATAACTCAACTATCCTTTTTATTTCACCATTAAGGATTGTCTTAAAGTCACTATCAGAACAGCTAGCATTTGGTTTTGAAGTATGTTTAGCTTGTATAATAAACTTGCCAGACCATTGTTCTGTGCTACTTGGAAAATTGTTTGCTTTTCCATTAAAAACAGCGTCTCGACCACCATCTTTTCCAGGGGCAAACCCAAATGTAGCTGTCCCTAACACTTCCTCACAAATACTAATTACTAATTGCTCAAATTCAGTATCATCTAAATCATATAATGGATATTTCATAACAACTTTTTCATTTTAAAAAATATTATTTATTTTTAACAGTAGCCTTAAGTTTATGTTTTTGTATTTCTTTCATCATTTTAGGAATATTAAATGTGAACAATGATACTGTAAAAAATAATGAGGTGTCAAACACTGTACTAAAGCTATTTCTAACATCATAATTTGAATTAATAATTATAACGAAATAAGTTAAAACAAATAACATTAAAATGAAATTTAATAATAATATGTATTTTGTAAGATAATCAAAAAATTTATCAAATGAATCTTTAAATTCAATATGCAAGCTTCTAGAGATTTTACTTACAGTAAACATCATGACACTAACAAGCATGAGATGTATCAGTACAATCAAATCGAAAAATCTATTGAAACTTGTACTATAATAATTACTGTATCCTGATAAGATTAAACCAATAGCACATAACATAGCAATAAATTTAAGTTTGTCAAATACAACACGTAACCAAGTAAGTTTAATAGCAGCAGCAATAGCATTCTTTAACTCAAAAACAACAATAGGCAATTGTGCTTTTATTCTTATCCAGCCATACCTATTTGTCGTATCAATCACTGAAATAAAGAATATTGATATAATAAAATCTAAAAAAGCAAATAGAACTAATGCGAAAACTAGATATGTGAATTGAACTAAACTTAATAATTGGAAATGATTGACTAAATACCAAAATCCTATACCAGTAAATAATATGAAAGCTTCTATTAATAATACAACGAATATCAATCCAATGACATTAATAAGACCTACTTTAGTAATCGTAGAAATAAATATTGTTGTATATTTTCTAATATAACTTTGTTCATTTAACAAAGAACTGCAACTAGTAATAAGAAAAATAGACCCAACCAGTATTGAAACTATAGGACTAAAAACTATTATTTGCATATTTATTAATAGAGCATCAGATGTAGTGAAATCATGTATCATACTGTTAAATAATGGATAACTTAATGCGACGCATGCTATTAACATAGCAAGCCATAAATTTTTCAACTTTAGATATAAGTTAATACAATTTGTTGAAATTACGTTCATTAATGATTCCATGCTAGATTCTCTTTGATTTACTTTCTAAAACGACCAATAATATATGCTGGCTTTCCTATTATTATAATATTTTCTTGTTGTACAATTAGTTCATTAAATTTGGGGTTTGTTGGTTTTAAAATGAAAGAGCCATTTTCTGCTAAATAGTAGATTGTTCTGAAAATAATTTTATTATTCAAAAGTAGTGCATATGTTTCACCATCGGAAATATTATTTTCGTTTAAATCAACTAATACAATCCATCCTTGCTTAATATCGGGGCTCATTGAGTCATTGTCACATACTATGCCTATTACACGCCCCTCTTCGAGTTCGTAATCATTGAACTCATCTCGATTCATATTTTTATGAGTATCAGGTTGACGATTCAATATGTTATCAACCGATGTATAATTGCCAAGACTTGTATAAATAGGGAATTCGACTATTTCCTTGATATCTGATGTTTTATCTAAATCTCCAGATTTTAGATTAAATATTTGCTCAAAACGTTTCAGAGATACTTTCCCTATTTTCATGTTTCCTGAAGCGTACCTATGTATAGCAGAGTAGTCTAAATTATTCTTGACACAAAAATCGTTTAAGCTACTGTAGTGTTTCTCTATAAGCCTCACCAAATTGTTTCGCCTATTTTCAGAGATGCTATCTAATGCTAAATTCATTGAATTATATTTCCATAAAAATTTGACACAATACATAATTTTAATGTATTATTATGTATTAATAATATACCTAATTACTTTATTTAATGCATATAGTTGATATTATATCATGAATAATAGTAGAGATCTTTAACAATTTATTATAGTACTACTTAAATTTAACAAAAATTTATTTGTTACCAAACTTAATTAAAAATGAAAGAAGATATATGAAAAAAATTTCACCACAAGAGGAGTTTGAGTTTATATTTAACTCATTATACAACAAATACAAAAAGCATGAGATTTATAGAAAGGAATATTGTTCCATAGTTGGGATTTCAGATAGAACTTTAAAGAGATGGATTGACTCAGGGGGTAAAAATGTTGCGCCTTTTGATTTCAACGAAGAAACTGGTCGTTATAGTTGGAAGTTGGTAAATGTAGCCAGATATTTAGTAGGGAAAAATTATTTTGTCGATTTTGAAAATAGTGATAAAATGCCGTTAATTGTTTACTGACAGAATTTGATTGCAAAAAATGTGTACAATTTATTAATGGGATTTTGTTTTTAGTGTTGAAGTTATTGATTTAATTGGTTGCGGGGGCTGGATTTGAACCAACGACCTTCGGGTTATGAGCCCGACGAGCTACCAAGCTGCTCCACCCCGCGATTGATGAGATAGTGATTATGCACTATTTAGAACACTTCTGTCAAATCTAATTCATAATTAGTTACATTTATTTTTGCGCTGCACAATGGAATGCCGCTTAATCTCAAGTATAATAACGGATGTAATGCAATATTATAATAACATCTTGGAGAAAAAAATGGCAATTCCTACCCCTCATATTGAAGCAACTGAATTAGGCATTATCGCAAAAACTGTTTTAATGCCCGGTGATCCACTTCGTGCAAAATTCATTGCTGATACTTATTTAACTGACGTAGTCCAGTTTAACAATGTGCGTAATATGTTTGGCTATACAGGTAACTATAAAGGTAAAAAAGTATCCGTAATGGGTAGTGGCATGGGTATGGCTAGTATTGGAATATATTCTTACGAACTATATGCTTTTTACGGAGTAGAAGATATTATTCGTATTGGTTCCGCTGGTTCATACGATAAAAATGTAAATCTTTATGATATTATTTTGGCTAAGGATGCATGGAGTGAGTCAAGCTATGCTAAAACACAAAGTGGCTATACTAGCGATGTAACACATCCTTCCGCAGAATTAAATGCTGAAATTGCAGCCACTGCTGCCAAGTTAGGATTAATAATAAATGAATCTCGAGTTCACTCTTCTGATGTGTTCTATCGGGAAAATTTTGATGAATACAAAGAGATTAATAGCAAACATGGTTGTAGCTGTGTTGAAATGGAATCATTTGCCTTATTTGCCAATGCTAAAGTTTTAAATAAGCGTGCAGCATGCGTGTTAACCATCTCTGATTCCTTAGTGACTCACGAAAAAACCAGCAGCGAAGAGCGTCAGAACGCATTCACTAAAATGATGGAATTGGTTCTTGAATCAATTAAAGGGTAATTGCTTAAATAGGCATAATTTAAAGCGTGGTGTTATCCACATCACGCTTACTTATTTCTAAATGATTTAAATAAATCAAAGATGGTTCTATGGTTGGTAATGATATCAATACATGAACCAACATAACTCAATAAATTCCCGAATGTTCCAGCACTTAAAATTACAGCTAAAACCTTGAAAATCCAATGACGACCAAAAGCTGTACCCAGTACTGCAATATTTGAAAAATGACCGGACTCAATACCGTAAATCGCAACAATTGCACCCGCAAAAACGCCGAATAAAATCGCTAAATCACGATTATTCAGATGACGAACACGGTGGTGCAATTTAGGTTGTGGATATTTTGTATAAATTGAAGACATGCTGTATAACCTTTAATAAAAGATATTAACTTAAATTTTTAAGGTAGGAGTCATCAGCACATTGGCAATTGATGGCGAACTCCATCGCCGTAGGTAATAATTATATCACACTTTCCGCATTATTGGCTAATTCACGCAACTCACGCTTGAGAATCTTACCCGTTGCATTGCGTGGCAATTTATCCATGAAATATATCTTGCGTGGCTGTTTAAATGGAGCCAGCAATGGTTTTAGAAAATCTTTAATTTCTTTTTCTGTCGCGGTGACACCATCTTTTAATTCAAGATAAGCCACCGGAGTTTCATTTGCTTCGATATCTTTTACGCCAACAACGGCAGCAGCATTAATTTTATCATGTGTATATAAAAATTCTTCTATTTCACGCGGATAAATATTCATGCCTTTTTGAATTATAAGATCTTTTTTACGATCGACAATAAACACATAATCATCAGCATCAACATAACCGATATCACCAGTTTTAAACCAACCGTCAACAATCGTTTCTGCTGTTTCTTCTGGACGATTAAAATACCCCTGCATGACACAGTCACCCTTAATCCATAATTCACCAATCTCACCACGAGCAACTTGCACACCATCATCGGTAAATGATTCAATCTGGAAGCCCATCAGCGGAGTACCCACCGAACCAGGTTTATTAGCCCATGGCTTATTCAAAGAAACGCCCGAAGCACATTCACTCAAGCCATATCCCTGAAGGAGCTTACCACGCTTGAAACTCGCTCCAAAACGCTTAATTACGTCTTCTGACAACGGCGCTGCCCCTGAGACAAAACCACGAACATTATGAAACCAATGAAAATACCACGGAAGCTTAGCACGAGCCATTGCACTAAAAATATCTGGAACACCCGCAAAATAACGGCAACGATGTACCAACACCAATTTTAAGAGATTAGCAAAATCTTTCTTAGTGCTTATCGAACGAACTATTACCACACCACTGCTGGTAACAATTGGTAACAGCATTGTAACTGCAAGGGTAAAAGCATGGAACATCGGCAAATAACAAATCATCCGAGCCTGCCCTTTTTTCAATTTATAATGCGCAATCGCACCATAAACAATTGACAGCAGGTTACGATAACTAAGCATTGCACCTTTTGGTTTTCCCGTTGTGCCAGAGGTGTAGATAATTACCGCCAATTCATCAAGTGCTGGATTGGCTGATTCACTGGTTGAGGCGAGCGTTGAATCAATCTTAGCATAATCAAAATTACGCTCATTTTCCAGCGGTGCTCCATCAACCCACACAATTGAAGCAACATTGGTTTTAATAATTAAATCACGCACTTCAGTATTAAATTTAGCCGAGGCAAATAGCAGACAGGACTGAGAGTCGGTCAAAACATAGACCAACTCATCATGTTTCAGAAAATTGTTTATCGGTACAGCAACTGCGCCAACTTTACTTATTGCAAATAAGATTGCTAAATAATGCCAGCTATTGCTCATTACTAATGCAACCTTATCGCCTCTGCGAATTTCACGTTTAATCAGAAAATCTGCAACGGCATCCGCTTGAGCAAGTAGTTGTTGATTAGTAATTTTATGCTCATCTTCAAAAACGATAACTTTTCGAGGATCTGATTTGGCATTATTTGCAATTACTTGATAAAAATTATTTACCGGATAAACAAAACTCATAAATCAAATCCTCGTATTAGCCGTGTAACTGGCGTTTATCACAAGCCAATGCTGCTTCATGCGTCACTTCTGATAGTGACGGATGTGCGTGAATAATGCGTGCTAAATCTTCACTACTTGCCATAAATTCCATTGCAACCACTGCTTCACTGATTAATTCTGATACAAATGGACCAACCATATGCACACCCAAAATTCGATCAGTTTGTTCACACGCAAGCATTTTGACAAAACCAACATTATTCCCTAAACCTAGTGCGCGTCCATTTGCCATAAATGATGCAACACCTTTTTTGAATGCTACACCTTCTGCCTGAAGTTGTTGCTCTGTTTTACCAACCCACGCAATTTCGGGATTAGTATAAATAACCCAAGGCACAGTATTAAAATCAAAATGCGGATGTTGTCCAGCAATGCGTTCGGCAACAATCACACCTTCTTCAGATGCTTTATGTGCCAGCATCGGACCACGCACAACATCACCAATTGCCCAAACATTTGGTAAATTAGTTCTGCATTCGTCATCAACTACGATAAAGCCACGTTCATCAAGTTTTAAGCCAACAGCCTCGGCATTCAAACCATTGGTATTTGGCACACGACCAATTGATACTAATAATTTATCTGCTTCAAGCTTATGTTGTTCGCCATTATGCTCATAATTAATCGTAACTTTTTTCTTACCGTTTTTAATTTCACCGATTTTTACACCATTTTTGATGACTAAACCTTGTTTAACTAAATTTTTGTGTAGTTCTTTAGCAGCTTGTTCATCCGCAGCTGGTAAAAATTTATCCATAACTTCAAGTATAGTAACTTTAGCGCCAACCCGACTCCACACACTACCCATTTCCAGACCAATCACCCCAGCCCCAATTACGCATAATTCTTTTGGTACTGCATCCAAATCCAATGCACCTTCATTATCCAATACATTGATATTATCTGTTGCTAATTGTGGTAAATGACGTGAATTAGAACCAGTCGCCACTATTACATGAGTCGCACTAATTTCTTGCTTAGTTCCTTTATCATCAACGCTGATAATATATTTGCCTGAATCAGCCTGTTTAAAGCTTGCCCAACCGTGAACTTCAGTGATCTTATTCTTCTTGAATAAAAATGAAATTCCGTTAGCATTTTTACTAATGATTTCTTCTTTACGCGCCAACATTTTTTTAATATCAATCTTTGGATTATCACAGCTAATCCCATGATCAGCAAAGCTATGCGTTAATTCAGCGTAATTTTCTGAAGATTGTAACAGCGCTTTAGAAGGAATACAACCAACATTTAGACAAGTTCCACCCAATGAATATTTATCATTACGCACGTAACCATCAATACACGCAGTGCTAAAACCAAGTTGTGCCGCACGAATAGCTGCAACATAACCACCAGGACCACCACCAATAACTACTACATCAAAATTTTGCATATTTTTATCCTCTTAAACTACTATACTTCATCACTAAATAAGCGCACGCTACAATCTGCGGTAATTGAAGTCTCTGGATTTCCGACATAACGCTCAAAAAAATCCACTAAATACGGCTGAGCACAATGCTCTTCAAATGCTTCAATACTCGCCCACTCTTCATTAAACATAATCGAAAATTTCGACTCCTGCATTGCTTGCGGATGTTTAATTTGGCGAGTTACTCGATAACGTACACAACCATCTTCACGAAGAGCCAAAGGCTCTAAACTGGTTAACTTCTCAAATAATTCCTGCTCATGTCCAAGCTTAGGTTCAAATTCAGCAATACAATAAATTCGACTGGTCATTCCGTATTCCATTTCTAATAGAATAAAGCAGGGGAAAACTCGCCTGCTTTATTTCAAAATTTATAAATCCAATAATAGACGAGCTGGATCTTCCAACGCATCTTTAATCGCAACAAGCGATAAAACCGCCTCGCGACCATCAATAATCCGGTGATCATAAGATAGTGCCAAATACATCATCGGACGCACAACCACCTGACCATTTTCAACCACGGCACGTTCTTTAGTCGCGTGCATACCCAAAATCGCAGATTGTGGTGGATTAATAATTGGTGTACTCATCATTGAACCAAAAGTTCCACCATTAGTAATAGAGAACGTACCACCGGTTAATTCTTCAATTTCAAGTTTACCATCTCTAGCACGTTTACCAAAATCAGCAATTTGTTTTTCAATATCAGCAATTGACATATTTTCAGCATTGCGCAAAATTGGCACAACTAAACCACGTGGCGAACCAACGGCAATACCGATATCAAAATAACCATGATAAACGATATCTTCACCATCAACTGATGCATTTACAATTGGATACTGTTTCATCGCGGCAATTGCAGCTTTAACAAAGAATGACATAAAGCCAAGCTTAACGCCGTGTTTTTTCTCAAAATGATCTTTATATTTAGCGCGTAAATCCATAACAGGTTTCATATTAACTTCATTGAACGTAGTTAATATCGCATTAGTATGTTGGCTCTCTAACAAACGCTCAGCAACTCGTTTACGTAAACGGCTCATCGGTACACGCTCTTCAATTCGTGAGCCCTTACCACTCATGGCACCCAGCACGTCTTCTTTAAGAACACGACCACCACGACCGCTACCAGCGACTTGCGTCAGATCGACACCATTATCAGCGGCAACTTTAGCAGCTGCAGGCATTGCTGGAACACCTTTAGCCGTTGTTGCTACAGGAGCTGCAGCTGGCGCTGATGCTGCTGGTGACGGAGCCGCTGCCACTGGTGCAGCCACTTCAGCTTTAACTGAAGTATCAAAATAAGCAATTAATTGTCCACTTTTAACAGTTTCGCCAGGCTTACCAACAATCTCAACTAAAGCACCATCTTCTGAAGCTGGAAGTTCCATCACAACTTTGTCGGTTTCCAAATCAATCAAATTTTCTTCACGTTTAACAAATTCTCCAACTTTTTTGTGCCAATCTAATAACACCGCTTCACTTACTGACTCAGGTAACTGAGGAACTCTGATTTCAATTTTCATAAAACAATCCCTAAATAAAAATTATACTTGGTTAAGATGTGGTTTATAAATGATAGCTGCAATCAGTACCGCCAACTGCGCTATCGCCTGAATTAAAATGCCAACAATTAAGGGCATAGTGTATGCTGAAATTTTAAATAAGATCGAGGCAATCCTAAATGCTTTAGAGTTACAATGCTCAGCAATTAAACGAACCTTCGTACTTAATTTATAAGTTAGAAATGCTGCACCCAAGCCAACTAAATAAGCAGTAACAAGTAGGCCAATTGAACCAATTGACATCACATGTGTATGAGCTTCAATAATATAAGCAGATGCGGCGAAAAATAAACTTACAGTCATTAAGACTGAAGTCATTATGTACAATTTTACAATTTTATCAACAAATTGACGACGCTCAAATTGCAGGTAGAGAAAAATAGTTGCAATAAAACCTAGTAAACTAAAAACGCTACCCCAATGAGTTACATATCCCAATAAATTTAGTACCAAGCTCAACCACGCAAACTGGTGTAATTTACTCACTTTATTTCTCCTGCAGGTTTAAATAAAATGCATCCCAATAAGAAAAATGGCTGAGCAAGTACGATAAAAACAAATCCTAATAATACTGGCATCGTGAATGCACCAACCTTGGTCAACGTACCACTAACTTTAAACCAGAGACTATCAGTCTTTTCGCCGAGAACCAACAGGCTTTTGGCAATAAAATAATTAATGAACGCCAGAAACAAAAGCAAAGCAACCACGAGCATAATAATCAAATAAGTAAGACCATTACTACCCTGAGAAAAACGCTCTACACCAAGGTAGGTCAAGATGCCAGTGGGAACCAACATTACTACCCACTGATAAATTGTAAAATTAAGCAACGTCGTGCCATATCCAAGTTTATCAACTTTAGCATACAGCACCGTGGTTAACACTAAACCCAATACTGAAAAATAAACCCCAATGACTGGGAACATTCCGGCAACCAGCGACCCCAGCGCAATAATACCTAACAGATTGATTGTTTTTTGCATTACTTAGTCAATGCAGCAGCCAAAAGATCTGCTAGTTGTTGATTATGCATAGTTGAAGTTCCGCAAGCTGGTGCTGCTGCACGCGGACGGCTTGCCGCTTTAAAACGACTTCTACCCTCCAAGGCATCGTCCAAATCCTCGCGAATTTGTAACCAAGCACCTTGATTATATGGTTCTTCTTGTGCCCAAACAAAATCCTTAGCTTTAGTATATTTTGCTAATTCAGCCTTAACTTGCTCTGCTGGGAATGGATAAAGCTGTTCAACCCGAATAATTGCAATGCTATCCGCTAAGTTTTTCTCAGCACGCGCTTTAACCAAATCGTAATATACCTGACCAGTACACAAAATCACTCGGCTAGCGGTTTTCTTAGCACTATCATCGGCAATAACTGGTAAAAATACTCCATCAGTTATGCTATTGAGATCACTCATGGCTTCTTTTGCACGCAATAAACGTTTAGACAAGAAAATTACCAATGGTTTCGCAAAATTTGATTTAGCTTGACGGCGTATCATATGGAACATCTGCGCAGCAGTTGATGGAACTACTGCAATAATATTATCTTCAGCAGCTAATTGTAAAAAACGCTCAATCCGTGCAGATGAATGTTCTGGACCTTGCCCATCAAAACCATGTGGTAGAATCATTGCAAGACGAGTCAAATTACCCCATTTAGCTTCACCAGAAACAATAAATTGATCAATCATTACCTGAGCGCCATTGGCAAAATCACCAAACTGCCCTTCCCAAATGGTTAATGATTTAGTACTTTCAAGGCTATAGCCATATTCAAAGCCTAAAACGCCTTCTTCATTGAGAATTGAATCATAAACCGCAAACCAGCTATTGTTCTGTGCATTCTTCAATGGAATATGGATACCTTCGCTCAACTGCTTGCGGTTCATATTATGCCATGCAGCATGACGATGTGAGAATGTCCCACGGCTAGCATCTTCACCGCTTAGACGAATACTGATACCGTCATCAAGTAATGCGGCATACGCCAAAGTTTCTGCCATACCAAAATCAACTGGCTGAGTTCCGGCTGCCATTGCTACTCGTGAATCAATTAATTTTACAATTGTCGGATGTAGTTTGAATGATGCTTCAGTTGGTTTGGTAGTTACCTTTTGTGCCAATTCAGCTAATTTCTTTTTACTGATTTTGGTTGTAACTTTATCATCCCATTTAGCATTCATGAATGGTTTAACATCAAAATCATAACGCGGCAGTGGAATCATTTTTGCACTATTAATGTGCTCACCTTTTTGTAAACCAGTACGATAAGCTTCAACCATCGCACCATCCTCACCAGCAGCAATTACACCTTCATTAACCAACTGAGCCGCGTATAATGCACGAGTTCCCGGATGTTGTTTAACTTTAGCATACATTAAAGGCTGCGTTAGAGTTGGATCATCAGCTTCATTATGTCCATGGCGACGGAAACATACCAGATCAATCACAATATCACGTCCAAATTTTTGACGGTAGGCAACACTAAGATCAGTTGCAAATGCCACCGCACGTAAATCATCACCATTAACGTGAATTACAGGCGATTCAATCATTTTTGCAATATCGGTACAATAACGTGATGAACGGTTATCACTTACCCGTGAAGTAGTAAAGCCAACCTGATTATTAACCACAATATGAATTAAACCATAGCCACCGTAAGTACGAGTATGACTCATATTAAACACAGCTTGATTGGTACCTAAACCGATTAATGCTGAATCTCCATGAACTAATACGCCCATAACGGCATTTTTGTTAGTTCCACGACGATCTTGCTTAGCACGAACCACGCCCTGTACTACCGGATTAACCACTTCTAAATGCGATGGATTATATGCCATTGCCATTTTAACTTTTTTACCATTTTGCGTTACATATTCGCAAGCATAGCCTTTGTGGTACTTAACGTCCCCGCTAGTTACAAAATCATAACTCGGATAGTTACCATCGAATTCATCAAATAGTTTTTGCGGAGCTTTACCGGTGATATTCACTAAAGTATTTAAGCGTCCACGATGCGCCATACCTAGATAAATATCATCCACGCCATGTTCTGCTGCCTGATTAATCATGCGATCTAAGATAGGAATTAAAGTATCACCACCTTCAAGTGAGAAACGTTTTTGCCCCACATACTTAGTATGTAGATATTTTTCTAAGCCTTCAGCTTCAGTAAGTTTTTGGAGAATTTGTTTTTTATCGGCAGGATTTAATTGATAGCTAAGATATTGAGTTTCTACATAATTACGTAACCACTCTTGCTCTTCCAGATCACTGATAAATGCAAATTCAAACCCAGAAGAGCCGCAATAAATCTGGTCGTATTTTGCAATAATTTCTTTTAGTTTTAATTTTTTAGCATGGCGTAAATCATAATCATCAAAAAATTCATTTTCTAACTCATTATCCAAACCATAAGTTTTAATGTCTAATTCTGCTGGGCGCTCAACTACTTTACGCTCTAGAGGATCTAATTTTGAAAATTTATGCCCCCATGCACGGTACGACGCAATTAATCCGTAAACTTTAGTTTGACTACTGCTAAGTACGCCATCAGTGCCGCCACTAGTTGCTAATGCCAAAGGATTGCTGGTTAAAATTGTAAATTTTTCTTTGATATCACTATGATTGACATCTTTAGCCACACCATCTTGTAGTGAGTCAAAATATTGTTTCCATTTAGGATCTACGCTGGTAGTATCCTCTAAATATAGTTCATAAAGCTCTTCAATAAAGTCACTATTGGCACCAAATAAATATGATGAATTCCAATTTTGTTTCATACTTTGCATGTTATATCACCTTAATTTACAGATCAGAGGAAAATGAATAGGAATAATTTTATCATTATTACCTGAGTCAAGAGGTAAAATAAATTTAAAAACAGATATCAGCTCAGACACCCACACAAAAACGCGGTAGGCAAATCAATTAAATCGCTTTAGAATCTCGCCTAACAACAGCTCACATTTCCGTGACTATGTAAAATTTTATTCTCAAGGGAGATTTTTCATGACTACACCTACAATTAAAAAACTAAACCTTACTGTAATCACAGCTGTAGTGGCCCTAATTGCCTCATGCAATAGTGGAGGAAGCTCTAATCAGCCTCCGCAAAATACCAGTACGGCAACAGCTACTGCAAAACAACTAGGCTCCAGTAATAACGGAATAACTAATATGTTGACAGGATTTGGCAAAGCTGGAACAACTGGCTATGAAAGCACTATTCCTGTATTATGCTTTCAAAATGGGCAAGGACAAGTTACTGCACCAGCACTCAGCTACTCTAACTCATATAGCGGCAGCCAAATTGCCACTTATAGTGGTAATCAATATTATGCTGGGGCAACTATTCACGCCGGAGGTTGCGATCAAAATAATAATCCATATTTGGGTTATATTGATTTTAATCTCACGCCCAATGGCGCAACTACGTTTAAATCATACCAGAGCAAGTCTGTCCTGCATATGAATTTTAATAATCTTGCGGTTGACTCTAATGGTAATTTGACTGGCACACCAACTTACACACCAATAGCCAGTAATTTAAATGATAGCACGCTCAAGCCAATCTCAATTAAACGTAAATTACCGTACCTTGGAGTAAATTTATCTGGTTTGGAATTTAGTACCGTAATAAATACTGCTACCGTTCCTGATCTTTCTCAGGCAGACGCTGAGAGTCAACCCAAATATAGTGACTTGGCTAATATGCGTCAATTTGTCAGCTCCGGGCTAAACACCGTCAGAGTACCCATTAGTTGGAGCTTTCTAGCATTAGGTGGTGCAGACGATTATACGCTTAATATGGCCTATTGGACAAATTTCGTGCAACCATTACTTGAAACCCTAACCAGCTCCGGAATATATACCATTCTTGATCTACATACCTATATGCATTACTCATGGATGGGTAGTCAGATTTCGGGTTGTAATCCAAGTGTGAGCCAATGCCCAGATGGAAAATTAGACACCAATCCAAATGACTACGTTGGAATTTGGAAAAATATTTATGGGCAAATTAGCTCGGATAATAATATTAATCAACAGTACCTAATGCTGGATATTGTCAATGAACCAGCCGCGGCAAGTGGCGAAACGTTAACGCCAACTCAAATTTATAATTCCGAAATTCCGGTAGTTAATTATTTACAAGCGCAACACTTTCCGGGTAAAATATTAATCGAGGGTGATGGCTGGAGCGGTTTACATTCTTGGACAACAACCACTTATGCAGATGGTAAAACTAATGCGCAGGTCTTTTCTAAAGCTAATTTACAGGCTTCAGGAGTTGACACTAGCAATCTACTGATTAATGTCCATCAATATTTGGATTCAGACTTTTCCGGTACCCAAAATAGTTGTCAGGATGTCACAGCCTTATCCAGCACTGGCGTAAACGGATTTAATTTACAAGCTTTTGCCGATTATCTGCAAACCAATGGTTTACAAGCGATTGTAACTGAGGTTGGTGCTGCAACCAGCGCGGCAAGTAGTTGTCAGGCAACGCTAAAAGGATTTATTGATTATCTTAATACCAATGCAGCAGGTGAATCTGCTGGGTTTGTCGGCATGACTCTGTGGGGTGCCGGACATGGTTGGGGAAGTTATAATCTCTATATTGACCCAACGACCTATCAGTTTACAACCATGATGAATGAGGAAATCGGTCAATAATAAATATAGTGGGAGCCTTGCGCTCCCTTTTTTAACTGCGTAATCTGTATTCAAGATTAGTTTTCACTATCGGCCATTCGTTACTCAAGATACTATAAGCATAACTATCACTTATCACACTATTGGTAAGAATCCGTGCATTGCGCAGTACACCGTCTAATTTAGCGCCCAAGCGCTCAATCGCCTTACGACTGGTAAAATTAAATGCACTAGTACGAAATTCAACCGAAGCACAATTTAAAACCTCAAAGGCATGACGTAGAAGCATTAGCTTGCATTCAGTATTTAACGCGGTGCGCTGGCAGTTCTGACGATACCAGGTATAACCAATCTCCACTCGCCGATTTGCTTGATCTAAACGACAATAAGTCGTCATCCCAGCAGCTTGATTAGTACGTTTATCAATAACCGCAAAAGGTACCATTTCACCTTTAGCCTGTAAAGCAAGCCGTCGCTCAATTTCAGTGGCAAGATCTTCTGGTCTTGGTATGCTGGTATACCATAAATTCCATAATTCACCATCAGCTAATGCTTCACGTAATTGCTCATGATGCTCCATAGTTAATGGAACTAAAGAAACGTGTTCACCATGTAATTCAACTGGTTCAATCCAGATAGTCATTGTTCACTCTCAATCAGATAATAGTTTAACAAGCTGTTTTAAAAATATAATGTTTGGTTTCGCTAATTGCGGCAAAGCCCAGTGAATAGTATAAGTGCATAGTTAGCGGATTATTTTTATCGACAAATAACAATGGTATTTTACCAGATTTAAAAATTTGCGCGCAAATCATCGTAATTAAAGCGCGTCCATAACCTTTACCCCGGTTGATTGGCAAAACTGCAACCGTAGAAATAGCCTGATAATTTGGTGTTTGGCGAATTATTTCAATAATACCCAGAGCGTTCTTGCTGTTATCCTCTAAAATAAATCCAAATCTTCCTGCGATAAATTCTTGAGCAACGGTATCAATGGAAGCTATTATTTCATCTTGAGGTGCTTGCGGATAAATATCCAATAAAAACTGTTGGCAGTGCTCAGTCACCACCTTAAGATTAAAGTCAAGCGCTTGGCGCAATACATATTGGGTTACAGTGTTCGACTGCAATTGTTCCATAACTAACATTTCAGTATGATGAAGTAATTCATAAGATACAGAGTTGTATTGAATCCATGATTGCGCAAATTCCTCACTCAATCCAACCTTCGCAACTACACCATGAAGCACAACCTCATTGCTAATTAGAAAATCCTGCAAAATACACAAATCAGCAAGCTCCCAAGTGTGAGATAAGATCAATGTTCCACCATGAAAAGCACTAATAATTGCTACTTTACTTGCTTGACCATTAATAAATAGCACCAAACCAAGCTTAAGTTGCTCAGGCTTATGTTCCGCACGTAGAGTTATACCTAGTGCTAGGTTATTTTGCGCTTCGTGTTGTAATAGAATAGGTTTGGCAAAGTACCAAAATTTTTGGTAATTGGTGTAGGATTTTATTTGTTGCATAATATCCTCATTAACAATAATAAATATTCTGGCGAATAACCAAGGAATTTTGCCATTTCAACTCTTGAATTGCCTTTTGACAACGTTAACTCTATTACAAATCTTTCATTTTCACCAAGATGCTTATACTCTCCATAATTTGACTCCAATTTTTAGTTACAAATTATAGCTCAAAATTAAGTCTTCCGGTGGTGCTCCTCACCTCAGCGGATGCATAAATTTAGTGGTCAGGTCTTTTTCCATAGCATATACTTTTTAAAAAAGCAGATCAGATTGCCTTGATGTGTAGTGATTAATATACTATAATACTATAATACGATATTCGTCGAAGTTTTAAAAGCTCGTAGAGAAAGCTTTGAGTTAATGATACTTAGACATTTAAATTAGGCAGCAAATACAAGTTTGGGAGAAACGAGATGTCTATTGATCAGCTAAATCATTATCAAAAAAATTAGCGTATGAAATGGATTCATGGGATCTATATATTGCAAAACAGCAGAATGAGAATCTAATTGTTGTTGATGGACGCTCAAAAGTAGTATTTACTAAGGAGCATATCCCACAGTCTATTAATTTACCACATAGAGAGATTTGCTTAAGCTCTGTTGAACATTTAGATAAAACTAAGATATATGTTTGTTATTGTGATGGGATCGGTTGCAATGCTTCAACTAAAACTGCAGTTAAGCTTCTTACTCTTGGGTTTCAGGTTAAAGAACTTATTGGCGGACTTGACTGGTGGAAACGTGATGGATATGCGACTGAAGGGAATGAAGGTTAAAGCGGTACTCAAATCGAGTGTGGCTGCGGCTAAATCCCAACAGTAGTTAAACCATAGCCCCGCACTTTTTGCTTAATAGCTAATGGTATTCTAAATTGTCTATTTGGTTTAAAAAATTTTAATATATCAGGGGGTAATACCCCTGAGTTCAAGTGCGAAATGCACAAATTAATATTTTCCGCTGCTTAGCGGGGATAAGTTTTTTGTTTATACCGTAAAAAATCTCATGTTCTGTTTTCCCATTGTGGATTTTTCTTGGTAAACGGTTAATTTTATGTAGCGCTAACTGTAGCTCACCCTCACTAACCAAACTAAAATCTGTCCCC
>RXJX01000051.1 GCA_003963245.1 Neisseriaceae bacterium
TATACGACTGCGTTATTTTTTAATTACCAACTTGTTAAAGATCAGTTTACTCAGCTTGAGTTACTTATTCAAGCATAAAAAAGTGAGGACTCAGGTAAGTTCAATAATAAAAATGTAAAAATTACAAGTAAGAAGCATGGAACTAATCCATGCTTCTTACTTTATTATCTACTACGTTGCTTTAAATAATTTTCCAGATAGTGAATCGATTGTTCACCTTCAACAAAACCGTGCTCTTGCAACATTTCTTGATGCAGTGGAATATTAGTTTTTATTCCAATAAAAGATGATTCCTTTAAAGCACCTAACATTTTATTAATCGCATGACTTCTGTTCTCAGCATGAGCAATTAATTTAGCAATCATTGAGTCATAATATGGAGGCACACTGTAACCAGCATAGACATGTGAATCCACCCGAACACCATTGCCGCCAGCAAAATGACAGCCTTCAATCTTACCCGGTGATGGCACAAATGTATATGGATCTTCAGCATTGATACGACATTGAATAGCATGTCCTTTTAGCTTAACATCAGCTTGGGTATAACGTAACTTCTCACCACTGGCAATATAGAGCTGTTCTTTAACAATATCAATCCCAGTAATCATTTCAGTTATCGTATGCTCAACTTGTACCCGAGTATTCATTTCAATAAAGAAAAACTCACCATTTTCGTATAAAAACTCAAATGTACCAGCTCCACGATAACGAATTAACTTGCAGGCAGCAACACAAGCTTCACCGATTTTACGACGAGCTTCTTCAGTAATTCCCGGTGCAGGAGCCTCTTCAATCACTTTTTGATGGCGACGTTGCATTGAGCAATCACGCTCACCCAAATAGATTACATTACCATACTCGTCTGCCAAAACCTGAATTTCAATATGACGAGGCAAAGTTAAATAACGTTCCATGTAAACGGCAGGATTACCAAAACCAGCCTCAGCCTCACTCCGTGTAATCTCCAAAGCATTAATTAATTCGCTTTCTTCATGAACCACACGCATACCACGACCGCCGCCGCCAGCTACAGCTTTGATAATTACCGGATAACCAACTTTTTTAGCAATTTTGATAACTTCTTTATTATCATAAGGTAATTCACCATCCGAACCAGGTACAACTGGCACACCAGCTTTAATCATCGCTTCTTTTGCTTTTACTTTATCACCCATAGTTGCGATTGCATCTGGACGAGGTCCGATAAATACAAACCCACTCTCTTCTACACGTCTAGCAAACTCAGCGTTTTCTGATAAGAAACCAAACCCTGGGTGAACCGCTTGAGCATTAGTTATTTCACAAGCTGCAATAATTGAAGGAATATTTAGATAACTCTGCGCAGAACGTGCCGGACCAATACAGACTGCCTCATCAGCTAATTTGACATATTTAGCATCACGATCAGCCTCAGAATATATCACAACTGATTTTACACCAAGCTCACGGCAAGCACGCTGAACACGCAACGCGATCTCACCACGGTTAGCAATCAAAACTTTTTCAAACATAGTTTTCTCCAGCTAGCTTATCAGGCAATAACAAATAAAGGTTGACCGTACTCAACCGGACTGCCATCTTTAACTAAGATTTCTTTAATCACGCCAGCCTTATCTGCTTCAATTTGATTCATAAGCTTCATTGCTTCAATAATACACAATACCTGACCCACTTTAACCTCCTGACCAACTTCAACAAATGCTGAGCTTGTTGGTGATGAAGAACGATAGAATGTTCCAACCATTGGTGAATCAATTGTAACACCAGCTGTTGCAGCAGATGCTGCAGGAGCAGCCTCAACCACCGCGGAAGCTGACGTAGTTGGTGCAACAGGTGCAGGAATATTTACGTGCATCGGAGCAGGAGCATAATGAACTGCTTGCGGTTGATTTGGATTAACACAAGTAACTCTTAACTTTTCTTCACCTTCAGTGATTTCCAGTTCAGCAATACCTGATTCCTTAATCATATCAACGATTGCTTTAATTTTTTTAATATCCATGTTATTATTTTCCTTTAGATAAATATTTAAATGCAAAGGATAATGCAAAATTATATCCTTCTGCACCCAATCCACAAATTACACCGACTGCAATATCGGAAAAATAAGAATGATGTCTGAATGTTTCTCGTGCATGAACATTCGACAAATGAACTTCAACAAACGGCGTTTTTACAGCTAATAATGCATCGCGCAATGCGACTGAAGTATGTGTAAAAGCGGCAGGATTGATAATAATAAAATCCACAGGATCATTGAAACAATAATGTATCCGCTCTAATAGCGCGCCTTCGTAATTACTTTGGACAAATTCAAGCTCTGCATTATTTAATTGAGCCTGCTGCTGCAAGCCCTGCTCTATCTGTTGTAAGGTAACAATACCATAAATCCCTGGTTCACGAATACCCAATAGATTTAAGTTGGGCCCGTTTAATACAAGTATTTTCATATAACTTTACTCTGCCTCAGTGGCACGAAGTTTAAAATTAGCACAATCTGTAACCACTAATTGATTATCTCGTGCAAATTGCATCAAAAAATCAAATACGTCAGAATCTTTGGACTCTAATTCTTTCTTTACAGCCACGCACTGCATGTCTTTATACATCATCGGGCGTAAGAATGGTGAATATGAAACCTTTTTAAGTTCAAAATCAGCTAACATTCCACATAAGCGATCAACCCAGTCACTTGGACGAAATTTCTTACCGCTAGCAGTTCGCCCTTCTATAATAATCTCATCTAAATAACAAATTTCAAAATTATCACTCATTATTTTTTCTTTCTGGCTGATACTAAAATCTAAAATATGCATTAAGGCGTATATTTTACCGTATAGCGCAAAGTTTAGTCGTTTTTTCTAACTGGCAGATAAAAAAATCTAATTTTTATTTGACGTGTAGACACGCTATCTATTATTATACTGACTTATTGAGTACAATCTTTATATTTTACTGGTTTTAGTCATTCTGCCTAACACACATAAAATATAATACAAAAATAATCAGCATATAGATTATAATACATAAATAAAACCACGCGTAATTTGATTTCCGTCAGGAGTTTGGATTGCATAGGGGCAAAAATTACCATTTTTGAAAGGTCTAACATGGAAAATATTGAAGCTAAAGTTAAAAAAGTTGTTGCAGACAAATTAGGAATTGACGAGGCAACAATCAAAGATGACGCTTCTTTTATCGAAGATTTAGGTGCTGATTCACTGGATACAGTTGAATTAGTGATGGCTCTTGAAGAAGAGTTTGGTTGTGAAATCCCTGACGAAGATGCAGAAAAAATTACCACAGTTCAAAAAGCTATTGACTACGTAAAAGCTCACGTTTAAAAACTTCAAAAACATACGGCATCGCCGTATGTTTTTTTATCACAACACTACATCACTACTATTTCTCCCTTTAGTTTAACCTTCTATTATTTAAGCTTACAAATATATTTATATGATTAAATCAGATAATCTGGCAACAGAATCACGTATTACTACCGCAGTGAAGATCAACTCAACTGAAGACCTTCAAGAACGCGCGTTACGCCCCAAAGAGCTAACAGAGTACATTGGACAGGATAAAGTAAAGCGCCAACTAGAAATATTCATTCAAGCCTCTCGCAAGCGTCAGGAAGCTCTCGATCATGTTTTACTATTTGGTCCACCAGGTTTAGGAAAAACAACTTTAGCGCATATCATCGCGCGTGAAATGGGTGTTAATCTAAAACAAACTTCTGGACCAGTCTTAGAAAAGCCTGGTGATTTAGCGGCGATTTTAACTAATCTCGAAGCAAACGACGTCCTGTTTATTGATGAAATTCATCGTATGTCACCTATTATTGAAGAAATTCTCTACCCTGCCCTAGAGGATTTTCAGCTTGACATCATGATAGGAGAAGGCCCCTCAGCTCGCTCAATTAAAATCGACTTGCCTCCATTTACGCTAATTGGCGCAACTACACGCGCTGGTATGCTAACCAATCCACTTCGTGATCGTTTTGGCATAATTTCTCGCTTAGAATTTTATAACCCGACGGAATTAAAAATTGTAGTTAAACGCTCAGCACGACTTCTAAAAATGGAGATTGATGATGAAGGTGCAGCAGAAATTGCTAACCGTTCACGTGGTACACCACGTATTGCCAATCGTCTATTACGCAGAGTACGCGACTTCGCTGATGTAAAAAGTAATGGTCTGGTTAATAAAGAAACGGCTGATGCAGCGTTACAAATGCTGGATGTCGATCATTTAGGTCTGGATATAATGGATCGCAAACTACTTTGTGCAATTATTGAAAAATTTGACTGCGGTCCAGTTGGCCTAGATAATCTAGCTGCAACAATTGGTGAATCTGGAGATACAATCGAAGATGTTATTGAGCCATATTTAATGCAAAATGGTTTACTTCAACGTACTCCACGTGGTAGAATAGTGACCAACTATACTTTATCTCATTTTGGCTTTAGCCCTAAAGAATAATTTTTTAAGAGACAAGACAATACGTTATGAAAAATTTTAGTAAAAAAATAAGTGTATTATTAATATCCGCAGCATTATTAACTTCGCAAAGCGCGTTCGCTGCACGGATGGGTAAATCTCGAAGTCTTGGTATGCAAAGAAGCACACCAACTCAAACTACCAATAATAATTATCAATCAGGTGCTAATACAGCGGCTGGTAGTGCAACTCCACAAAAAAGTGGACCAGGAATTGGTGGCGTAGTAGCTGGAGCCGCTGCTGGTGCCGTTGGTGGTTATATGCTTGGTAAGGCAATGAACTCAGATAAATCAGCTAGTTCGCAAACTGCTCGCGAATCCACAAGTAGTGGTAGTAGCATTCCTTGGGGAATTATTGGTATTCTAGGTATTTTACTAGCCATTGGTTTGATGTTATTCCGTAAGAAATCAATCCCACAAACAGCTTCAGGAAATTTCGCCACACCACAAGCAAATAATAATTTTGATATCCCCAATATACGTAAAGATAACGCTGCTTATGTTCCTGGACAAACAGTGCAAGCCAATCAGCAAACAGCACCAACAATTAATCCAGCTTTGGAACGGATGGCAGATGGCGTTGAAGCACAATATTTCCTACGTCAGGCAAAAGGTATGTTTTTACATATTCAAAGCATGAATACGCCTGAAAATGTTGCTGAAGTTGAAAAATACATGACTCCTGAACTCTATGCTGAAGTTAAGCAATTGATTAGTGAAAATGATTATATTGCTGATTTTAGTCAACTAGATTGTCAGCTTTTAGCTTCCAGCGCAGAAAATGGTAATTTTATTGCTTCAGTAAAATTCTTTGGGAAAGTAAGCGAATCACCAAATACACCAGCTGTTGACTTTAGTGAAATTTGGAATTTTACTAAGCCTGCCGCCGTTGAAGGTGCAAAATGGTTAGTCGCTGGTATACAGCAAACCAATAGCATTAACTAAAAACCCATGCCCAATTTTACACAAATAGAATTGGGCATCATTATTTACCAGCTGCAATAGCGGTTCAGTGCCTACCCTCTCAGACTTAGCAACTAAAAATTCAATAATACTAGAAACCATAGCATATGAATAATTCACAAGTATTTTTTCAAGCATTCATTTATCTACTTGCCGCAGTGGTAGCCGTACCATTAGCTAAACGTATCGGTCTTGGCTCAGTGTTGGGTTATTTAATTGCTGGAATTATAATAGGTCCATTTGCTTTATCCTTGGTCGGTTCCAATACTGAAAATATTATGCACTTCGCTGAATTTGGCGTGGTGATGATGCTTTTTCTGGTTGGATTAGAGTTGCGTCCATCAATGCTCTGGGAACTTAGGAAGTCACTTCTGCTAACTGGCGGGCTACAAGTTGTTCTAACCACTGTAGTTATTACCATAATTGCCAAACTGTGTGGTTTATCATTCGCGGTATCTCTTGCTTTAGGTATGATTTTTACCTCTTCTTCGACTGCAATTGTTTTGCAGATGCTTCATGAAAAAGGCTGGATTAAGTTAAATGCAGGAAATACTATTTTCGCAATACTTTTGTTTCAAGATATAGCTGTAATTCCAATCCTAGCATTCCTACCGCTATTGGGAGAGCATTCAACTGCAATAAATAATAGCTCATCTGGCTTTGATCGCTGGGAGCAAACTTTATTGGTTGTTGCTATCCTTGTATTTATTGTCGGTGGAAGTAAATATCTGCTTCGCCCAATATTCCGTTTTATTGCTAACTCAAATCTTAATGAAGCTTTTACCGCACTCGCCTTACTCCTTGTAATCGGAATTAGCCTGGCTATGAATTATGTCGGACTATCACCAGCTATGGGTGCTTTTCTTGCTGGCGTAGTATTAGCCGAAAGCGAATACCGGCACGAGCTTGAAGCAGATATTGAGCCATTTAAAGGTTTATTACTGGGATTATTTTTTATCTCAGTTGGAACTAATATTGATTTTATAATTATTAGTGAACATTTATGGTTAATCGGTGGCTTAGTTATTGCATTAATTATCATTAAATTTCTAGTATTGTTTGTACTCGGAAAGTCGTTATGTAATGCACGTAAAGATAGTTGGTTAATTGCCTTAACATTAGCTCAGGGTGGTGAATTTTGCTTTGTCCTTATTTCTTACGCCAGCCAAAACCAAATTTTTACAACTGAGCTGGCTAGAGAATTAGTTGCCGTAGTCGCCCTTTCGATGTTGCTGACTCCAGTTATTATGATGTTCTATGAAAAAATACTTGCGCCAGCACTCAGTAATAGCAAGCAACAATTATACTCAGATGTAGTTAACCAAGATAATCAGGTTCTTATTGCCGGATTTGGGCGTTTTGGTCAAATAGTGTCGCGCTATTTGCTGGCAAATGGCATAAAAAGTACTATTTTAGATATTGATGCCAATCAAGTTGATACTGTGCGCAAATTTGGGCACAAAGTTTTTTATGGCGATGCGGCACGAATGGATCTATTAGAAATCGCGGGCTTGGCTAAAGCTAAATTATTGGTAATTGCCATTGATGACAGCAGCAAAGCAATTAAAATCGGTGCAATGGTCAAACATAGCTATCCACAATTAAAAATTTTACTGAGAGTAAGAAATCGAACCGATGTCTATGAAGCACTCAACGCCGGATTTGAACGCGAGGATATTTACCGCGAGACTTTTGAAAGCGCACTCTTAGTCGCAACGCAAAGCTATCAGTTCTTAGGCGCAAATCTTAAGCAAGCTAGCGATGCAGCCGAGATATTCAGAGCGCTAGATGAAGAACAATTACAAAAAATGCGTGCTTATTACACGGGAAAAATGAATGATGACTATATCACTCAAGCTAAATTAAACAGTGAGCAGCTAGAAAAAATTCTTGATGCTGATAAACAAAATAGTTAAATCTTGGTAAAATTTCTTTCCTTTTTCGACACTCTTTTCTTTTGGCTGAATCAACATCAACCTTAATGAAGAAGTAAGTAGAACTAATATTGCAAATTAGTCTTAGCATATAAGATTAACCATGTCAATCGTCATTTTTGGCGATTGTGCATAGCCCTAAATTATAATAAAATGTATTATAGGTCATATCTATAGCGATAAAGCATTCTTACGAATGCTTTTATTTTTTATAATTTCTAAGTAGGGTTAATGTTATGCAATATAATAAACTAATGAGATGGGTAACCCCACTTCTCGCTGCTACTGTAGTAG
>RXJX01000011.1:0-786 GCA_003963245.1 Neisseriaceae bacterium
GGGGGGTACGGGTAATGATACTTTAATTGGTGCACTGTGGGCAGATGTGTATCGTTTTAATGTCGGAGATGGCAATGATACGATAATAGACGATGGAAGCGGTCGATATGGGGTTGCAGCAGATGGTAGATATGGAGCGGTTGATACAATCGAGTTTGGTGCTGGTGTAAAAGCAGACGATCTGAGCTTTAGTAGTGATGGCAATGATTTGATAATTCATTATACAGAGCAAGACAGTATTCGAATAAAAGATGCATATACAAATGGTGTGCGTTATATAGAGAAGTTGTCATTTAATAATGGTGCTAGCATATTGAATTTGAACGATCTAATGTATTCAAAGTTAGGTAGTAATGAAAGTGAAACTCTTAGAGGTATGATTACCGATGATAAGATAAATGCATATGGTGGCGATGATAAAGTATATGGCTGGTCAGGGAATGACACACTTTCAGGTGGTGATGGAAATGATGAACTTTACGGTGGTGATAATGACGATACCTTGTTGGGAGATGGAGGGGAGGATAAGCTTTATGGAGAGGTCGGTAATGATGTAATGGATGGTGGAGCCGGTAACGATTATATAAGTGATGTTGATGGATATAATACCTTACGTGGTGGAGCAGGCGATGATACGTTGAATGGAAAAGGAACGGCTTTTTGGGATCAAGGAGGGGCGAATAAATTTGAGGGGGGTACGGGTAATGATACTTTAATTGGTGCACTGTGGGCAGATGTGTATCGTTTTAATGTCGGAGATGGCAATGATACGATAATAGACGATGG